>JBATND010000351.1:0-44243 GCA_049290175.1 Flavobacteriales bacterium | reverse complement strand
ATGCTCACGTACGGTGGATTAATTACGAAGCCGCCATCAAGCGTACCATCAGGCCAAGACCGTCTAACTCCATTTCCGTTCCCTTGGTAGATCCTATCATTCCATGACACGAGTTTGCCACCCATATAGGCGACGTTCGCGAATCCGAGGTCCCGACTTCCATCGGGATTGAGTCGCGCTCCGGAGCGGGTTGATATATCACCAGGGAATTTGATCTGGCCGGAGATAATCACATCACCATCCGGCAGGGATAGGATTGAATTGACGTTCTGTACCTCGATTTCTGTTCGAAACCCCAGATCGAGACTAAACGGTTCTTGCGGCCACGCATCGCTCGCTGCCGTTAGTCCAGCGAGTGAAGGTATCAGCCGCACTAGGCGGCTGAATCTCATTGGCGAATGATGAGTTTTTCTGCGTGGAGCTGGTGTCCGCTGTTGTTGAGGACAACCGTGTAGCTGCCTGGGGATAACTCCCGCGTATCAAGCACTACTTGAAGCCGCGGCTCAATCAGCTTCAGGCGTTTCACCTCGCGCCCCGCGAGGTCAAGAATTGCGATAGCCGCATCGACGGGTTCACCTAGTAAATCGTAGTCGATCGCGACCCAGGAACTCGCAGGATTGGGGTGTATGAGGAGCATTCCGCCCGAGCCCTTTGCATTCTGCCTAGAACCTGAACTCACGCGTGACTTCGGCCCACCCGGCTCCCCGCTAGTGAGCGGTGCTCGGCAATGCTGATAATGAAAGCAGAGCAAGTTGCTGGCCAAGGTGGCGGGCCTGTCGTGTGCATCAACAATCAGCACTTGCAGCGCCTCTACTTCGCCTGTGGTCAGTTGTGCCTCGCTGCGAGCATCGGCATGAACTGCCAGTAGGATAGCAATAAGGTCACGCATGCGTTGGCGCTCCAGCATCTCAGGGGCCTTCAGGTCGTGCTCGTCGGGGATGTCGCGGATCACGGCATCGGCTTGGGTGTAGTTGCCCTCTTGCAGCCAGGTGAGCGCTTCGGCGTAACGCGCGGCAGGCGTGCGCAGCAGCTGCCATACCGCCCGCACCTCTGCTGGTTGCGCGCCATTCTCGTCCCAGTGATGCCGGTGGATGAGCAGGTTGGCGGCCTGGCTCATCTCCGCATGGTGGTGCGCCATTTCGGCTTCCAATGCCGTGCGGTAGGTCTGCGACTCCCAACTCGCCACGATGCTGGCCAGCATGTATTCCGGCAGGGGGTAGAGGCATTCGTTCCGGAGCCAGTCCAGGAAGCCCTCCTTCTTTGTGGCATCGGGGTTGGCGATGCAGATCTGTGCCCGCATGGCATCCGGGAACCACTCCTTGTCCATGGCCTCCTTCAGCGCGGCCACGCTCAAATACGGACTCAGACTGAGCAGGTAATCACGCAGGTCCCAAGCGTCCTGCGGCCAAGCCGCCGTAATCTCGCCCACCACCTCGTCGGTGCTGCCGCCATCGATCAATTGCTCGTATAGGTAGCGCGTGTTGCCGTACGCGAGTTTCTCGGCCAACAAATAATCCACGATGGGTTGGAGCATCATGCCGCTCTCGTGATCCTCATCGTAGGGAATGGTGGCCAGCACCTTGCTCGCGCAGTTGTTGGCGGGGATCTGCGTGGCGGGTGCCGGGCCGATGTAGGTGGGCGGCACCACGCTCTGCCGCACGTGGATGGGAACAAAGGTCCCCGTGTTGCGGTGCCAATAGGTGATGTTGCCGTTCTCGGTGGTCACCTCGTAATCCGCAACGCCTTCCGGTCCGGGCACCTGATCGAAGGTGTTATCCGCCGGCCGGTAATAATCGCCTTGGTTGGTGCGGATGGTGTGGGTCAAGGGGTTCTCGATTTCATCCGCATCCACCTTCCTGCTCCAGAAGTTCTGGGTATTGCCATTGTTCTCGTTGCAGATGAATTGCAGGCCACGCAGCATGGTGTACGTTTCATCAAGGTCGGCGCAGATGCCCTCGCCGATGTACGCCCGCTCCAAACCACTGGCCGAGTTGCGGAACACCAGATCGTTGTGGTCGCGCGAATAGCCCACTACGATGCCCTCGGTCTCGGCATGAGCACCGTCCTGTATCAAGGTATTGTCGTCGATGGCGAATCCCCAGCTATTCGTGCTGAAAACAGCGCGATGTCTTTCAAACCAGTTGTCCTCTTCAAGGTTCGTCATCGTGGCTTCGCTGCCACCGACCTCGAAGACATTATTGGTGATCTGGAAACCGGTTACTCCTTCGGCATACACCCCGCAGATATTGTCTTCGAAGAGCGATCCACGTACAATGAAACCACGTGCGGTGGTGGCATTCCGGGCGTTGATGCCGTGATCGAGGCCGGTGAAGCGGCTGCGCATGAGATCGTTCTCGTGGCAGAAGGAGCCATCGGGTGGCATCACGGCGCAGATCCCATCAACGGTGTAGCTGGCATCGATGCTGATGATGCCGTGCCCGCGCTTGTGGCTCTCGTAGATGGCGGTGCTCAAGTTCTCGAAGGCGCAGGCATCGAAGGTGATGCCGTCGGTCCCCCACATGCTCACATGCGCGTAGAAATCCTCGTTGCCGCGGTAGGCGTTGTCCACCGTGAAGGTGCAACCCGTGAAATAGCTGTGGTTACGGTAGGGCTGCCCGTTGATGGTGTTCTGGTAGGCCATGAACTGTGCGGAACGCCGGCAATTCTTGAAGACCGTGTTGGTGGCGCGCACCACGCCGCCGAAGGTGTCCCAGCCATCGCCCCACGTGCTGATCGCTTCACGGGCGTTCTCAATGGTGGCGTCGATAAGGATGATGATGCCCTGGTGGGAGGGGTTGTTTTCGGGGAATTGGTTTTGAGCATTGTCTCCCCAGACCCGGATTCCAGGCCAGAACGAATAGCAGTCTCCATCCAAACTGCTCAGGTTGCCGCCTTCCACGATTAGGCGACCGCCCGGCATGATATCGACCTTGGCCTGCGTGCCGAAGAACACGCCGCACTTCACCGTGAGCGTGGCGCCCGGATGGATCACTAACCCGCGATTGATCGCCTTGGAGCTCCGCCAAATGGCGTTGCAATGGACATGAACCACCTCGGAGAGTTCGCTAGGTTCACATTCCAGGTGCCTCCTGGGGACCCTTGCACCTGAAGGATGCGTAAGGCCTCGTGCCACAGCGGAGCTGATTTTTCCCACCTGTTTTGGGGAGAGGTAATCGCGGCAGCTGTTATAGCCCATAATGTTGTTGCTGATTCCTGCCCCTGAGCAAATCTGGCTGGAGAATAGGGCGCTCCATGTTGCGCTTGCACTGCAGGAGACCCCCGCCCTGTTCCCATCCGGGGAAAAAGTGTCGTCAAGGTTGTCGTCATCCGCGCACCCCAAGAAAGTATGACTATTGTACAGATGGCCTAATTCATGGCAGAAGAGATCGTCGCCGCCGGTGAGACCATAATTGACCATTATGATGAACTGCCCTTGCTGGTACTGGGACACCCCACCGGATGATGCCATGATGCCAGCGGGTGTCATGGAATCCACTTGGAAGAAATACACATGTACAAAGTGGACGACATCACCTCCGAACATGTTGTTGATCCATTGGCCGTGGTAGAACGAATATCCTGTGAGCGTGTCGAAGATCGCACTATCGTGATAGGTGATTCCCTCCAGACTGAAGCGCAAGCGCGAATCCTGAATGACTGGAATCGTATCGCTCACCTCCACGGTTGGATTCTGCAAATGCGAGAATCTGAAGTTTGCGGCAGCCACTTGATCCGCTGAATTCGCTCCTTGGTCACCGGCATGTATTCCGCTCCCATCCTGCGGTCGCAGGAAATGGAACCAAAGTTTGACCACTGAGATGGGCATGCTCTGGTAGCCAAAGGAAGTGTCAGGGTAGGTCCACTTCGGGTGAATGCAGAACAAGCTATCCGGCATCATCCATGATTCGGCCTCAATCTGATCTTGCGTATGGCAGTTGCCAGCGGATTGACCTTGCAAAATGGCTGGAGTGAAAGCGAGATGGCACACGATCAACCATATTGCCACTGGCCGGACGGCGTTCCAATAGCGTGTCAGCCTTGGGCATAGATTCGGTGCGTGGCAGTGCTTAGTAGCAATGATGTGCATCATGGGTCAACGTGTTGAAGGCGAAGTTAGGCAATCAAGACCCTCATGCTTTTGGAGTCGGCTGTCCCGAGGTGCCCGGCCAAATTGCGGTAACGGGTCTTGGCGGGCGGTCACTCGCGCCCTCGGCTCGTCGCACTCTTGAGAGAGCTTCACGCGAAGGTGATGGGGTGTGGGGCCCTACTTCCCGAAGACCTTCTCGCCGTTGACCCATGTGGCGGTCACCTTCGCGAGGCGCAGCGCTTCAGGCGAGGCCTTCTCAAGGTCGGCGTTCACCACGGTAAAGTCGGCAAGCTTGCCCACTTCCAAAGTGCCCAGCTCGTTCTCGCGGAATGCCGCCAGTGCGTTCCAAATGGTCATGCCCATGAGCGCATCGCGGCGGCTCAGCGCATTCGATGGTTGATAGCCTCCTTCGGGCCAGCCGTCAGCGGCTTGCCGGAGCACCGCGCTGCGATAGGTCTGCAATGGATCGATGCCCTCCACAGGGAAGTCGGTGCCGAGCGCCACAAGGCCCATGGTCTTGCGCAGCGCATCATAGGCGTAGGCATCCGCAACGCGGGCTTCGCCCAAACGATCGCCGGCCCATGGCCCATCGCTGGTGGCGTGCGTGGGTTGCACGCTGGGGATGATGCTGTACCGTGCGAAGAGGTCGCGATCATTCGCGCTCACCACTTGCGCATGCTCGATGCGCCAGCGTTTGTCGTTGGCCCCTCCGAGCACTTGGGCATACACATCGAGCAGCAAACGGTTGGCGCTGTCGCCGATGCAATGGGTGTTCATCTGGAAGCCGTGCTCAGCGCACCAGCGCGCCACCTGCTCGAAGTGCTCGCGCGATGCGAGCTGCAGCCCGTGATGATGCGGCATGTCGCTGTACGGCTGCTTAAGCAAGGCGCCGCGCGAGCCCAATGCGCCGTCGGCATACACCTTAACGCTGCGCACGCTGAGGCGATCGGTGGCGATGGCGCCGCTGCGCGCGAATTGCTCCAGGTAAGGCGCCGAATCGCTCACCATGGCGTACACGCGCATCTTCAAGATGCCTTCTTCGTGCATGCGCTTGATCAGGTCGATGGTGCCTGGGTCGAGGCCCGCATCGTGTACCATGGTGAGGCCTACGGCGAAGCAATCGCGCTGGGCATCGAGGAGCGCCTGGCGCTTGGTGGCTTCGGATGCCTGCTCCATGATGGGTTGGAACAACTGCACCGCATTGTCGATGAGCACGCCGGTGAATCGGCCGTCGCGCTTCAGCATCAATCCGCCCTCGATGGCCTTCTCGGGGTCCATGCCCACCGCGCGCAAGGCGGCTTCGTTCACCACGGCGGCGTGGCCATCGATGCGCTGCATCAGTACAGGCCGATCCGGGAAGAGTGCATTGATCCGTGCGTTGTCGGGATACTCTTTCACCGGCCAGCGGTTCTGGTCCCAGCCGCGTGCAAGGATCCAATCGTTGCCGGGATGCGCTTTTGCGAAGGCTTCCACGCGCGCTATCGCCTCGTCCCAATCGCGCGCGCCTTGCAGATCGACCTTCTGCTTGTTGAGTCCATAGCCGTAGAAGTGGCAATGCCCATCGGCGAAGCCGGGATAGATGTGCTGGCCAGCGGCGTTATAGGTGAGCTTGGCGCGGTAGCGGTTGCGAATCTGCTGCTCCGGCCCGAGCTCAATGATGCGGCCATCGGCGATGGCCATGGCCTGATGCACGGAGTCCATGCCATCGAGCGAGTGGATCACGGCGTTGTGCACGACCACATCGGCCTCACGATCGCGATAGCCGCATGCCGCGATCAGCAGGAAAGAGAAAAGGAGCGAACGATTCATGGGGCGATCATTTGGCGGAGCCGCGAAGGAATGCGTGCGGGATCCACGAGCAAGAGGGCGAGCACGCCGATGAAAGGCAGCACAGGCACACGGTAGCGCACCAGCGCGCCCACTACGGGCACTGTCCATCCGATCAAGAGCGATAGAAGCAGGATGAACGTGAGCGCGAATAGCGCAGCGGGGGCATTCATGCTCTTCCAGGCGCGGCGGCTCCACAAGGCAAGCACCAGCACCGCCATGAGCATGAAGCTCTCCGCTGCGCCCATCCAGGCGAGCGGGCCATTGGCCAGAACAGCGAACGGACTGAGGAAGGCGTTGGCGAGCGCGTGAGGCGCCTGGCGTGCGAAGCTCCACGCCGTTGGCTCCAGTACGGGCAGATCGATGTAGCTGCCCGTGGGCACTTCGCGGGCGAGGCCGATGAAGTCGCTCTGCTTCATCGTGAGCGCATAGAGCGCATCGGCCTGCGGCACCAAGGGGCCTATGAGAAGCGCAGCACCGATGAAAGCGGCATGCACGATGAGGAATTTCAATGCAGAGCGTCGCGGCGCTTGGCGGCACCACGCAAAGGCGATCAATGGCGGCACGAGGCAGAGCAGCACATAGGCCTTTACCAGCAGCATGAGCGCGGCACCGAGCGCGAGCGCAACGAAGCGGCGCAATGTGAATGCGTGCTTCCATGGTCCGATGGCCGCGAGCAACAGCAGGCCCATGCCCAGCATGAGCAGGCACTCCTTCAGAACGCCGCTGCTCCAGAACAACGCGCTGGGCCATAGGAAGACCGTGATCGCCAAGCCGCGGCGCGCATGCGCGACCATGGGCTCCAGCGCACGATACAGGGCCAAGGCGCCTGTCAGGCTCACCGCTGCGGCGAACACCGTATGCACGTGATAATGGCCGAACGAGACGAGGCGCAGCGCAGCATTGAAGCGGATCATGGTGTGCGCATCATTATGCAGTCCCGAGTCCCAGCGGCGCACCCAATGGTTCATCTGGCTGTAGTAGGCGTCGGTGAACCAGGGCGTGTCGTTGCCGATGCCAAGGAGCATGCGGAAGTAATCGCCGGGGCTGGTGAAGAGGGCCTCGTGGAGCACGCGGCTATCGTCGAAGTACTTGAAGATGTCGGCGGTGGCGCGATCGGGGTAGGCATAGGTGTACACGGCCCACACGGCTGTTCCGGCCAGCATCTTGGCGGCGAAGAGCCCGGCGATCGCGCGCATCGGCAAGCCCGGTGCATCGCGGAAGAAGGGGACGCGCCGCATCGCGAAGAGCAGCAGCGCGAACCAGGCTAGGGCGAGGAAGAGGCCGGGCATGGGGGCGAAGGTGACGATTGCAACACGGACGGTCGATGGCGCTTGCGGTGGCCGCTAGGGCTATTGGGTCATACACGCTTGTTGGCGCGCAAATCCGAACTCATTCAACCACGGATCCACACGGATTGTCACGGATAAGATCAATTGATTGGCTCAGGTGGTTGTCTGTCATCCTAACGCCAGAAGGCATTTCCATCCGTATTTATCGGTGTGAATCCGTGGTTCACTGCCATTAAGACGATGCGCCGTCAGGTACCGCATTCAGTCCGCAATACATCGGATCCGATACCCCTGCGGTGGCCGCCCCTCACCTGAGTCCGCGTTTCCGCTCAGCCTTTATCCACCACCAGCTTGAAGCCTACCCCGTGAACGTTCACGATCTGCAGTTTGGGATCTGGCTTCAGGTACTTGCGCAAGCGGCTGATGAAGACATCGAGGCTGCGCCCAAGGAAGTAGGTGTCGTCGCCCCAGACCATATTGAGCACGAGTTCGCGCGGCAGCACCTGTTCGGCGTGCAGGCAGAGCAGGCGCAATACATCGGCCTCCTTGCGCGTGAGCTTGCGTTCCTCGTTCGGGTGGCTGAGGGTGAGGTTGCGGTAGTCGAAGGTGAAGTCGCCCAGCTCGAAGCGCTCGCGTTCGCGTGCATCGTCGCCCTTGCCCATGGTGCGGCGCAGGATGGCTTCAATGCGCAGCAGCAGTTCCTCGTGGCTGAAGGGCTTGGTGAGGTAGTCGTCGCCGCCGGCCTTGAAGCCCGCGATGCGATCGTCGGTCTGGCTCTTGGCGGTGAGGAAGACGATGGGCACAAGCGCATTCACCAGCCGGATGTCCTCCGCGAGGCTGAAGCCGTCCTTGCCGGGCAGCATCACGTCGAGCACGCACAGGTCGTAGGGGTGCTCGTTGAATTTCTTCAGGCCCTCTTTGCCATCGCGCGCCAGGTGCACCGTGTAGCCCTGCCGCTTCAAGGCATCCTGCACTACGAAGCCGAGGTTCTGGTCGTCCTCGACCAAGAGGATGGTGGGTTTGTCGCTCATGCTGTCTGGTTCAAGGGTAGTGATAAGGTGAACACGCTGCCTTTGCCCAATTCGCTGCGCACGCTGGCACCGCCGCCGTGGGCGAGGGCGATCTGCTGCACGTAATGCAGGCCAAGGCCGAAGCCCTTCACATCATGCACGTTGCCGGTGGGCACACGGTAGAAGCGCTCGAACACATGACGCTGGTCCTCTTTGCGGATGCCGATGCCCTGGTCCTTCACCGAGAGCAGCAGTTCGTTTCCGCGCTGGCTGCTGCGCACTTCGATGGTGGTTTCGGGCCTACCGTATTTCACGGCGTTGTCGAGCAGGTTGAAGAGCGCATTGGTAAGGTGGACGCGATCACCGGTGACCGTGCTCGCTGCGGCCTCCAGATGCAACTCCACCTGCATGCCCCGCTCCTGCGCGGGCAGCTTGATGCTCTCGGCGGCGGCCTTCGCGACGTTGTGCATGTCCACCGCCTCGCGCTTCATCTTGATGGTATCCTTCTCCAAGGTGGCCAATTGCAGCACGCGCTCCACCTGGGTGCGCAGCCGTTCATTCTCGCTGCGGATGATGCGCGCGTATTCGCGCAGCCGATCGGGTTCCTGCACGATGCCCGGGTCGCTGAGCACCTCGGCGCTCAGGGCGATGGTGCTTATGGGTGTCTTCAGCTCGTGCGTCATGTTGCCGATGAAGTCGTTCTTCATCTCGCTCAGGCGCTTCTGCCGCATGATCACCCACACGCTGTAAGCGAAGAAGCCGAAGACGATCAGCGTGACCACGGTGGGGAAGATCCAGGTCCAGCCCGTGTTGCTCGTTTCAGCATGCAGGGTACTGCGCCGCTTGGGGAAGTACACGGTGAAATAGTGGCCGTCCTTGTCGAGCTTGGGGAGCTGGTCGGCAGGCAGGGTGTCCTGCGCGAGCGAGTCCTGCGAGACGTAATTGACATACACGATGCTGTCGGTGAAGCAGTCGTAGATGCCGTACTTGAAATCGTCCTCGATGTGCCGCCTGCTGAACTCCTTGCGTAGCAGCGCCTCGAGCAGGTAGGGGTGCAGCGTGTCGTTGATGGTGACGGCGAAGTAGTTGGGCTTCATCTGCTTCACGGCGTCGAACAGGTCGGTGCTGTCCTTGTTGATGCTGAGGATCTGCTCGGTGACATCGCCCAAGGCCGTCACCACCCGATCGTTGAACTGCAGGTCGAGCTGCGCCGCTTGCTCCTGGTTGAGCGCCACCTGCTCGCTCCGGTACGCGGATGATTGCTGGAGCCAGATGATCTGCGTCACCACCACGCCCACCACGCTCAGCGTGGCCAGAAGCATCAGCGTGCCGATGGCGCGGCGTCCCATTGGGGCAATGTTAAGCGGCGGCTTCCGCCAAGGGCCAAGTGCTTAACAAGCCTTCGCAGCGGCGAGGCCGTGGGGTTTTGCTGCCTGCCTCGCCTGACCCTGAATAAGGGAAAGAGGCGGGCGCTTGTGAATTCGCCCGATCGCCCTACTTTCGCGCCCCATTCTCAGGAAAGCACATGTACGCCATCGTCAACATCGCCGGCCAGCAATACAAGGTTGAGCAGGCCCAGAAGCTGAAAGTACACCGCCTCGAAGCCGAGGAAGGCAAGCACGTGGAGTTGGATAACGTGCTGCTGGTGAGCGACGGCAAGACCGTGAGCGTGGGCACCCCCAAGGTGGAGGGTGTTCGTATCGCCGCCAAGGTGCTGAGCCATGGCAAGGGCGACAAAGTGCTGGTTTTCAAGAAGAAGCGTCGTAAGGGCTACCAGAAGCTGAACGGCCACCGCCAGTACCTCACCGAGCTGTGGATCGAGGCGATCCTGGGCAAAGGCGAGAAGTTCGATGCCAGCAAGAGCACTGCTCCCAAGCCCAAGGCCGTTTTAGCGGAAGCGCCTAAGAAGGTGAAGAAAGCCGCTGAGCCGAAGGCAGCTGCTGCAGCCAAGCCTGCCAAGAAAGCCGCTGCCAAGAAGGCCCCGGCCAAGAAAACAGCTCCTAAGAAGAAGTAACTCCTCGACTCCGCTCGGAGTGATCAAAAGCCACAATAGCCATGGCACATAAGAAAGGTGAAGGCAGTACCCAGAACGGACGCGAATCGCACTCAAAGCGACTCGGCGTGAAGATCTTCGGCGGCAGCGCGGCTGTGGCCGGCAACATCATCGTGCGCCAGCGCGGCACCAAGCACCACCCTGGCAAGAACGTGGGCATCGGCGTGGACCACACGCTCTTCGCCCTCGTCAACGGCACCGTGAAATTCGAGAAGAAGCGCGGCGATCGCAGCGTGGTGAGCGTAGAGCCCGCCGCCCAAGCCGACTAGCATTTTCCCCGGACCCCTGTGCGAAGCCCTTCTGCCGCTGGTGGAGGGGCTTCGGCGTGAAAAGCCGCAGCCGTCCCGACCGATACCTTTGATCCCGAACGAACAAGCACCATGCTCGAACTGAATTTCCTTCGAGAGAATCGTGAAGAAGCCGAGCAGCGCTTGGCCAAGCGGAACATCGATGCCAAGGCCGCGCTGGATCGCGTGAAAGAATTGGATGATGCGCGCCGCGCCGCCCAGACCGAACTCGATGGCCGACAATCCGAGGTGAACAGCATCAGCCGCAGCGTTGGCGAACTGATGAAGGCTGGCAAGAAGGAGGAAGCCGAAGCCGCCAAGGCGCGCAGCACGGAGCTGAAAGGCGGTATCCAGGCTTTGCAGGAGAAACTCGAGTCGAGCGAGCAGGCGTTGCGTGATCACTTGGTCACCTTGCCCAATGCTCCCAATCAAAAGGTGCCCAACGGCAAGACGCCCGAGGACAACACCGTGGTGATGCAAGAAGGCGCCATACCGGATCTGGGCGCCAACGCCAAGCCTCACTGGGAGCTGGGAGAGGAGTACGGCTTCCTGCACATGGATCTGGGCGTGAAGCTCACCGGTGCTGGCTTTCCGGTGTACAGCGGCCAAGGCGCTCGTTTGCAGCGCGCGCTCATCGCGTTCTTCCTCGACAAGGCCACCGAGGCCGGTTACCGCGAGATCATCCCGCCGCACATGGTGAACAGCGCCAGCGCATTCGCCACCGGCCAGCTTCCCGACAAGGAAGGCCAGATGTACCACGCAACGGTCGATGACCTGTACCTCATCCCCACGGCCGAGGTGCCCATCACCAACCTCTACCGCGACGAGATCATCGACCCCGAGCGCCTGCCGATCAAGAACGTGGGCTACACGCCTTGCTTCCGCCGCGAGGCCGGTAGCTACGGCGCCCATGTGCGCGGCCTCAATCGCGTGCATCAGTTCGATAAGGTCGAGATCGTGCGCGTGGAGAAACCGGAGAACAGCTACGCCGCACTGGAAGAGATGGTGGAGCATGTGAAGGGCCTGCTGCGCGCGCTCGAATTGCCATACCGCCAGTTGCTGCTCTGCGGCGGCGACATGGGCTTTGCCAGCGCCATGACCTACGATATGGAAGTGTACAGCGCGGCCCAGCAGCGTTGGCTCGAAGTGAGCAGCATCAGCAACTTCGAGACCTTTCAGAGCAACCGTCTGAAACTGCGCTACCGCGACGAGAACAAGAAGCCGCGCCTTGCCCACACGCTCAACGGCAGCGCCTTGGCCTTGGCACGGATCGTGGCGGCGCTGATCGAGAACAACCAAGGACCCGACGGCATCCGCATCCCCAAGGCCCTGCAGCCCTATACAGGCTTCGCGCTCATCACGAAATGACCCACGGCATGCGCAGCACCACCGGTTCGGCGTTGCTATTCGCCGCCCTGCTCATGGCCTGCGCACGCACACCCGATGCCGACCAGCTCTCCGCCGTGGACCGATTGATCACCGCCACCGATGGCGCCACGCTCACCCTGAACGAGCTGGGCCGCCAACGCTACGAGCTGGCCGACTCGTTGCTCGCGCAAGACTCCGCGCGCTACGCCCTTCGTTTCCAGGACACCTTGGAGCTGCCTTCCGCGCAAGTGCTGGGCAACCAATGGCTCACGCTGCACCATGCGGCAACCATGGGCCGCGATCATGAGCGCGTGCTCGGTGAGTTGATCCTCGCCGGCGAACGCTTGCGGCTCTTGCGCAACGACATCGCCGCAGGTGCCGTGGCGGCGCAGCAAGCGTCGGCCATGATCGCCGCTGAGCAGAAGTACCACGCAGAGCTGATCGGCGGCGTGCATGCGGTGATGGACAACTACCGGCAACTCCAGCACGCTTGGGATCGCCGCGACACCGTGGAGCAGCTGCTCGCCAACACCCCCATGCCATGAAGCGCCTGTTGCTCATCCCCGCGCTGCTCCTGCTGAACACTGCCTTCGCGCAGCCCGGCACCGATGAGCAGCTCGCGGCGCAATACTTCCAGCAAGGCGATTTCACCAAGGCCGTGCTCTACTACGAGCGCCTCTACAAGCAACAGCCCTCGGACTATTACTACGACCAGCTGCTCAAGAGCCACATCGGCGTGCCCGATCTCGAAACCGCGCAGAAACTGGTGAAGGAGCGCATGCGCCGCAACGGCGACGAGCCGCGCTATGCCATCGACATGGGGCGCGTATTGGAGCTGATGCGCGAGAACGACAAGGCCCAGAAGGAATACGACCGCGCGCTGAAGCTCATGCGCGGCGATCAGAACAGCGTGCGCGCTGTGGCCAATGCCTTCCAGTCCTACAACAAGGTGGACCTGGCGCTCGCGGCCTACGAGAAGGGCCAGCGCATCTCCACCGATGGCATGGGCTACGCCTTCGAGATAGCCAACCTGCACGGGCTGAAGGGCGACCTGCCCAAGATGGTGGCCGCTTACATGGATCTGCTCGCCGCCAACGAGGGCTACGCGCAAGCCGTGCAGAACAACCTCTCGCGCCACTTCGAGTTCGATGCCGCCGATGCGCGCACCGAGACCCTGCGCACCGAGCTGCTGCGTCGCATCCAGCGCGACCCCTCGCGCTCCATCTTCTCCGAGATGCTCATCTGGATGCTCATCCAGCAGAAGGACCTCGATGGCGCTTTCGTGCAGGCCAAGGCCATGGACAAGCGCCTCGATGAGGGCGGAGCGCGGCTCATGGACCTTGCGCGAATCGCCGAAGCCAACAAGGAATACGGCGTGGCCTTCAAGTGCTATGATCATGTGGTGGGCCTGGGCCGCAACGATGCCAACTACTTCGGCGCGCGCACCGGCGCTGTGCATGCCCGCTACTTGCAGCTCACGCAACAGCCTGAACCGCTGCCTGCCGAACTCCAGGAATTGGACCAGCGCATGGCCTCCACGCTCACCGACATGGGTTTGGCCAAGCACACCGTGAGCCTCTTGCGCGAGCGGGCGCACTTGAATGCCTACTACATCAATCAGCCTGCGGTCGCGATCGTTCTGCTGGAAGAAGGCCTGGCCATGCCCGCAGTGGACGCCAAGCAGAAGGCCGAGATCAAGCTCGACCTCGGCGATGTACACCTGATCAGCGGCGACATCTGGGAGGCCTCGCTGCTATACAGCCAAGTGGACCTCGACTTCAAGCATGATGCGCTGGGTCATGAGGCGCGCCTGCGCAACGCCAAGGTCTCCTTCTATTCGGGCGATTTCAATTGGAGCCAAGCCCAGTTGCAAGTGCTGAAGGCGAGCACCAGCAAGCTCATCGCCAATGATGCGCTAGAGCTCAGCCTCCGCATCACCGACGCCCTCGGCGCCGACAGCAACGATGTGCCGCTGCGCTTCTTCGCGCGCGCCGAGTTGCTGCGCGTGCAGCACCTGTACGATCGCGCGCTCGCGACCCTCGACTCGCTCACGGCCGAATACCCCATGCACAATCTGGGCGACGATGTGCTCTATGAGCGCTACCGCATTGCGTTGGGACGTCGCCGGTACGAGGAAGCAGCGGGCTACTTGGAGAAGGTCCTCGAGCAATATCCCCTCGATATCCTCGTGGACAACGCCTTGTTCGATCTCGGCCACCTCTACGAGGATCAGCTGAAGGATCCCGAGAAGGCCAAGGGCTTCTATGAGAAGCTCATCATGGACCAGACCGGCAGCATCTTCGTGCCCGAGGCGCGCGACCGTTACCGCAAGCTCCGCGGCGACGCGCCCGATGCGCCCGACGAGAAGAAGCCGCCACACGCGCACCCGTGATCATCTACAACGTCACCGTCAGCATCGATCGCGATGCGCATGATTCCTGGCTCGCTTGGATGAAGGAGGATCACATCCCGCGCGTGATGGCCACGGGTCTTTTCCTGGCCAGCCGCATGCACAAGGTGCTTGCCGACGACGACACCGGCGTGACCTACGCTATCCAATACACCGCCGCCGACATGGCCCAGTACGAGCGCTACCGCGACGAGGAGGCGCCGCGCCTGCAAGCCGAGGCGCATGAGCGTTTCGGCGGCCGCTTCCACGCCTTCCGCACTTTGCTTGAAGTGGTCCACGACGCATGAGCCAGATCCGCGCGAAGAAGTTCCTGGGCCAGCACTTCCTGAAGGAGGACAGCATCGCGCAGGACATCGCGCATGGCCTCACTGGACATGGCGGCTACACCCATGTGATAGAAGTAGGTCCGGGCACGGGCGCGCTCACCAAGCACTTGCTCGCGCGCAGCGAGTTCAAGCTCACCTGCTTCGAGGTCGATCGCGATTCGGTGCCGTACCTGCGCGAGCATTATCCCGGCATCGATGTGCGCGAAGCGGATTTCCTGCGCATGGATCCGGATAGTGTCACCAATGGCCGCTTCGCCGTGGTGGGCAACTTCCCTTACAACATCAGCACGCAGATCGTCTTCAAAGTGCTCGACCACCGCGACCGATGCACCGAACTGGTGGGCATGTTCCAGAAGGAGGTAGCCGACCGCATCCGCGCGCCGCACGGCAGCAAGACCTACGGCATCACCAGCGTGCTCGCGCAGGCGTGGTACGATGTGGAGCTGCTCTTCCACGTAGAGCCGGGCAGTTTCATCCCGCCGCCGAAAGTGCGCAGTTCCGTGATCCGCATGAAGCGCAACGCCGTTGACAAGCTGCCTTGCGATGAAGCGCTCTTGTACCGTGTGGTGAAGACCGCCTTCAACCAGCGCCGCAAGACCTTGCGCAATGCATTGAAGCCCTTGCCTGAAGCTGAAGGCGGCGTCCCGGAGCGATTCGCCGATAAGCGCGCGGAGCAATTGAGCGTGGCGGAGTTCGTGGAGCTTACAGTTGAGCTAAAGGCGAATTGACCTTTCGTTCAGAATAGGCGCGGCTATTTTCGCCGCATCGCTAGCTCGTTCCGCAGCAGCGATGATCGCATGGCAGCGCCCAAGTTCAGCTTCATCTACTACGCGCTTGCACTGCTTGTCTTCGGAAGCATCCTGTACGTCACCATTGCCGATGGCGAGGCACTGAGGCCGCACCTTGCAGAGGAGTTGCGCGGTTCGATCGCAGGCAAAGAGAACACCACGGCGCTCGAGCACTTCGGCGATACGCTCGCGGAGAACATCGCGCATCCATTCGCCGTGCTGCTGCTGCAGATCGCGGCCATCATCGCCGTTGCGCGCGCCTTCGCCTACGTCTTCACCAAACTCGGACAGCCATCGGTGATCGGCGAGATCGTCGCGGGCATCGTGCTCGGCCCCAGCGTGGTGGGGTATTGGTTCCCCGGCACCTTCCAGTTCCTGTTCCCGAGCGGGTCTTTGGAGAACCTGCACCTGCTCAGCCAAGTGGGCCTGGTGCTCTTCATGTTCGTCATCGGCATGGAGCTCGATCTCCGCATCCTGCGCGGACGATTGCACACCGCTTTGGTGATCAGCCACACCAGCATCGTAATCATGTTCGCGCTGGGCGCCATGCTCGCCTACAAGCTCTATTTGGACTTCGCGCCGCCTACGGTCAGCTTCCAGTCCTTCGCGCTCTTCCTGGGCATCGCGGTGAGCATCACGGCGTTCCCGGTGCTGGCGCGCATCATCCAAGAACGCGGGCTCACGCGCACCCGCTTGGGCAGCATCGCCTTGGCCACGGCTGCCAGCGATGATGTAACGGCCTGGTGCCTGCTCGCCGCCGTGATCGCCATCGTGAAGGCCGGCAGTGTGACCAGCGCACTGTACACCATCGCCGCCGCAGCGCTCTATGTGGCCTTCATGGTGGGCGTGCTGCGTCCCTTCTTGGGTCGGATCGGCGAGGTGCATGGCGAGCGCCGGAGCATGGGCAGGCCTTTGGTGGCGGGCATGCTGCTGGTGATGCTCGCTTCGGCCTTCGCTACGGACGCCATCGGCATCCATCCGCTCTTCGGTGCTTTCCTCGCCGGTGCCATCATGCCAACCAATCTTTCCTTCCGCAGGCTGCTCATCGGCAAGGTGGAAGATGTGAGCGTGGTGCTGCTGCTGCCACTCTTCTTCGTGTTCACCGGACTGCGCACGCGCATCGGCTTGCTCACCAACGAGCACCTCTGGTGGACCTGCGCACTGGTGGTGACCGTGGCCGTTGTGGGCAAGAGCATGGCGGCAGCGTTGGCTGCTCGCATCACCGGTCATAGCTGGAAGGAGAGCTTGAGCATGGGCGCGCTCATGAACACGCGTGGCCTCATGGAACTGGTTGTGCTCAACATCGGCTTCGACCTGGGCGTGATCAACGCCGAACTCTTCGCGATCCTGGTGATCATGGCACTGCTGAGCACCTTTATGACCGGCCCGGCGCTGAGCCTGATCGAACGGCTTTTCCGGAAACATGAGCCGCAAGCTCACGCAATAGAAACGGCTACGGGCTGGCGCGTGCTGCTCTCCTTCGGTCAACCAGAAAGCGGGAGTCGCGCCTTGCGCTTGGTCCGCCAGTTGGCTGGCGCCGATGCCAAGCCCGTGGTGACCGCCTTGCACGTGACGCCCAGCAACGATGTGAATCCGATCGACAGCGCGGGCTTCGAGCGCGAGGGCTTCAAGCCGGTGCTGAAGGAGGCCCAGCGGCTCGAGGTGGACCTGCGCACCGAGCACCATGTGAGCGGCGATGTGGGCGCCGACATCCTGCGCACGGCCAATAGCGGCTCGTACGACCTGCTGCTCGTAGGCGCGGGCAAGCCTTTGCTCAAGGGCACTTTCTTAGGTGATCTCCTGGGCTTCACCACGCGCGTCATCGACCCTAGTAAGCTCATTAGCACGCTCACCGGCAAGGAGTCGCTGCTGCCTACCGATGATCAGCTCGATCCTAAGGTGCGCCAGCTCATCGAAGAGGCGCAGTGCAGCGTGGGCGTGTTCATGGACAAGGGCTTCACGCAGGCCGATCGCATCCTGCTGCCCTTGGGCGCGCCGGGCGATCTCTTCTTACTGCACTACGCCGAGCGTTTGCTTCAGAGCGAAGGGCGCCACCTCACCCTGCTCGATGTCACCGGGCTCACGCAACGCGATCCTTCGTTCCGCAATGGCGCGCAGCAGCTCCAGCAAGTAGCCGGTGATCGAATCGAAGTGATGCAAGGGCGCGCGCTCGATGCGCAATTGCTCGCCCAGCACGATCTCCTGCTCACCAGTTACAAAGGATGGAGCCGCGCTGCCGAAACACGGGAGCCGTGGCTATTTGAGGTGCCGAGCACCTTGATCATACGGCCTTAGCCGCAGCAGCACCCGCTTCAGCCAGCCACTCCCTCGCCGAGCGCTCATCATGGAACACGCGCGCTGGGAACTCCGTGGGGAAGTAGCTGAAGTAGAGTTTGGCGATGGCCTCGCCCATGCCGTCGCCCACCACCACGGCCAAGGCCCGCATGGGGCTGGTGCCGCGCTCGGGCTTGAAGTGGTCATTGCTGGTAATGCTCAGCTCGAAGTCGATGCCTTCGGGGATGAACGAGAGCATCACATATGGCTGATCGCCGCCCAACTCGTGCCGTGCCGCGCGGTTCTCCTCGAAGCCGGCGCGGTCGATGGTGACATCGCCCTTGAAGCGCTGCTCGATGAAGCCCGGCGCGGTCAGCGCCATGGTGGCGCAGCGGGTATCGATGGTGCGTGGAGCGAACGGTGCAGCCATGCCACAAGGTTAAGCACAACTTGAAATGCTTGGCGCTATACTCGCAGAACCAAACACTCCTGCCATGATCAAACGCTACGCGCATTTCGCACTCTTCGCCTTCATTAGCTCTGCGGCCGCCGCGCAATACTGCAGCCCCAATTTCGCTAACGGTTGCTTCAGTTGGTACAGCATGTCGGTGCAAGCGGGATCCATCAACTGGACTCCCGGGAGCGATGCTTGCGCCACATCGGACTATACCTCAGTAAGCACTACTGTTGATGCTGGCGCCATGCTGCCCATGAGCGTGACCAATGGTGTTTGGTGCGGCTGTGCCGTGTGGGTTGACTTCGACCAGAGCAATAGTTTCGAGGAGAGCGAGAACCTCTACTTCAACTACGTGGGCGGCGCGCCGAGCTACGAGTACCAGTTCAGCATCGCGATCCCGGAGAGCACGCCGAGCGGCCAGTACCGCATGCGCATCATCTCGCCTTGGGGCAGCGATGGATTCCAGACTTCCAACGGCAACGGCTTCGGTCCTTGCGGTGCGTTCCAGTACGGCGACTTCAAGGACTTCACCTTGAATGTGATCGGTGCGGCACGGATCGAAGAGAGTGCGAGTGCCGCGAACGTGTGGCTCTCGCCGAATCCATCCAACGGCCAAGTGAGCATCACGGGCCTTCCCGCCACTGGAACACTGCAAGCCTTCGACATGCGCGGCGCCTTGGTTACGCAAGTGCTGGTGACGCGCGGCTTCGCGGTGATCGATACGCGCGATTGGCTGCCGGGCACCTATGCCGTGCGCATGGCCGATGGCAGCAGGAGCGTGCGTCGTTTCGTAGTGGAGTAGCTCACCACTTGAGCGCCACCTTGCCCATGGTGCTGCCGTTGGCCAGGGCGTCATGCGCTTGCACGAGCTCTTCGGCAGGCAACTCGGCATGCACCAAGGGCTTCAGCAGGCCTTGCCGATGCGCCTCTACCACTTCAGCGAGGCAGCGCGCCACCAATGCGGGTTGATGGTCGCCGAGCTTGAGCATGTTCACACCGAGGATGCTCTTGCTCTTCATCATGAGGAAGATGGGCAGCATCAATCCCATGCGCCAGATGAAGCCCAAGGTGCTGGTGCCGCCGCGCTCCGCTCCGCCGAATAACACCAAGCGCCCTCCGGAACCGATGAGCCGCATGTCCTTCTTGAAGCTGCGACCCGCAACGGCATTGAAGCTCGCGCCCAGCCGATGCTTGCCCAGGATCTTCAATGCCTGCGCTTCGTAGTCGCCCGCTGAACGATCGATCACATGCGCGGCGCCCAGTGCTTTCGCGCGCGCCACCTTCGAGGCATTGCCCACAACGGCGATCACTTCGCAGCCCGCATGCGAAGCCATCTGCACGAGCAACTGGCCCACACCGCCAGCAGCACTATGCACCAGCACGCGCTCACCGGCATGCAGCGGACAGAGCACTTTGGCCATGTACCAGGCCGTTACGCCCTGCGTGGCCAAGGCGAGCGCTTCGCCCAACGGCAGTTCATCGGGGATGATGGCGCATGCACGCTGATCGGTAACGGCTGCTTCGGCATAGCCGCCGAAACGCGTCATGGCCACCACGCGCTTGCCGAGAAGGCCATCATGCACTTCTTGTCCTATGCGCTCAACGCGCCCGACCACCTCGTAGCCGATGATGCTGGGCAGGGGAGGTGCTTCGCGATAGAGGCCGCGCACGGCCATGGCATCGGCGTAGTTGAGGCCGAAGCCCTCCACGCGGATCAGCACTTGATTCGGTTTGGGCTGCGGTTCGGGGTGCTCGCGCAAGGCGAATGCGCGTTGCGGTTTTCCGTGCGCGATGAGGGTCCAGGCTTTCATTCGTGGATTGGATGCTGGGGATGGAAGCCTGCTATCCGAAGAGAAATCGTGTGAGTTCGAATCGGTTCATGCCGTGGTGCTGCTCGAGGTCACGCATGATGCTTGCCAATGTGCCGACTTTGATGGGCCGATGATCCGGTATGGTCAGGTGATGGGTACCGGAGCGTTCCGTGGTGATTCGGATATGGCTGCCGCTCTGCCGTGTGACCGAATAGCCGAGCTTCGAAAGCGCCGCGATCAACTCCCGACCGGTGAGGTCACGCGGCACCTTCATGCCGCGATCACGATCTCCTTCACCATGTGCAGGCGAATCACTTTGGGCATGCGTTCGGCCTCGAAGTGAGCTGCCACGGCATCCTTCACGTTCGCCTTGAGCTGCTCGATGTCGTCACCGTCGGTGAAGATGGAGTGTTCGAGAGCGCGCGCTTCGTACCCGCCTTCGGGCGAATCTTCAACGATGAAGATGATCTCGTTCATGGCTCTAAGATAGAGCGATGGATCATGCCGCATGCTGTAGCGAACACGGCGCTGTTTTCATGCGCCGTCGCACTCCGCATGCTCACGGCCGATGAGACGTTGAGTGAGAAGCGTTCCCGAATTCGCGCCGCGCTATGCGCTGCAACAGTTGCGGCCAATTCACTCGGTGTTTCTTGGCGGCTATCATTCCTCGGCGTGCTCTGCATGCTCACGGCCGACGGGACGTCGGCCGGACAGGACAACCACGAATTCGCCGCGCGGCTCGTGCGCCGTGAAGTGCGCGGCCAATTCTGCGAGCGTGCCGCGCCGCGTCTCTTCGTGCAACTTGCTCAGCTCGCGCGAAACACTCGCTTGGCGATCGGCGCCGAAGGCTTCTACCAACTCGCCGAGCAAGCGGGCGATGCGATGCGGGCTCTCGTAGAGCACGATGGTGCGCTCCTCTGAAATGAGCGATCGGATCCGTGTCTGCCGGCCTTTCTTCTGCGGCAGGAATCCCTCGAACACGAAGCGGTCGCAGGGCAGGCCGCTCGCTACCAGCGCGGGCACGAAGGCGGTGGCTCCCGGCAGGCATTCCACTGCGATGCCTTCACGGATGGCAGCGCGCACAAGCAGGAATCCCGGATCGCTGATGCCGGGCGTGCCCGCATCGCTGCACAAGGCGAAGCGCTCGCCGGCCAGCAAGCGCGCGACCAGCTGCTCGGTCATGCGGTGCTCGTTGTTGTTGTGGAAGGAGATCAACGGTTTGTTGATGCCGAGGTGCTGCAAGAGACGCCCGGTCACGCGCGTATCCTCTGCGACCACGGCATCGGCTTGCTCGAGCACCTGCTTGGCGCGCAGCGTGATGTCGTCGAGGTTGCCGATGGGTGTCGGTACCAGGACGAGCGGGGCCTTGGACGCGCTCACTTCAGCGCTTGGATGAAGTCGCGCAGCAACGCGTGCAGGTCAGCGAACTCGGTGAGGGGCAGTGTCTCGGCGCGGTCCATCACGTCGTGGTAGTGCGCCACGCCGCCAAGGGTGTAGATGTAGATGGCAGGAACACCGCGCTTCACGAAATGGCAATGGTCGCTGTTGCAGGCCGGGCCGCGCGCCTTCACTTCCTTCAGATAGCCTTTGCTGCCGTTGATCGCCACGAGCTGGTTGTACGCCTTCTGCTGCGCCGTGGCATTCACCACCATGATGCCGTCATCGCCCGTGCCGAGGATGTCGAGGTTGATCATCATGCTCACGTTCTTCCAGTCGATGGGGCGATCCACGGCGCACCATTCGCTGCCGATCAGGCCCGCCTCTTCGCCCGCGAAGGCCACGAAGAGTAGATTGTGCTTGGGCGTGTTGCCGCGCTTCGCGAAGTGCTCGGCGAGGCTCAGCAGCATGGCCGTTCCGCTTGCGTTGTCGTTGGCGCCGGGGAAGAGCGCATCGGCACCCATGCGGCCAAGGTGGTCGTAGTGCGCGCCGATCACCACCCACTTCTTGCTCTTGCCCTTCACCATGCCGAGCACGTTTCGCGCGGGCCTGCGCACCAGCAAGGCGTTGCGCACGCTCAGGTCGATGGTGCTTGAACTATCGGCGATCGATCCTTCGGCCACTTCGATCAGCGGGAAGCGTCGGGCATCGGTGGCCACGCTCCAGGTGAGCTTCTTCGCGGGCTTCACCACCACGCAATGGTCCATGAGCTCGCGCTCCCATTGGCGGAACAGGCGCAGCGAATCGCCGTTGCGTGTTTCGGGCCAATGCAGGCATGCGGCCTTGCCCAGCAGCACGCCCATGGTCATGCCTTTGCGCTCGGGGCCTTGCAAATCGTTGGGCGATACATGCACCAGCGTAAAGCTGCCGGATAGGGTCCCGCTCTCCGCATCCACCAGGAATTCGGTTCCTGCGCTGAGCTTGCGCCCGTCGATGGCCACGCGCATGCTGTCGGGGAAACTGTTCACATTGAACTGGAAGGGCTGGTAGAAATCGGCCTTCACGGGCTTCACGCCGAACTGACGGAATTTGCTCGCGATCCATTCACTGGCGATGCGGTCGCCATCTTTCACGTAACCGCGGCCATGGAAGGCAGGCGAGCACAGGGTGTCGAGCCAGGCACGGGCGCGCTGGGTCAAGGCGTCTTGCGCATTGGCCGTGCTGAAACATGCGCAGGCGAGGATCAGGATCAGATTCCTCCTCATGCGAAGCGGCGCTCGATCAGATCGGTGAACGCATCCACTGCCTCGGGGTCCGGTGGTGTCTTCAGCTTGGCGAGCAACTCTTCCTTCAGGAAGGCTTGCGCTTCGCCGAGGTCCTTGGCGCTGTTGAGCAACGAGACACCCACCTCATACGCCTTGGCATCGCCGCCGAAGAGCTCCTTGGTGAACCAGAATTTGTCGCTGAGGGCGATGGCCTTGGGCAGGTCGGCGATGCGCGCGCGCTCGAGCTTCTCGGCTACGGATGTCACAGGCTTGGCTTGTGCGGCCTGAACGGTTTGCGGCGCTGCGGTCTTGGCGGCTTGCGCTTCGCGCAGGAATTCAGCGGCGGTCTTCATCACCGGCTCGGGTTCGCTCGTCGACGCGATGGCTTCCTCCAAATCGGTTTGGCGCGGTGCCACGGGGCGCGTGTTCAGGCGAATGGCTGTTTCAGCGGCTTTGGGCTCCGGCGGGGCAGCCGATTCGGCAACGGGCTGCGCAATGGGTGCAGGGGGCGGGGGAGCTGGAGGTGGCACGGCAGCTACGGCCTTCTCAACCGGTGCGGGTGCGGCCTTCGGTTTCTCTGTTTCCGCTGAGGCTCGTGCATGCGCGGATTCACGCGCCTTGTGGCGGATCACCACCAACCGCTCAAAGAGCTCGCGCGCATCGTTGGCGGCTTCATCGAGCGCGGTGAGCGGCAATGTGCCCTTGCGCAATCCTTCTTCGGCTTTGCCGAGCGCCTCTACCAGCGCGCTCATCGAACGGAAACCCTTGTCGTTGCTCATGGGTGCTTGGGCCGTTACCGGAGGCCCCGGACGAAGATCCCTATTTTCGCCGCTCGCGCAACGGGCCTTCTGCCCAGCTTTCCACAGCTTTTTGCATGTTCCTCGAACACACCGGTAGCCAAAGCCCGCGCAGGGGCTGGATTGAGGTGATCTGCGGCAGCATGTTCAGCGGCAAGACCGAAGAACTGATCCGTCGCCTGCGCCGCGCCGAATTCGCGAAGCAGCGCGTCGAGGTCTTCAAGCCGCAAGTGGATACGCGCTATGCCAAGGCCGAGGTGGTGAGCCATGATAGCACCAGCTTGCGCGGGCGCCCTATCGCCAGCAGCGAAGAGTTGTTGCATTTGGCTGATGATGTCGAAGTGGTCGGGCTCGATGAAGCGCAATTCTTCGATGAGCGGCTGCCGGTGGTCTGTGCCGAATTGGCCGCGAAGGGCGTGCGCGTGATCGCCGCCGGCCTCGACATGGATTTCCTCGGAAGGCCCTTCGGCCCCATGCCGCAGCTGCTGAGCACCGCCGAGTACGTGACGAAAGTGCATGCCATCTGCGTGAGATGCGGAGCGCTCGCGGCCTTCAGCCACCGAATCAGCGCTGGGCGCGATCTGGTGCAATTGGGCGAGAAGGAGAGCTACCAGCCGTTGTGCCGCGTGTGCTTCGATCAGGCCCGTGCCGTCGGGAACGCGCAATGACCAGCGCCGGCCACCGCCTCACCGCGCTCGCCGAGGCCATCGGTGGGGAGTGGCTCTCCCAGCACAACGACCCGTTGATCGCGCACCTCAGCGTCGATTCGCGCAAGCCCTTTTCGCCGAATGACACGCTCTTCGTTGCACTCAGTGGCGAACGGCACGATGCACACCGATACATCCGCGAGCTGCATGCGAAGGGCATGCGCCATTTCATGGTCAGTGATGCAGCGGCAACGCAAGGACTGCCCGATAGCAATGTGATACGCGTACGCGACACGCGTGATGCCTTGCAGCGCATCGCCGCGTGGCACCGCAGTCAGATGCATGCGCCGGTGATCGGCATCACCGGAAGCAATGGCAAGACCGTAGTGAAGGAGTGGCTCTTCCACCTGCTGCGCGACAGTGAGCACATCGCGCGCAGCCCAGGCAGTTGGAACTCGCAGGTGGGCGTGCCGTTGAGCGTGTGGGGCATGCGGCGCGAGCACACGCTGGGCCTTTTCGAGGCTGGCATCAGTGAGCCGGGCGAGATGGAGCGATTGCGCGCCGTGATCCATCCCACCGTCGGCATCTTCACCAACATCGGCCCAGCGCACGGTGAGCATTTCGCAGACGACCGTGCGAAGGCCGTGGAGAAGGCAATGCTATTTCGCGATGCGCAAGCCATTGTCTTCTGCGCCGATCATGCCGATGTCGTGCAGGCCTTGCATTCGCATGGCATCGATCAGCGCGCTGCCCTGCTGGGCTGGAGCCGCGAGCGCCAGGGCTGGCTGCATGTGGTCCGTACTGAGCCGCTGCCGCACGGCCAGCGCATCCGCGTCTTCAACGACCGCGTTGACTTCGATTTCGAGATCCCCTTCACCGATCAAGCCTCGGCCGAGAATGCCATCCATTGCGTGGCGCTGCTGCTGCACTTGGGCCGTTCGCCGCAATGGATCGCCGCGCGCACGCCCACGCTGCCGCCGGTGAGCATGCGCCTCGAAGCGCTCGATGGCGTGCATGGCATCACGCTGCTCAACGATGCATACAGCAACGACACGGCATCCTTGGCCATCGCGCTGGAGCACCTCGATGCACTCGCCGCTGGTAGGCCAAAGGCCGTTGTGCTCTCCGACTTGATGGGAGGCGAGGAGCCCGCGCTGCGCTATCTCCGTGTGGAGGAACTGCTTGCGCGATCGCGTGTTGAAGCCGTGATCACTGTTGGCCCTGAGCTGCGCGAGCACGCGATGAGCTTCGCACCGCACGTGCAGCATTTCGCTGATGCCGAAGAGCTGCTCGCGCGTTTCGATCCAGCAGCGCTGAAGGATCACGCCGTGCTCGTTAAGGGTGCGCGCGCCTTCGGATTGGAGCGCATCGCAACGCGCTGGCAACGACAAGTGCATGGCACCGTGATGGAGGTTGACCTGGAGGCGATCCGGCACAATCTCAACTACTACCGCGCGTCGCTCGGCCTCACCCCCGGCCCCTCTCCGAAGGAGAGGGTAGCCGTGGCTGTGATGGCCATGGTAAAGGCCTTCGGCTATGGCAATGGCGCGCTGGAATTAGCGCGGCTCTTCGCGCATGAGCAGGTGCAATACCTGGGTGTCGCCTATGCCGATGAAGGCATTGAATTGCGGCAGCAGGGCATCACCACGCCGATCCTCGTGATGAACCCGGAGCCGGTTCCGATGGAGACCCTGCACCGATTCCGCTTGGAGCCAGAGGTGTACGACGAGCGCTCCTTCAGCGAGGCCGCGCGCTTTGCCCAAGCGCATGCCGATGCGCCGCCCATCCACATGAAGCTCGATACGGGCATGCGGCGCTTGGGCTTCGCGGAGGATGAACTGCCGCAGCTCATCGAGGCGATTCGTGGGGCGAAAGGACTGAAGGTCGTATCGATCCTTTCGCACCTTGCCGCGAGCGACGATCCCGCGCACGACGAGTTCACGCGCGGGCAGATCGTGGCATTCACGCGCATGGCCGATGCGTTGATCGCGGTGCTCGGCTACAGGCCGCTGCTGCACATCGCGAATTCAGCCGGTGCATCGCGTTGGAAGGAAGCCCACTTCGATATGGTACGGCTCGGCATCGGCCTGCACGGTATCGGTTCCAGCACACAAGAGACCGCCCAACTCTTGCACGCCGCCAGCTTGCGCACGGTGATCGCGCAGATCAAGCGCGTGCCTCCAGGAAGCACCATCGGCTATGGAAGGCGCGGCGTGGCGGACAGTGAGCGGCTCATTGCCACCGTGCCCATGGGCTACGCCGATGGACTATCGCGCAGGCTCAGCAACGGCGTGGGCCGCTTCTGGGTGCATGGCCATGCGGCACCCATCATCGGCACCGTGTGCATGGACATGTGCATGATCGATGTCACGGAAATCACATGCGCGGTTGGCGACGAGGCCGTGCTCTTCGATGCCGCGCATCCGATCACCGAGCTCGCGCGCGACCTGGGCACCATTCCCTACGAAGTGCTCACGAGCGTGCCGCCGCGGGTGAAGCGCGTGTACGTGCGGGGGTGAACAGTTCTTGAGTCATGCATCCTTGGTTGGCCCCTTTGCATGATTCCTTCAGGCGCAATCGCAACGCCGAGAATGCCGCGGCGATGGAGGCCTACATGAAGGGCATCGCGCCCTTCTTCGGAATCAAGGCAGTGCCGCGCAGGGAGTTGCTCGCGGAGCACATCGCCATGCATGGTGCGCCAGCGCTCGATGAGCTGCCCGCGATCGCCCGTGCTGCTTTCGCCTGTCCGGAACGCGAGATGCACCACACCGCCTTGGACATATTGATGAAACACGCGCGGAAGCTCACGCCCGATCACTTGCCATTGGTTGAGGAGCTCATCACCACCAAGAGCTGGTGGGATACGGTGGATGCGCTCGCGATCCATGTGGTGGGCATGATACTGAAGCGGTACCCAAAGGAGATCACGGAATGGAACAAGCGCTGGATCACCAGCAAGAACCTCTGGCTGAACCGCACCGCGATCCTCTTCCAGAACCGTTGGAAGGAGGACACTGATCAAGCACTGCTCTTCGCCAACATCGATCGGCACGCGGCTCACCCCGACTTCTTCATGCGCAAGGCCATCGGTTGGGCGCTGCGCGAATTGGGCGCTACCGATCCGACGGCGGTGAAGCGCTTCGTGAAGTTGAGGAAGCTCTCGGGATTGAGTGAGCGGGAGGCGCTGCGGAAGCTGTGATGCCTCCGACGCGATTCACGAGAGTAGCTCCGCCGCCTTCTTCAGCGCATCGCTCATGCCGCTCGGCTCTTTGCCGCCGGCCGTGGCGAAATCGGGTTGGCCACCGCCGCCGCCTTTGATCGCGGGACTGATCTGCTTGATGATGTCCACCGCTTTGAGGCCGGTTGACTCGATCGCCTGCTTGCCGAGCGAGACGGCGAGCAAGGGTTTGCCATCGATCACGGAGCCAGCAACGAAGGCCAGGTCACTGTGCTGCTCGCGCAGGGCGAAGCCGAGATCCTTCATGCCTTGGGCATCGAGGTCGAGCTGCTCCACGAGCACTTTCACGCCTTTCGCATTGGCCTTCGCCTTGGCGGGAATGGAAGAGGCCAGGCGCTTCACCTTCTCCTTCCCAGCCTTCTCCAATTCCTTGGTGAGGGCGGTGTTCTGCTCGGCGAGCTTCTGCACGGCGGCCACCACATCGGCGGGGTTCTTCAGCAGGGCCTCGATGGCCTCCAACTTGGCGAGCTTCTCGCTGATCATGCGCTCGGCCTCTACGCTGGTGATGGCCTCGATGCGGCGGATGCCTGCTGCCAGCGCACTCTCGCTCACGATGCGGAAAGGTCCGATCACACCGGTGCGCGGCACGTGCGTGCCACCGCAGAGCTCAACGCTGGGGCCGAACTTCACCACACGCACGTTGTCGCCGTACTTCTCGCCGAAGAGCGCCATGGCGCCCATGGCCTTCGCCTCCGCGATGGGCACGTTGCGCTTGTCGTCGAACACGATGTCGGCGGTGATCATGCCGTTCACCTCGCGCTCGATGGTGGCCAATTCCTCGGCCGAGACCTTGGCGAAGTGGCTGATGTCGAAGCGCAGACGGTCGGGCGCTACGAGCGAGCCTTTCTGTTCCACGTGTGTGCCCAAGTGCTTGCGCAGCACATGGTGCAGCAAGTGCGTAGCCGTGTGGTTGCGCGCAGTGAGGCTGCGGCGTTGCGTGTTCACCTGCGCGGTGAGCGGCTTCTCAACATCCTTCGGCAACTCCTTGGTGAAGTGGACGATGAGCTGATTCTCGCGCTTGGTGTCGATCACTTCAATCTGATCGGCCCCTTGTATCAGCCAGCCTTGATCGCCCACTTGTCCGCCGCCTTCGGCATAGAACGGTGTGCGGTCGAGCACAAGTTGGAACTGGTCGCCGCCCTTGCCGCTCACCTTTCGGTAGCGCAGGATGCGGGCATCAGTGCTGAGTTCATCGTAGCCGATGAAGGCCGTCTCACCCTTGCCGATCTCAACCCAGTCGCCGGTGGTTACTGCCGTGGCAGCGCGTGAGCGTTCCTTCTGCTTCTGCAATTCAACCTCGAAGCCCTTCATATCCACATCCATCTTCTGCTCGCGGGCGATGAGCTGCGTGAGGTCGATGGGGAAGCCGTAGGTGTCGAATAGCTCGAAGGCGCGGTCCCCAGCAAGCGTTCCCTTCGATTCTGAGAGCGCTTGTTCGAGACGCTTGGTGCCTTGCTCCAATGTGCGCAGAAAGGCTTTCTCTTCTTCCTGTATCACGCTTTCGATGAGCTGCTGTTGTTTGCGCAACTCAGGGAATTGATCGCCCATCTCTTTGGCGAGCGTGGGTACCAACGCGAACATGAACGGCTCGTTGAAGCCGAGGAAGCTGTAGCCATAGCGAACGGCACGGCGCAGGATGCGACGGATCACGTAACCCGCGCCGGTATTGCTCGGCAATTGTCCATCGGCAATGGCGAAGCTGATGGCGCGCAGGTGATCGGCGATCACGCGCATGGCGATGTCACTCTTCTCTGCATTGTCACTCCGGCCTTGAGCCGGAGTCTCACCATACACTTTCCCACTCGCCTTCGCGATCACCTGGATCAGCGGCTGGAACACATCCGTATCGTAGTTGCTGCGTTTGCCTTGCAGCACCATGCACAGGCGCTCGAAGCCCATGCCGGTATCCACGTGCTGCGCGGGCAACGTTACGAGCGAGCCATCGGCCTTGCGCTCGAACTGCATGAACACATTGTTCCAGATCTCGATCACCTGCGGGTGGTCGTTGTTCACCAACTCGCGGCCGGGCTTCTGCGCTTTCTCCTCGGCCGTGCGCACGTCCACATGGATCTCGGTGCATGGCCCGCACGGACCGGTGTCGCCCATCTCCCAGAAGTTGTCCTTGCGGCTGAAGGGGAGGATGCGCTCTTCGGGCATGTACTGCAACCATAGTTGGCGCGTCTCTTCATCGGCGGGCAGGCCATCCTTCTCGTCGCCGCCGAAATAGGTCACGTAGATGCTCGCTGGATCGATCTTGTATTCATCCACCAACAACTCCCAGGCCCACTGGATCGCCTCCTTCTTGAAATAATCCCCGAAGCTCCAGTTGCCGAGCATCTCGAACATGGTGTGGTGGTAGGTGTCGATACCTACTTCCTCCAGGTCGTTGTGCTTGCCGGAAACGCGCAGGCATTTCTGTGTGTCGGCGATGCGTTTGTGCTTGGCTTCGCGGTTGCCGAGGAACAGGTCCTTGAACTGGTTCATGCCCGCGTTGGTGAACATGAGCGTGGGATCGTCCTTGATCACCATGGGCGCACTGGGCACGATCTGGTGGCCGCGCTTAGCGAAATGGTCGAGGAACTTCTGGCGGATCTGCTGGGACGTCATCATACTCAATAGTGGGCGGCGAAGTTATTCAGCGCCCAACTACTGCATTATGGCGCGGTAGAAACCCTGCGTTCTTCATGAAGGCGCAGCCATCGCGGCTTGCGAGGGGATCCCCATGTAAAAGAATGACCGACGGATAGACGAAGCCAAGCGAAACGGTTGTTGTGAGAGTAAATGGTAAAGGTTCCGTCTCGTTGATTCATGAGCAACTGCGTAGTGTAAAACGGCAAGATGCTGACAATGGCATCTATCCCGAATTGAATCCGGTTCATGTTCGCAAGCGACCGTTCTACTCGGAATTGCGCGCCTGCCCATGGATTGAGTTGGCCTCCATGGCCAAGTCCGGCGTCCATGAGCACATAAGTTTGGTCAGTGCTTGCATATACCGAAACATGCCGGGTTATCATCGAAGTGTATTGAGGCATCACACCTATTGCAAGCCCAAGCCAACACGAGTTGGCCCGCTTCTGAGATATGCGGTATTCTGCGCGAAAGGCACAGATCGGGGGGTCTATTGGACGGTCGTAGCGTGTGGATCCTCCGGAAGGGAAAGGGAACCAGTTGAACGAATAAGTAGTGCGCGAAGCCCCACTCCGATTAACAAGCGAGTCGGATATAGCAGCATTTGCTCGCATTTCGTAACGGGACCAAACGAACCCAGCGCCAATGGCGAACTCAAGGCGCTCGCTGAACCGCCAGCCATACACACCTCCCAATGAAAGATGCACAGCAGAAAATGAAAACTCGGCATGGCCGTTTTCGTTTGTGGAGAAAGAACGCGGCATTTGGTAGCCACCGCCGAGTTCCATGCACAACCGATGTTTTGGTACAGCAGGCTTCGGAAGCGACTGGGCCGTTGCTGACCCATGGTGCGAGTGGAGGCCAAGTACACAAGCACAGCAGACCAATCGCGCTTTCATTGAATCGTAGCTCGAAGCCAGCGAGGCAATTTGGGATACCCCCAGGACATGGTGTAGGCGATGTATAGCCCAGCATGGCTTAGGGAACCCGTCGCAGAACCGCCACGTGCCTCTGGACCAAGAGGGTCGATGACATAGGTGGTACGGATCTCATCGCCTTGAAGTGAGATCATACTATAAGCACCGATGCAGAGTTCATTCAAATTTGAGAATGTGTGCTGCCAGGTGAGTGCGCCGTAAAAGGTGGGCAGGGGCCGACCTTCTGAATTAATCTCAAGATTATGCGTGGCGAGCAGCGCCAAATCACCGGATTCCGTGACTTTATAATGGCTGAAGGTGCCTTCGTCAGTAGAGATGTGAGAAACGCCAACGCCTATTTGCGCTGAGAGGTGAGTGCGCTTCAACCGCAAAAGCGTGTGTTCATATCCTGCCCGGAGGTTGATAAGCCCGTAGCGCTCAACTGGTTCAGGTTGAAGGTCGGCAACGCCTTGGTTTACACTATTGGGGTCTGAGACTAAATCCCATGCGAATGCTGCTGGAATTCTCCCATAGTCTAAACCGAGGAGGATAGAACCATGCAATGTTCTTCGGAAGCAAAACTCCGTGGATAATCGCATGCCAGCACCCCAAAGCCCTTTGTAGTGCGATTCGTCCCCATGCCGCTGATTTACCCTTATGGGCGGGAGAGCTAGAAAACCAGCACTGAGGCGGATGCAATACGTTGGAACTGGGGATTGACCCATTGATAGAATCGACCCTGCGCATGCTGTTATGAGTAAGCCGTAGCGCACCACCGCAGTTCCATCTGCATTAATTCCAGCACAGTTGTCCGTTGACGAAGTCAAGCATTATGGTATGCTGCAAATTGTTGGGACCCCATACGTAACTCCCAACGCAGGTCTCATTCTTGAACGTCTTTTGTCCATGATAGCTATCCCATGATTCCCAAGTTCGACGACGCTTGCTGCCCTTGTTCACGTTGTAATTACCACGCGCGTCGCAGCCGGTTTCCGTAAAGGGACCTGTGGCCCTCGGGTGCAGGCTCAGGTATCGACGCTTCCACCTGCCACTCGCACGCTGCTTCCAGGCATCGAGTCTGGCAGACACTAGAGTTTGGGTAGGTGCGTAACCTCCATAGCTGAATTCCAAAGTCGCCTTCACTTTCTTGCCGGTACTGTACTCTATCCATCTACATTGCCTCCATGAGTCGGAGCACTGCGTTCCATTGCCTTCGTAAATAGTTCTATGCAGCGTAACGCAGGGGTCCCCCTCAATGGATTCGTATGCGGTAGGATTCGCTAAGTAATCCAAATGAACATCGCAAGTGCAGAATTCCCAACGCCTTCCAGAACCGTCGGTCAAGTATATCGCGCCTCCAATCATCACAGCGCCATGCACATTCCTCAGTGCTGCGAGAGCCGGTGAAGGGAAGAGCTCGGGCATACTAAAGTCCTCAGGATCGTTGCCAGCGTCGACCCAGTCTGTTAGAGTTGATTCGTAATGCTGTCGATAGGAGGCGAACCCTAAGGATGTTTCAAAGTATATGATTGCCTCTTCATCAACAAAGCCACTCACTTCTGCAAGCTCGTCGAGCTCGTCATCGTCCAGGTTCTCGTTCTGTGAAACGAACCAATCAACGTGCGCGTTGTATCTCTCCGTCAAACATTCCGCTACTGCGAGAAAATGGTCTAAATCTTCAAAGGAGAGCATCCCGCACTCTATTGAAACATTCATCGCACAATCCTGCGGAGGGTCGCCAGCTTTAAAAGCGCCATCGGGTTCGCATGTTTTTGACCTCATGTCATGGATTTCTTTCTTGCATGCAATCATGGCAATCATGGCCGCTACAAACATCAGAGGGGTGTGAAGGTTTTTCTTGGGCTTGGTATAGCGAACACGAACCTTGTTGGCATCTTCGCCACCGCCAAATCATTTAAGTTGCCATTCGCGCATGCCTAATGGTAGGCGGCGGGGGTAATGCCGCAGTATATCAGCGCTTTATGGCCTATCACTCTTGGAGGTTCACTCGCTTCTTGGATGCAGGTGTCATCATTTGTGCAACTGGCATCAACTTCGCCGAACCATGCCCGAGCACAAGTATCGCCTCAACCCCAAGACGCTCAACTTCGAGCGCATCCGCCTCACTGCCTGGCAGAAGGTGAAGCGCACCGCACTGCTGCTGCTTCCGGGGCTGGCCGTGGGGCTGCTGGGCATCTTCCTCGTTTACCAGTTCGTCGATAGCCCGAAGGAGTCGCTTTTGCGCCGGGAGAACAAGCAATTGCTGGTGCAGTACGAGTTGCTGAACAAGCAGATCGGGGAGCTGGAAAAGGTGCTGGGCGATGTGCGCCGCCGCGACGACAACATCTACCGCGTGATCCTGGAGGCCGATCCGCTCCCGGAGAGCATGCGCATGGCCGGCGTGGGCGGCATCAACCGCTACCGCGACCTGGCGGGTTATGCCAACAGCGAATTGGTGGTGGCCACTGCGAAGCGGCTCGACCTGCTCACGCGACAGCTCGTGATCCAATCGCGCTCGCTCGATGAAGTGGGCGAATTGGTGCTGCGCAAACAGGAGATGCTCGCCAGTATCCCCGCTGTGCAGCCCATCGCCAATGAGGATCTCAACCAGACGGCCAGTGGTTTCGGCTGGCGCATGCACCCGATCCACAAGATCATGAAGTTCCACGCAGGCATGGATTTCACGGCGAAGCCCGGCGTGCCCATCCACGCCACCGGCGATGGCGTAGTCACCTATGCGGAATATGGCACCAACGGCTACGGCATGCATGTGGTCATCGATCACGGTTTCGACTACGAGACGCTGTATGCCCACCTGAGCAAATTGGAAGTGCGCAAGGGACAGCGCGTGAAACGCGGCGACGTGATCGGGCTGGTGGGCAACACGGGCCTGAGCGTGGGACCACACTTGCATTACGAGGTGCATAAGGGCGGCCAGCCCATGGATCCGGCCAACTACTACTTCAACGACCTCACACCAGAGGAATACGCACGCATGGTGGAGATCTCGAGGAACGCGGGGCAGGCGCTAGATTGAAATCGGAAATGTGAAACATGAAAGCTGAAAGCTGGTAGGCGGCCTTTGTTTCAACTTTCAGCTTTCATGTTTCACGTTTCCATCGGAGATTCGCCGATCATGCCGCTCAAGCCCAAGACCATCGAGAAGATCTACTTCACCATTGGTGAGGTGGCGCAGGAACTGGGCGTGGCCAATAGCAGCGTTCGCTTCTGGGAGAAGGAGTTCGGTAACATCACGCCGCGCCGCACGGGCAGGGGCGATCGCTTGTACACGCGCGATCAGATCGAGCAGTTGCGCGTGATTCAGCAATTGGTGAAGGGCGAGGGCTTCACCATCCAAGGGGCGAAGGAGAAGCTCAAGCGCGGCGAACTGCCCGCTGCCGAGCGCCCTGGCATCGACATTGAAGCGTTGCGCGAGCGCTTGTTGGATGTGCGCCGCAAGCTGGTCGCGCTGCGGAACACTCAGCAGTAAGCCGCCTGCATCAGATAGTCCTTCACGTATTCGCTCACGCCATCCTCGAGTGAGCTGAACGGGCGCTCGTAGCCGATCGCGCGCAGCTTGCGCATATCGGCCTCGGTGAAGTACTGGTAGGTGGAGCGGATGTCGGCCGGCGTGTCGATGAAGGAGATATTCTCCGGCTTGTCCATGGCGGCGAAGGTGGCGCGCACCAGATCGAGGAAGCTGCGCGCGGTGCCGCTGCCGAGGTTGTAGAGCCCGCTGTTCTTGCGGTGCTGCATCAGGAAGATGCACACGTCGCAGAGATCCTTCACATAGATGAAATCGCGCTGCTGCTCGCCGTCCTTGTAGTCTGGCCGGTGGCTGCGGAAGAGCTTCATGCCGCCCGTGTCACGGATCTGGTTGAAGGCATGGAAGACCACGCTCGCCATGCGGCCCTTGTGGTACTCGTTCGGCCCATACACATTGAAGAACTTGAGGCCGGCCCAAAAGAAGGGCTTCTTCTCCCCGCCTTTGTCGGGACCTGCGGCCTGCTGAAGCGCCCACTTGTCGAACTCGTTCTTGCTCTCGCCATAAGGATTCAGCGGCTTCAGCTTGAAGGGAAGAGCATCGTCTTGATCGCTGTAGCCCAGTTCGCCGCCACCGTAGGTAGCTGCACTGCTGGCGTACACCAGCGGGATGCCGTACTTCACGCAAGCCTCCCACATGCGCTGGCTGTAGCGCACGTTCAATTCATCGAAGATGGCCGCATTGAACTCGGTGGTGTCGGTGCGCGCGCCGAGGTGGAAAATGAACTGCACCAGCTTCTCGTTGGCATCGAGCCAGGTGAAGAAGTCCTTGCGGTCCACCTTCGCCGTGAGCTCTTTCTTCAGCAGGTTGGGCGCCTTATCAACGCGGGAGAAATCGTCAACCGCAACAATGTCCTGCCAGCCCTGGCGCTGCAACTCCCCGATGAGGCAGCTGCCGATGAAGCCCGCTGCGCCGGTTACGATGATCATGCCGCGAAACTAGAACGACCTTGGAGTTCGCAGTAGCCAGTTGGCAGTTGGCAAATGCCGTTCGGGCATTCGCATGCAGCACCACCGAACCTCCGACTGCCTACTGCCAACTGGCTACTTTCGGCCGCACAATCAAGAGCCCGGGGCGTTACTGAGCCATGTCACAAGTCCACATCACACGCCGAGAGCGCTTCGCCGCCTCGCACCGCTTGGCCCGACCCGATTGGAGCGACGCGAAGAACCTCGAGGTCTTCGGCAAGTGCAGCAACCCGAATGGCCACGGCCACAACTACGAACTTTGGGTGACGGTGAAGGGCGAGCAGGATCCCGAAACCAGTTTCGTGACCGACCTGAGCCAATTGAGCCGCATCATCAAAGAGCGCGTCATCGATCACCTCGATCACAAGAACCTCGACATGGATGTGCCCTTCATGCGCGGTCGCTACAGCAGCACCGAGAACCTGTGCGTGGCCATCTGGGAACAATTGGAAGCATCGGTGCATGCACTGGGCTGCGCATTGCACTGCGTGAAAGTGCAGGAGACCGAGAACAACTTTGCCGAATACCATGGCGCGTAAAACAGCCAAGAGAAGCACCGCACCCGTCCCGACTTCCGCCGTGCAGCGGGACGACGGGAGCGAGCACGAGACCACCGGCGAGGGCTACGAGCGCATCGATGTGTACGACGCGAAATCCGTGGCGCGCATCAGCGGGCACTACGACGACATCCTGAAGCAGATCGGCGAGGACCCGAAGCGCGAAGGCTTGAAGAAGACGCCCGAGCGCGTGGCCAAGGCGCTGCAATTCCTCACGCATGGCTACGACCTCGACCCATCGGCCATCCTGAAGAGCGCCCTTTTCAAAGAGAGCTACAGCCAGATGGTGCTGGTGAAGGACATCGAGGTGTACAGCCTGTGCGAGCACCATATGCTGCCCTTCTTTGGAAAAGCGCACGTGGCCTACATCCCCAACGGGCGGATCACCGGCCTGAGCAAGATCCCCCGCGTGGTGGATGCCTACGCGCGCCGCTTGCAGGTGCAGGAGCGCCTCACCGACCAGATCCGCGATTGCCTGCACGACACCCTGAAGCCCATGGGTGTGGCCGTGGTGCTCGAATGCGCCCACCTCTGCATGCAGATGCGCGGCATCCAGAAGCAGAACTCGGTGACCACCACCAGCGCCTTCACCGGCATCTTCCTCAGTGATCCACGCACGCGCGAGGAATTCATCAAGCTCATCGGCGCCAGACTACATTAGCGCGGCAGGGACAAACCCGCTCTCAAGCAATCCGACCGTACCGCCGACCCACTGGGTCGGCCTACCGAAAACAACACAACATGGAACAGCACCAAATGCCCGCTACTGGACAAGTGATCTACGGACCCGCGACCAGCGTCCGCACCTTCCTGAGCCATGTGTTCGCATACATGGCCACCGCGCTGGTCATTAGCGGTGCATTGGCTTGGCTCTTCGGAACCAACACAGAGCTCTTCAGCATGCTGCGAAGCCCCGAAACCGGCAGCCCCACCATCATGGGCTGGGTGGTCATGTTCGCGCCGCTCGGCCTTGTTTTCCTCATGGGCGGCATGGTTGAGAAGATGAGCGGCACCGTGCTGCTCGCCGTCTTCATCCTCTACAGCGCGCTCACTGGCATGAGCCTGTCATACATCTTCTGGATCTACAAGCTGGATTCGGTCGGCACAGTCTTCTTCATGAGCGCCGGAGTCTTCGGCCTTATGGCGGTTGCGGGCTACACCACCAAGACCGATCTCACCAAGCTCGGCAGCATCCTCTTCATCGGCCTCATCGGCATCATCATCGCATCGCTGGTGAACATGTTCCTCGGCAGCAGCACGATGGACTATGTGATCAGCATCCTCGGCGTGGTCATCTTCACCGGCCTCACGGCCTACGACATGCAGCGCCTCAAGCGCCTCGGCGATGTAGTGGCCACCGGCACCGAGGCCGCGCAGAAGATGGCCCTCATGGGCGCCCTCAGCCTCTACCTCGATTTCATCAACCTCTTCCTCATGCTGCTGCGCCTGTTCGGGCGGCGTGATTGATTGGCATCCATCATCGCATCTGTTGGGTCAACCCAGAGGGTTGTTTGTACAGGTGCGATGTTGAACCCTCATAGCAATAGCCACGAACCCGTCATCCCACAAATACGCATGACCGCCTACGTTTTCCCCGGCCAAGGCTCGCAGTTCACCGGCATGGGCAAGGACCTGTACGATGCCGATAGCAACGCGCGCATCTGGTTCGAGCACGCCAACGATATCCTTGGCTTCAAGCTCACGGATGTGATGTTCACCGGCACCGATGCCGACCTGAAGCAGACCAAGGTGACGCAGCCCGCCATCTTCCTGCACAGCGTGGTGAAGGCCAAGGTGATGGGCGATGCCTTCCAGCCGGCCATGACCGCAGGACATTCATTGGGTGAGTTCAGCGCATTGGTTGCAGCAGGTGCCATGGAGTTCGCCGATGGCATGAAGCTGGTGGCCGCGCGCGCCAACGCCATGCAGAAGGCTTGCGAGCTGCAGCCCAGCACAATGGCCGCGATACTTGGCATGGAAGACTCCAAAGTGGAGGAAATCTGCGCCGATATCACCGCCAATGGCGGCAAGGGCGTGGTGGTGGCTGCCAACTACAACTGTCCCGGCCAGCTGGTGATCAGCGGCACCATCGATGCCGTGAATGCAGCCTGCGAAGCCATGAAGGCCGCTGGTGCGAAGCGCGCGCTCGTGCTGCCCGTTGGCGGAGCCTTCCACAGCCCACTCATGGAACCCGCGCGCCTCGAGTTGGAAGCGGCCATCGCCTACACGCCCATCGTGAACCCGCGTTGCCCCGTGTACCAGAACGTGGATGCACGCGCCCATACCGATCCCGCGCGCATCAAGGCCAACCTGATCGCGCAGCTCACCGCGCCCGTGCGTTGGACGCAGACCATGCAGAACATGCTCGCCGATGGAGCCAGCAAAGTGGTGGAGGTCGGACCCGGCAATGTGCTGCAAGGCTTGTTCAAGAAGGTGAGCAAGGAGGTGGAGACGGCGGCGGGGTAGGCTCGACGTATCTCGGTTCGATGTTGCCGTTGCCTGCTGAAGTGGCCTTACTTCATGGCCTACGAGTACATTCGCTCAACCCTTGCTGCGATGAAGAAACGCTATGCTTCACTTTCCTGGTGTCTGCTGCTTTCGATCGCCGCCATGGCGCAGCAGCCATTCCTCACGCATTCGGATGAACCGGTGTGGAATGTCCAGTGGACGCTTTTCGGCATTGGGACATCCACAGGAACTTTGACCTATTCCATGCCCACCAGCGCTAGCATTGATGGAGTGGAGTATTCAGTGCTCGGAATTGGGGCAGCAGTCCTGGGGTATTATAGGAATGAAGGGGACAAGACCTACTTCCGCCGACCTGAAGGCCCGGAGTTCCTCGCGTATGATTATTCCCTAACCATCGGCGACACCGCTTTCATCGGAGTGCAACCCGGAATCTCGCTTGAGACCATCCCCTTCAAGTTGGAGAACATCGAATCTGTCGTCCTCAACGGAATCTCGCGTCGGCGATTCACCATGCGCTTCAATCCGAATTGGACAGGAGATCCCGATGAGTCGTTGTATGGGACGATGCATTGGGTAGAAGGGATCGGTTCTACCTGGCATCCGTTCTTCCACCTCGCTTGCATACACGACGGCTGCGAGACGACCTATAGCGCAACATGCGTTGACAGCCTTGGTCTCCGCGTGTACCAAGCGGCGCCGAACTGCTTCGTCGGCAATGTCGGCGTAATCGAATTTGGGGAAACCTCGGCGTCAAGCTTCAAAGCCCGAATGGAAGGAGGTGTGGTGCAGCTGGTCTATCCCGATCGCTTTCGAAATGGCGCGCTCACAATCCGCGATCCCAAGGGGAGGGTACTGATCACCAAGAGGGTCAATGAACAAATGCGCGATGTGGCTTTGCCAATTTCCGCGACTTCAGTCCTGCTCGCCGAGCTCGTTGATGAGCATGGCGCGCGATGGGCGGCGCGCTTCGTCGTTGCGCACCACTGAGCGCCGTCGGCTTCTTGCGGCGTTAGTTTCGCGCACCATTCGCCATGCCCATCACCCGCGACGCCGTCCTCTCCGCCCTTTCCCGCATCATCGAGCCCGACCTGAAGAAGGACATCGTGGCGCTCGACCTCGTGCGCGACATCCGCATCGAAGGCAATGCGATCCATGTGAATGTTGAAGTGAGCAATCCCGCCATGCACAGCCGCAAGCGCATGGAAGAAGCAGTGGTCTTCAATGTGAAGCAGGCACTGGGGCAGGAGTTGAGCGTGGTGGTGCAGGTCTCTCCGCTTAGCGGCGAACGCGCCAACACGCGCAAGGTGCTGCCGGGCGTTAAGCACATCGTGGCCATCGCCAGCGGCAAAGGCGGCGTTGGTAAGAGCACCATCACCTCGAATCTCGCCGCAGGCCTCGCCGCGCGCGGTTTGCGTGTGGGCCTCATCGACGCCGACATCTACGGGCCGAGCATGCCGCTGATGTTCGATGTGGTGCATGAGAAGCCCGGAACACGCGAGCGCGATGGCAAGCATTGGATCGTGCCGGTGGAGAGCTACGGCGTGAAACTGCTGAGCATCGGCTTCTTCGCACAGACCGACCAGGCCATCGTGTGGCGCGGCCCCATGGCCACCAAGGCGCTGGAGCAGATGATCAAGGATGTGGATTGGGGCGAGCTCGATCTCATGCTCATCGACCTGCCACCCGGCACCGGCGACATCCACCTCTCTCTCGTGCAAGCAGTGCCCTTGAGCGGCGCCATCATCGTGAGCACGCCGCAACCGGTAGCGCTCATCGACGCGCGCAAAGGCGTAGGCATGTTCCGCTTGCCCAGCGTGAATGTGCCCGTGCTCGGCATCGTGGAGAATATGGCGTGGTTCACGCCCGCAGAGCTCCCGGAGAACAAGTATTACATCTTCGGCAAGGGCGGTGCGCAAGCCTTGGCCGAAGAACTGAAGGTGCCCTTCCTGGGCGAGGTGCCCTTGATCCAGAGCGTGCGCGAGGCCGGCGATGTGGGTCGTCCTGCGGTGCTGCAAGGCGATACGCCCGCCGCTGCGCCTTTCCGCCATCTTTGCGCTGCAGTTGCTGATCGTGTTTTGAAAGCAGTGCCCGCCTGAACCATGAGCCTCAACGATCACGAAGTCACCGAAGCGCGCATCCGCGAAGCGCTGGCCGAGTTGCGCCCCTTCTTAGAGGCCGATGGCGGCGACATCACCTTGGATGAGGTGACGGCTGATGGCGTTGCGCGTGTGCGGCTGCATGGCAATTGCCTCGGCTGCGCCATGGTACCCATGACGATGAAGGCCGGTGTCGAGGAAGCGATCAAGCGCGTGGCGCCTCAGGTGAAGAGGGTGGAGGCGGTGAACCTGGGGGTGGAGGCGTAGGGCGATAGTCAAGGCCACCGCGCTGTACGAGTCCTGCCCGGCTCCAAAACGGCATATGTTCCTTGCATGGTGTGGCCATAATCCTTGAAGAAAGCGCGAACGCTCTCAGCCTTTGACTTCGACGACCAACCAATGAGTCGCACCAGCACTACGCCGCCCGATGGCATGCCATATCTGCGGACCAGGCGGCCGAATCCTTTGTCTTGCGTTATCAACAGCGCATTCAGTTCAATGGCGGTTGCAAGCACAGATGGGTCCTTCATACTTGGGGACGCTTCAGCGATGTAGCGCACTTCGAATCCATCCTCACGCAATGCGCGAACGATTCCGGCATCCACATCTTCATCGGCAACGATGAGCATTTCCGATCAGGATGCTGCAGGATAAACCGTAATGTCGCGCAAGTACTCCGCTGCGAACTGAAGGCTTGCCTTCACATCATCTGCCTTCAGCCGTGGATAACTCTCGATCAAGTCGAATATCTCCCTGCCATGCGCGAGCTCTTCTAAAATGAGATCCACAGGGATGCGGGTGCCTTTTATGCACGGTTTTCCGACCATGATGGCCGGATCAGAGGTGATGTGGTCGCGCCAGTTCAGCATGATGCGTTCGTTTCGGCCCACCAAATGTAGCCCGTGCGACCTGCGGCGAACAACCACAGCCCGTAAGTGGTTCTCCCGCCGCGTGACGTGAATCACCGGCCCGCGACCCGGCCCGGCTACCTTCGCGCAGCGATTCATGGAAACCCCTACACGGACCAAGCCCGTCGAGGAACGGCGCAACGTGGTCATCCTCTTCGCCGGCGATAGCGGCGATGGCATCCAACTCACCGGCAGCCAGTTCACCGACAGCAGTGCGCTCTTCGGCAACGATGTGAGCACCTTCCCGAATTTCCCGGCCGAGATCCGCGCACCGCAAGGCACACTGGCCGGCGTGAGCGGCTTCCAGCTGCACTTCGGAAGCGTCGAGATCTTCACGCCCGGCGACCAGTGCGATGTGCTGGTGGTGATGAACGCCGCAGCGCTCAAGGCCAACCTCGGCAAGCTGAAGCCCGGTGGCAGCATCATCGCCAATAGCGACGGCTTCGACAAGAAGAACCTGCGACTCGCGGGCTACATCGATGAGGCCGATCCGCTTACGGACGGTACGCTTGCGCAGTACTCGCTCCATAGCGTTGATGTGACCAAATTGACGCGTGCGGCGCTCGAGGGCACCACGCTCGGCATGAAGGAGAAGGACCGCTGCAAGAACATGTTCGTGCTCGGTTTCATCAACTGGATGTACAACCGCGACAACGGCCTCACCGAGCGCTTCCTCGAGAAGAAGTTCGGCAAGAAGCCCGAGCTGCTCGATGCCAACCGGAAGGCGTTGCTCGCGGGTTATCACTTCGGCGATACCAGCGAGACCTTCACCACGCGATTCGAGGTGAAGCCCGCGCCGATGCCGAAGGGCACCTATCGCAGCATCACCGGCAACCAAGGCACTGCGCTTGGCCTCATTGCCGCTGCGCAGAAGGCGAAGCTCGATCTCTTCTACGGCAGTTATCCGATCACTCCCGCGAGCGACATTCTCCACGAACTCTCGCGCCACAAGAATTTCGGCGTGGTCACCTTCCAGGCGGAGGACGAGATCGCAGCCATCAGCAGCGCCATCGGTGCCAGCTATGGCGGGGCCATCGGCATCACGGCCAGCAGCGGACCGGGCATCGCATTGAAGACCGAGGCGATGGGCTTGGCATTCATGCTGGAGCTGCCTTTGGTGATCGTGAATGTGCAGCGCGGCGGCCCAAGCACGGGCTTGCCGACCAAGACAGAACAAGCCGATCTCTGGCAAGCGGTCTTCGGTCGCAATGGCGAAGCGCCGATTCCCGTGATCGCTGCCAGCACGCCCATCGATTGTTTCGAGATGGCCTTCGAAGCGGTGCAGATCGCGCTGGAGCACATGACGCCCGTGATCCTGCTCACCGATGGCTACATCGCCAACGGCGCAGAGCCTTGGCGCTTCCCGCAGTCGCAGGATCTGCCGGACATTCAAGCGCCAATGGTCATCGCGAGCGGCGACGAAGGAGCCGCGAAGCGATCCTTGGCGGACATGCACGACGCCTCGGGCAAGTTTCTGCCATACGCCAGAGACGAGCGCGGCGTGCGCCCGTGGGCTTTGCCCGGTCAACCTGGCCTGCAGCATCGCATTGGCGGCATCGAGAAGCAGGACAAGACCGGCAACATCAGCTATGAGCCGAAGAACCACGAGCTGATGGTGCGCCTGCGTGCCGAGAAAGTCGCGCGCATCGCCGATCGCTTCAAGCCGATACGATTGGATAGCGGTCCGCCAGAAGGTGAATTGCTCGTGGTGGGTTGGGGCAGCACCTATGGCGCGATCCGCACAGCCGCACTTGAGTTGCAGGCGGAAGGGCACAGCGTGGCGCACGTCCACATCAGGCACATGTTCCCTTTCAATAAAGGTCTGGGGCCATTGCTGAAGAAGTACAAGCAGGTACTGGTGCCCGAGATGAACAGCGGCCAGTTGCGCCAGATGCTGCGCGCCGAGTTCCTCGTGGACGCGCAGGGCCTGAACAAGATCCAAGGATTGCCTTTCACCAGCGCGGAGATCAAGGAAGCCGTGCTCAACATGATGAAGCGATGAGCGCCGTGAATGGAACCGTTGCGACGGAGAAGATCGATTTCTCCTCCGACCAAGAAGTGCGCTGGTGCCCCGGCTGCGGCGACTACAGCATCCTGAAGCAGGTGCAAACGCTGCTGGAGCAAAGCGGCAAGAAGAAGGAAGAAGTGGTCTTCATCAGCGGCATCGGCTGCAGCTCGCGCTTCCCGTACTACCTCGATACCTATGGTTTGCACGGCATCCACGGGCGCGCGCCGGCCATCGTGAGCGGCTTGCGGAGCGTACGCCCCGACCTCAGCGTGTGGATGATCACCGGCGATGGCGACGCGCTCAGCATCGGTGGCAACCACATCATCCACTTGCTGCGCCGCAACGTTGATGTGAACGTGCTGCTCTTCAACAACGAGATCTACGGCCTTACCAAAGGACAGTACTCGCCCACCTCGCCCGAAGGCGCCGTGACGCGCAGCACGCCGATGGGAAGCACCGATCATCCGTTCAATCCGCTCGCGCTGGTGAAAGGAGCCGATGGCACATTCATCGCCCGCAGCATGGACCGCGATCCGAAGCACATGCGCGAAGTGCTGGCCCGCGCCGATGCGCACCGCGGCACCTCGCTCGTGGAGATCTACCAGAACTGCAACGTCTTCAACGATGGCGCCTTCGAGGTCTTCACGGAGAAGGCGAACAAGCCCACGAACACGCTCTTCGTGGAGCAGGGCAAGCCGCTCACCTTCGCGAACGGCACCAAGGGCATCTGCATCAAGGAGATGAAGCCGCGCATCATCGACATCGGCCCTGACTTCTCGCCCAACGACTGCTGGATCCACGACGAGCGCGACAACTTCAAGGCATCGATCCTTG
>JBATND010000350.1:0-9878 GCA_049290175.1 Flavobacteriales bacterium | reverse complement strand
TTGACGTGCCCTATTATCTCTTCCACTCAAAGGAAGAATTGTCCTTGGTGATACCTAGCGGAAGGGTGTTGGATGAGAGTATGGCTGAGCGACTGGATTTGTTTGACAAGTTTATCCATGAAAGGACCGAAGGCCACAATCTCACCGAGGAGGAGCGTATCGTTCTTGCCTACATGATTAAGAGTGAAGAAGCCAACAGGGAAGGGAAGTATACCATCGCTCTTACACCTGATAATAATCACTTTGGTGCAATCCAGCGCTTGGAGCAATGCGGCCTTTTAGTCAATCATCCTAAGGGCGATGAGTACCACAGAATCTATCTCGCGGCACGTGAATTCGTAGTCAGGGATGAGTCCAAGGAGTTGAGCACGATGTTCGGCTTGATGTACACCACCTTGGACCCCTTCATTCAGGAGATTCTCCAAGTGGTTTGTATCGCCGCCAAATTCAAGCGGGATGGGGGGCTGAATGCGAAACAGGTCTACCGGGTCCTTCGACCACGCATGATCGATGAAGTCCGGAGGCTCGGGGAGGATGAGTTCTACAGAAAGGTCAGGCATCGGGTGCAAAAACTGGGACCTCCCAAGTCTGATCTGAAGCCGGATGAATGGCTTGCGGAGCGTGGATTCATGCTGAAGGTGATAGGTCCCAAGCACAGGCCAGTCTATGCGCTGAACAGCGAGGCATTCAAGAAGTGAAACAGACGGGGCTCTTCAGCGCGCTCGATCCGCAGTTCGTGCTCGGCGGTGACAACACCGTGTTCTGGGGCCCCATGAGCTGGACGGTGATCTTCGGCCTCGTCTTCGCCACCTTCCTCACACTGGTGATCGTGCCAGTGATGCTCCTGCTGCTCACCAAGGTGCTGTACCGATGGGTGAGGGTGCGGGAGGTGAAGGGAGAGGTTGAAGCGAAGCAAGTGATCGCGAACACCTAGCGCCCAAAGCGTAGAGCACGCGCCGCGCTGAGTTGTTCATTTGGCCGCGCTGCAACCTTGCGCGCTACTGCTTCGCGATGGGATGGCTCAGCCCCTCGTACTGGCTCAGTTCCATCTTGATCGAACCCACGAGCACTTTCGCCTGCGCGAGCACGGGGATCTTGTTGCCGTCGTCGGTGATCCACACGTTCAGGTCGTCGTTGGTCTTGAACACGCGGCCCTCCTGCACCACGGGCTGGAACTTCATGCAGCGGTACTTGCCGTTGCGAAGCTTGATGGTCTCCTTGCCCACGTACTTCATCTGCAAGGGCCAGAGCTCATCGTCGAGGAAGGTCTGAATGGTGTACACATCGCCGGGCTTGGCGTTGCTGAAGTCGATGGTGCGCGCGTAGTAGAAGGCGCTGAGCATGTCCTGCACGCTGGGCGGCACGGCATGCGTCTGCTGCTTCTGCGTGGTCACTTCGTTCTTGTGCTGGCGGTAGAAATAGTCCTGGCTGAACTCGTAGCCGCCCTCGCTCACGCGGCGCTGGAAGATCCAAGGGAACACGCCCTCGGCATCGAACTGGCTCTCGTAATAGTCATCGACCTTGTAGAAGGCGTTGAAGGCGCCGAGGCTGCGGCCGCGTCCCACGGCGCGCAGCACCTTGCGACCCATGATGGGTTGTTCCACATCGCGCAGCTCTACCACTGCTTCACCAGCATTCATCCAGCCGTAGTGGACGACGTAGGTGAGCTTCTCGCCGGGCTTGAAGGCGCTGTGATTGATGGAGCGATAGTTCGTGCTGGTCGCAGGAGCGGGCGTGCTGTTCGGCTCTGCCGGGTGATTGCTCTGGGCGAAGGCCATGGTGAAGAGGCCGATGCCCGCCAGAAGGAAGGTTGATGTGCGTGCCATGCCCTTGGAAACGCAAAGCCGATGCCGATCGGTACGAATGCAGGAACCAGCCGCTGGCCACCGATCACCAGCCGGATTCGGCCGAAGTTGGGCCATGGGTTTGTGGCTGAGGGCCAGACGCATGCGCTACACCACGATGTTCACGATGCGCTTGGGCACCACGATCACCTTTTTCGGCGGCTGACCGCCCAATTTGGCCTGCACCTCCGGGTTGGCGAGCACGGCGGCCTCCACTTCCTCTTTGCTCAGGGCGATGGGGAACTCGAGTTGCAGGCGCGTCTTGCCATTGAAGCTGATGGGGTAGCTGAAGTTGTCCTCTACCAAGTGGCTGGCATCCCATTTCGGCCAGGTGGCCAGGGTGACGCTGGTGCTGTGCCCCAGTTTCTCCCAAAGCTCTTCGGCGATATGCGGCGCGAAGGGCGCGAGCGTGATCACCAAGGGTTCCAGCACTGCGCGCTTGTTGCACTTCAAGGCGCTCAGTTCGTTCACCGCGATCATGAATTGCGCCACGCTGGTGTTGAAGCTCATCTTCTCGATGTCCTCGCTCACCTTCTTGATGGTGGCGTGCAGGGTCTTCAGTTCGGGTTTGGTGGGGGCCGCATCGGTTATGTGCAGCGGGTCGACCCTAGGGGTCGACGGTACAGGTGCGTCCGAAGAAGATCCTGCATGGAACAGATTCCAGAATTTCTTCAGGAAGCGGAAGGTGCCCTCGATGCCGTTGGTGTCCCACGGCTTGCTCTGCTCCAAGGGGCCGAGGAACATCTCGTACAACCGCAGCGTGTCGGCGCCATACTTGGCAATGATGTCGTCGGGGTTCACCACGTTGAACTTCGACTTGGACATCTTCTCGACTTCGGGAGTGCACTTGTATGGGGTCGCTCCCCATACCCGAACATCGCGCTCCTCGTTTAACCAGTCGCGATATCTATCTATGTCCAGTTCTCCTTGTGAATTGACTAACGAAACGTCGACGTGCGTTGGGTATGCCCATCCAGGACCGCCCTCGAACATGTCTGACACGCGACCGACACTGCCGGCCTGCTTGCTGCGAAGTTCTGTTGTTAGTGTCAGTAGCAACTCTTCACGCTCAGCGGCAAACTGGCCGCTAATCCAACCGTGATTAGAGACGATATCGTATCGCTCTTTAGGTACAAGCACAATAGGGGCTTTGTTAATGTCTAAAAGCTCTTGATTCTTGTTGCCATCAGTGACGGCGATCGCCATCAGTACCATGCGATACGCGATTTGCGATACCCCCTGAATCATCCCCTGATTCACCAACTTCTTCGCGGGCTCATCGAACGGAAGATCAAAACGGTCGTGCAGGAACTTGGTCCAGAAGCGGAAGTAGAGCAGGTGGCCGGTGGCGTGCTCGCTGCCGCCCACGTAGAGATCGACCTGCTGCCAGTAGTTGATGGCTTCCGGTGATGCGAAGCGGCCTTCGTTCTTCGGGTCCATGTAGCGCAGGAAGTACCAGCTGCTGCCGGCCCAACCGGGCATCGTCGTTGTTTCCAACGGAAAGCCGATTGCTGATTCGCTGATTCGCTGATTGGCCTCGTCCCAGGCCCAGCGCTCCGCACGGGCCAAGGGCGGCTCTCCGGTCTCGGTGGGCTGGAACTTGTCGATGGCGGGAAGCTCCAAGGGCAGCGCGCTCTCGGGCAGCGCGTAGGGCACACCATCCTTGTAGTAGATCGGGATCGGCTCGCCCCAATAACGCTGGCGACCGAAGGCCGCATCGCGTAAGCGGAAATTGATCTTGCCTTGTCCAGCGCCGATCTTCTCCAACTCCTCGATGGCACGCGTGATCGCTTGCGGCACTTTTAAGCCCTTCAGGAATCCTTCACTGCAGATCGTGGCATCCTTGCGTTCGTCGGCTTCCTTCTCAATATCGGCGCCTTCGGTTACTGCGATGATGGGCAGATTGAAGTGCTTCGCGAATCGCCAGTCGCGCTGATCGCCGCCGGGCACGGCCATCACGGCGCCGGTGCCGTAGCCGCCGAGCACGTAATCGCCCACCCACACGGGAACTTCTTGTCCGGTGAAGGGGTGCTTCGCGTAGCTGCCGGTGAACACGCCGCTCACCTTATCCACTTCGGCCTGGCGCTCGCGTTCGCTGCGGTTCTTGGCGGTGGTCACGTAGGCATCCACTTCGGCCTTGCGGTCTGGCGTGGTGAATTTGCCTACCAGCACATGCTCTGGCGCCAAGGTGATGAAGCTGACGCCGAAGAGCGTATCGGGCCGCGTGGTGAAGACCTCGATGAAATCGGTGCCCACCGGGAAGCGCACAGTAGCGCCTTCGCTGCGGCCGATCCAATTGCGCTGCGCCTCTTTGATGCTCTCGCTCCAATCGAGCGAGTCGAGTCCATTGAGCAAGCGTTGTGCGTAGGCGGTGATGCGCAGGCTCCATTGTTTCATGCGCTTGCGTTCAACAGGGTGTCCGCCGCGCTCGCTCACGCCGTCCTTCACTTCGTCGTTGGCGAGCACGGTGCCGAGTGCGGGGCACCAGTTCACCCATGCTTCGCTGAGGTAGGCCAGGCGGAAGTATTGCAGCACCATCTGCTTGGTGCGGTCATCGAAGGCCTTCCATTCCTCGGCGGTGAATTCACCCACGAACTCTTCCACATCGCCGGTGAGGATGGTTGTGTCATGTCCGCGTGAACCCATTTCCTCGAAACAAGCGATCAGCTCGCTGATGGGTCGGGCCTTGTCGGCGCGTGCATCGTACCAGCTGTCGAAGAGTTGCAGGAAGATCCACTGCGTCCACTTGTAGAACGACGGATCGCTGGTGCGCACCTCCCGGCTCCAATCGAAGCTGAAGCCGATGTTGTCGAGCTGCTCGCGGTAGCGCGCCACGTTCACCTCGGTGGTCTTCGCGGGATGCTGGCCGGTCTGTATGGCGTATTGCTCGGCGGGCAGTCCGAAGCTGTCGTAGCCCATGGGGTGCAGCACGTTGAAGCCGTTGTGCCGCTTGAAGCGCGCCACGATGTCGCTGGCGATGTAGCCGAGCGGGTGCCCCACATGCAGGCCCGCGCCGCTGGGGTAGGGGAACATGTCGAGCACGTAATACTTCGGCTTCGATGTATCGTTCGCCACCTTGTAGGTCCCGCGCTTCGCCCATTCGGCGCGCCACTTTTTCTCGATGTCCTTGTGCTCGTATGCCATTTCCTTGAATCGTCGGGCGAAAGTAGCTGGCCGCTGAAGACGGGGTTACCTTCGCCGGGCAAGCACCAAGGCCATGTCGACGCATCAAGCGATACTCAAGGGGATCAAGAGTCTTCCGGCAGACCGCCTGGTTGAGCTCTTGGAGCTTATCCAATCCTGGACGCAGTCCACTCCCAGGTCGAAGAAGGTGCCGATGGATTTCGCAGGTGCCTTCAAAGGCATGAGCAAGAAGGACCAAGCGGCATTCAGCGCCCGTTTGCGCGAAGCGCGCAATGCCTTGTTCGACCGCCAAGCGTGAATATGCGGCAGGCGATTGTCGATACGGATATTCTCTCCGAATTCCTGCGTGGAACACCCTCCGTGGTGGCCAAGGCCGAACGGTACTTATCCGAGCACGCGGTGATCTCGATGAGCGTCATCACTTACTACGAGATACTCAATGGCTTGCTGTACAAGGATACCCGCCGCTTTCTCAAGCGGTTCGAGGATTTCGTTGCGGTGAACCGTGTATTGCCCTTAACCGCCGAGATGGCTCAGGAGGCCGCCGTCATTCGAGCTGATCTGCGAGCAAAGGGTCTTGAAATTGGCCATACCGACACGCTGATCGCGGGAACTGCGCTATCGACAGGCTTGCAACTAATCACCAACAACACCGCCCATTTCAAACGGGTGAAAGGGCTGGGCATAGACAATTGGATGGCTTAAGCGAACGCAGTCGTTTGCTTCGTCGGATACCTTCGCCGCCCCATGAGCGCCCGTCGCAGCAAGATCCGTCCGCGCACCACCAACGTGGGCACCATCATCGGCATCACGCTGGTGCTGATGATGCTGGGCATCCAGGGCTTCGTGATGCTCTTCGCCGGTTCGCTGGAGCGCTATTTCAAGGAGCAGGTGCGCGTGGAGCTCTTCCTGAAGCGCGAGCTGAAAGAGGCCGATGTGCTGCGCCTGCGCAAGGAGCTGGACCTGCAGCCTTGGTGCGCGGGCACCGTGCTGGTAACGCCCGAAGAAGCCGCCGAGCAGATGAAGCAGGACCTCGGCGAGGACTTCCTCGAGCTGTTGGGCGGCGTAAGTCCCATCGACCCCAACATCCAACTGAGCGTCCAGCCCGCATATGCCCAACCGGACAGCATGAAGTGGATCGTGGAGGGCCTGCGCAAGGACGCGCGCCTGCACGATGTGGCGTACAACGCTGCGGTGATCGAGAACATGCAGCGCAATTTCAGGGCGCTCACCTTGGGCGGGCTGGTGGTGCTGGCCCTCTTGCTGGTGGTGGCCGTGGCGCTCATCAACAACACCATCCGGCTGGCGGTGCATAGCCAGCGCTTCCTCATCCGCACCATGCACTTGGTGGGCGCCACGCGCTGGTTCATCAAACGGCCCTTCCTTTTGGGCGGGCTCTGGCAAGGGCTAATTGCGGCGGTGCTCGCCGTGGGCGCCTTGGCCGGCCTCTTCTGGATGGCCCGTCAGCATGTGCCCGATCTGCTGGCCTTCACCGACGCGTTCTCGCTGGCGCTGCTCTTCGGTGGCGTGCTGGCCGTGGGGCTGCTGATCGCGCTGCTGGCCACGTGGGTGGCCGTGGGCCGCTACCTTCGCATGGATCACGAAGCATTGCACTTGAGCTGAACATTCGCCAATGGCCAAACAGAACCACTTCAACGACCTGGCGTTCACCGCCACCAACTACAAGCTCTTCCTCATCGGTTTGGCCATCGTGGTGGTGGGCTACCTGCTCATGAGCGGCGGCGGCAATGGCGACCCCAATGCCTTCGATGCCACCGAGATCTTCAGCAAGCGCCGCATCACCGTGGCGCCCATCGTGGTGCTCGTGGGCTACCTGTTCGTGGTGTACGCCATCCTCAAGCGCGACCATAGCAGCGACTCGGGGCAATGACGCTGCTGCAGGCCATCATCCTGGCCATCATCGAGGGCATCACCGAGTTCCTTCCTGTTTCCAGCACGGGCCACATGATTATCGGCTCGGCGCTCATGGGCATCGAGAAGGACGACTTCGTGAAGCTCTTTACCGTGGCCATCCAGTTCGGCACCATCCTCAGCGTGGTGGTGCTCTATTGGAAGCGCTTCTTCCAGAGCATTGATTTCTACCTGAAGCTGCTCGCGGGCTTCATCCCGGCGGTGATCGCGGGCCTGCTCTTCAAGAGCCACATCGATGCGCTGCTCGAGAACGTCTTCGTGGTGGGCGTGGCGCTCTTCCTCGGCGGCATCGTCTTCCTCTTCATCGATCGCTGGGCGCCGGGCGGAACGGAAGCCGGACCGCAGCCCATCACCTGGAAGCGGGCCTTCACCATCGGCACCTGGCAATGCCTGGCCATGGTGCCCGGCGTGTCGCGCTCGGCGGCCACCATCATCGGCGGGCTCACGCAGGGCCTCACGCGCAAGCACGCGGCCGAGTTCAGCTTCTTCCTTGCCGTGCCCACCATGTTCGCGGCGACGGTGAAGAGCATCTACGACTACGTGAAGGATGGCGGCGCTTTCACCAATGAGCACTTCCAGCTCTTCGCGGTGGGCAATGTGGTGGCCTTCATCGTGGCCATCATCGCCATCCGCGGCTTCATCGGTTTCCTCACCAAGCACGGCTTCAAGGCCTTCGGCTGGTACCGCATCGCCGTGGGCGGCGTCATCATCGCGCTGCATTTCATGGGCGTTCAGATGCAGATGTTCTGAGCCGATGATCCATGATCACGTCTTCGATCCGCTTGCCGGTGGCCTCATCCTGGTGGACAAGCCCCTCGGCTGGACCAGCTTCGATGCGGTGAAGAAGATCCGTGGCGCGATGCGCAGCGTGGTGCAGCGCCGCAATTTCAAGGTGGGGCATGCGGGCACCTTGGATCCACTGGCGAGCGGCTTGCTGATCATGGCCTACGGCCCGCTCACCAAGCAACTGCCCACGCTCATGGGCTTGGAGAAGACCTACACCGGCACCATCACCCTGGGCAGCACCACGCCCAGCTACGACCTGGAAACCACCCCGGTTGAAGTCGGCCCATGGCAGCACTTGAGCGAAGCGGAGATCCGCGCGGCATTCGCGACCTTCCTTGGTGAGGTGGAGCAACGTCCGCCGAACTATTCCGCCAAACGCTTCGAGGGCGAGCGCGCCTATTTCCTCGCGCGTGATCCGGAGCGTGCGCACGAAATCGACATGCCCGTTTTCAAAGTGATGATCTCATCGCTGGAAGTGACCGCGATCCGCGGTGCCGAGATCGACTTCGAGGTGCATGTGAGCAAAGGCACCTACATCCGCTCCTTGGCGCACGACATCGGCCAAGTGCTGGGCTGCGGCGCGCATTTGAGCGCATTGCGGCGCACGGCCATCGGGGCTTACCGCGTGGAGGAAGCGCACCCGCCGGTGGATTGGGCGCAGCACATCGCTCCGTTGCCCGACCGAGCCTGAAGAATGCCCGTCGAAGCGACGCGAGCGCCCGTTTAATCAACAGGCTAAGCAACTGATTGCGAAGGACTTTGACGCTGGGTTAACAACGCGCTTATATTCGGCCCCCCAAACTCAGGCGCGGCCCCGTAAGACCCCGCACAAGCCCATGAAACTCAACGCATTCAAGTTCAACCTGCCCAAAGAGCAGATCGCCCTCTACCCCACCAAGGACCGCGACGGCAGCAAGCTGATGGTCCTGCACCGCAAGGATGGGAAGATCGAGCACAAGAAGTTCAAGAACCTCCTCGACTACTTCGACGAGGGCGACACCTTCATCCTGAACAACACGAAGGTGTTCCCCGCGCGCATGTGGGGCAACAAGGAGAAGACCGGCGCCAAGATCGAGGTGTTCATGCTGCGCGAGTTGAACCGCGACAGCCTCTTGTGGGATGTGGTGGTTGACCCGGCGCGCAAGATCCGCATCGGCAACAAGCTCTACTTCGGCAAGGACGACGAGTTGGTGGCAGAGGTGATCGACAATACCACCAGCCGCGGCCGCACCCTGCGCTTCCTCTTCGATGGACCTTACGAGGAGTTCAAGCGCACCATCACCGAGATGGGCGAGACCCCGCTGCCGCGTTACATCAAGCGCGAGACCGAGGCCAGCGATGCTGAGCGCTACCAGACCATCTACGCCAAGCACGAAGGCGCTGTGGCCGCGCCCACGGCCGGCCTGCACTTCAGCCGCGAGCTCATGAAACGCATGGAGCTCAAGGGCATGAACTTCGCCGAGGTCACCTTGCACGTGGGCCTGGGCAGCTTCCGCCCCGTGGAGGTGGAAGACCTCACCAAGCACAAGATGGATAGCGAGCAGGTGATCATCTCCCGCGAGGCCTGCGAGATCATCAACAAGGCCAAGGATGCGAAGAAGCGCGTGTGCTGCGTGGGCACCACCACCATGCGCGGCATCGAGAGCAGCGTGAGCACCAACAATCACCTGAAAGCGATGAACGGATGGACCAACAAGTTCATCTACCCGCCCTACGAGTTCAGCATCGCCGACAGCATGGTCACCAACTTCCACATGCCCGAGAGCACCTTGCTCATGCAGGTGTGCGCCTTCGGCGGATACGAGCATGTGTGGAACGCCTACAAGGTGGCCATCAAGGACAAGTACCGCTTCTTCAGCTATGGAGATGCGATGCTGATCATCTGATCGCTAAACTGCAGAGACGTAGAGGGCCGCTGAGAATGCGGCCTTCTTCATTCCGGCCTCAACGTTCAACGCTCACGCACCGTTCATCCTTGTCCAAGACGCTATTGACTTCAGGCTGCCGTTAGGCAGCCCATCTGCGCAATCTGCGGATAGATCGTCTGACTTCCTTTGCGTCGATATGCCTCTGCGTTAATCTCTCATGCACCGCTCAACCATCATCGTCGCCGGCGGCTCGGGCAAGCGCCTCGGCGGCCCCGTGCCCAAGCAATTCCAAACGGTGAAGGGC
>JBATND010000349.1:0-5772 GCA_049290175.1 Flavobacteriales bacterium | reverse complement strand
GAGTCGTACGGACCTCCGAGGAACACGCGCGGCGATACCGTGATGCCCGATTGAGCGATCAGCCCTGTTAGGGTGAACGTGCAGCAGAAGGCACGGACGTGTTTCATTACGAGGTCGTTCCGATGCGTTGTCATTGGTCAGTCCAAGGATGCTGATCCAGCAGATGAGTTGCCATCGAGCGGGTCCGTTACCGGCCAGCAGCCGCTCAGAAGGCGAGCCTTCCCTGTTGCTCCATGGCCAGGCGCAACTGCCCCACCTCTTTGCGCAGTTCAACCACGCTGCGGGCCAACTCATCGCGGCTCATGTTGGGCTCGGGCAGTTCGGCGCTGATGAAGTGCGTGAATTTCCAGATCTCCAGCACGTTGGCCACGGCCACTTCGTAGGGGGCGTAGAGCGGGTTGGTGCTGCAGAGGAGCAAGTTGCCCTTGTCCTTCAACTGGTTGTACGCCACCTTGAATACGATGCCATCGTCCTTGGTGATCACGATGTAGGGCTGGCCGTCGCGGATGGTCTGCCAGTTCTGCACGTATTCGCCGGTCACCCACGAGCCATCGGCCACGGGCGGCATGCTGTCGCCGCTGATCTGGAAGGTGCGGTACTTGCGGTCCTTGGCCAGGAAGGGCATCTGGAAGGTGGGCAGGATGCTGATGTACTCCGGGTCGGCGTAGCCCAGCGCGTAACCGGCCTTGGCCTTCTCGGGCACCAGTTCCACGTTCTCGCGGTCGTTCTTATCAACCGTGGTGGCCAGCACGCGCAAGCGCCGGCCGCTGAGGTCGATGTCGCCGCCGCGCTCCAATAGGCCGAGTTGGCTCTCGCTCAGTTGCGTGAGGTCGTCGCGCAGCAGCTTGTCGATGCTGAGCTTGTAGTACTCGCTCATGCGCACCAGCAGCTCGAAGGTGGGCTCGGCGCTGCCGTTCTCATAGCCGCTGTAGCTCGATCGTTTCACATCGAGTGTAATGGCCACTTCTTCCTGCGAGCGGCCGCGCCGGGTGCGCAGGAGCTTGATGTTGCTTCCGAAGATCGTGTTTGCCATGGTGCTGTGGTTTGTTGGCCGGTTGAAGGTTTGGCTGAAGCGAGGTCTGACCGAGGGTGGTTGCTGGTTGCTGGTTGGTGGCGATGCACTGGTGTGCGCTATTCCATGTTTTCCGGCTTGAAGCCGATGGACCTGCGCGATTGCTCAGCGCCAGAGATCATGGCGGTGAGGTGGTCGAAGAGGGCTTGGATCTCCTCGTCGTGGCTGCTCACGCGACCTTCCAATTGCTCCAACTTCTGGAGGATGCCCTGATGCGAGATGAACGCATCGCGCATGCGCACGAAGAGCTCAATGATGCGGATGCTCATGGCGGTGGCGCGCCCGCTGCGAAGCACGTTGGCGAGCATGAGGATGCCATGCTCCGAGAAGGCGTATGGCAAAGCGCCGCCGACATGGCTGTGAGAGGGTATCGCATTCTGCGATACCACCTCGCGCAACTCACTGGCTGTCAATTGGAACATGAACAGCGGCGGGAAACGATCGGGGTTGCGCTTCACCTGCTCACGCAAGCGGATTGCCTTAACCCCGTAGAGTTCGGCCAGGTCGCGGTCGAGCATCACATTGCGGCCACGGATCACATGGATGCGGCCGGTAATGGCCTCGTCGGCCGGGGCACTAAGCCCATAGCGGGCCTGTGGCTCATGAATGGAGATGGCGATGAGGTTCATGGCCGATCGTCCGTTTTGAAGCCGATGGACCTGCGCGATTGCTCAGCGCCAGAGACCATGGCGGTGAGGTGGTCGAAGAGGGCTTGGATCTCCTCGTCGTGGCCGCTCACGCGACCTTCCAATTGCTCCAACTTCTGGACGATGCCCTGATGCGAGATGAAGTCATCGCGCATGCGGGTGAAGACCCGGACGATGCAGATGTTCACTTGAATGGCCCGCTCGCTGTTGAGCACGCTGCTGAGCATGGCCACGCCTTGCTCTGTAAAGGCCATGGGGAGGTACTTGATGTTCTCCCCGCGCTTCAAGGTGCCAATCTGGCTCCTTGAAGATCCCGCCTCTTCGGCTGTAAGCTCGAACATGAAATCCTCGGGGAATCGGCTCAGGTTCCTGCGCACCTGACGCTTGAGTTGCTTGGTCTCCACGCCGTAGAGTTCAGCCAAGTCGCGGTCGAGCATCACCTTGCGGCCACGGATCACATGGATGCGACCGGTGATGGCCTCGTCGGCCGGAGCGCTAAGCCCATAGCGGGCCTGTTGCTCCATTGCCAAGGTATCCGTCAAGTGAATGGCCGTTTCCACGGCACAAGTATATGTCGAGGAATCTGGAATCCGGAAGACGGGTATTTCGTCAAGTTTTCAACCGGGCCACGAGAGGGGCGCTGCGTTAGAGCGCGCTCAGCGGGAAGGCCTCCTTCAAACGCACGCCTTTTTCCGTGCGCTCAACGGTGCAGCATTGGTTCACGGGGTCGTGCTCGAAGAAGAGCACGATGCCCTCGTCGGCGGCCACTTCCAAAAAATCCGACTTCTCCTGCATGGTGAGCAGCGGCCGCGTGTCGTAGGCCATCACCCACGGCAGTGGGATGTGGTGGATGCTCGGCAGCAGATCGGCCATGTATGCTATCGTGCGCCCCTTATAGCGGATGTGCGGGATCATCATCGCATCCGTGTGGCCGTTCACCAGGAACACATCGAAGCCGGGGAAGACCTCCTTGAGGTACACGTTCTCTTCTTCGCTGCGCCGGCCCACATTCACGAACTCCAGTTGACCGCTCTCCTGAATGGGCAGGATGTTCTCTTTGAGGAAGCTCGCCTTCTCGCGCGGATTGGGTCGCGTGGCCCAGCTCCAGTGGTGCTCGTTGCTCCAGAAGCGTGCATTGCGGAAGGCAGGCACGAGCTGGTCTCCATCGCGCATGATGCTGCCGCCGCAATGATCGAAGTGCAGGTGCGTGAGGAAGACATCGGTGACATCGTCGCGGCTGAAACCCAGCTTGCGCAAGGAGCCTTCGAGGGTGTCCTCGCCGTGCAGGTCGTAGTGGCTGAAGAAGCGCGCATCCTGCTTGTCGCCGATGCCGTTGTCGATCAGCATCAGTCGATTGCCGTCCTCCACCAGCAGGCAGCGCATGGCCCAGGTGCAGAGGTTCTTCTCATCGGGCGGGTGGTGCTTGCTCCAGAGGGTCTTGGGCACCACGCCGAACATGGCGCCGCCGTCGAGCTTGAAGAAACCGGTGTCGATGGGGTGGAGGGTCATGGGGCGAAGATCGCGCGTGCAACCGGAGGATGCACCTTTGCCACGCATGGCCAAGCGCACTCCGCGTTGTATCGTGATCGCCGGACCGAATGGAGCGGGCAAGACCACCTTCGCCAAGGAATTCTTGCCGAACGAGGCGGGCGTGCTGCACTTCGTGAATGCCGATCTGATCGCCGCTGGGCTTTCACCCTTGGACCCCGCAGCAGCGCAGGTGGCAGCGGCCCGTATCCTGCTGAAGGAACTGGACAGGCTCTCCGGCGAACGGAAGGATTTCGCCTTTGAGACCACCTTGAGCGGCAAGGGCTATCTGGATCGCATCCGAGCGTGGAAGAAAGCGGGCTATCAAGTCGAACTCGTTTTCCTCAGGGTCCGAAGTGCGGATCTGCTGCTGAAGCGTATTGCGCTCCGCGTGAAGCAGGGCGGCCATGATGTGCCAGCACCGGATGTGATCAGGCGCATTGAACGGGGCTGGTTCGCATTGGAAGACTATTTGAAACTGGCCGATTCATGGTCGGTATATGGTACAGAAGGACAAGTGCCAGTGCTCATTGCGGAGCACAGTGGCAAAGAGACGCGTGTCGCGAAACGCAGAGCAGTGTTCTCGGCTGATGTCGGGATAGCATTGCGGCGTGCTGCTAAAGCTGCCCGCAAGGTGGCCCGGATGCACCGCACGCGCATCGCGGTGATGAGGGATGGCAAGGTGCTGCTGGTGAAGCCCTGAGCATTCCACGCGGTTAGCCAACCAAGAAGCTGTTGGTCTGATCGCAATCAATACCACCTTTCAATCCACATCGCAGCCTAGCATTCAGTCCCGTAGGGACGTGATATTGATAGAACGGTTCGTTCACCATGTGTTCAGTCCCATAGGGACGTGATGTGGGTTCATCGAATCAATTCTGAATGCACCATTGCCCCAAGCCAATGGCTCGCCCCTTCAGGGCTCGCCTTCTACAGGAAGGGCCTATTGAAATCCGCGCAGCTACGCTGCTACCTACAGGTCGCCCCTACGGGGCTCTCTTCCTGATTAACAGATCGCACGGATGCACGGCACGCGCATCGCGCGTGATGATCGATGGCAAGGTGGTGCTGGTGAAGCCCTTAGCATTCCACACCCTCACGTTCAAGAACAATCGGCCTCGCTCATTCTTGTTGCATGCGCGCCGTGCAGCTTCGCGCCGAGGTCGTGCTGGGCATGACCGCATGCCCACATGACCAAACGCGTCCACTTCATCGCCATCGGCGGCAGCGCCATGCACAACCTGGCCATCGCGCTGCATCGCCAGGGCTTCGATGTGACCGGCAGCGACGATGAGATCTTCGAGCCGAGCCGCAGCCGCTTGGATCGCTTGGGCCTCTTGCCCGATAAGCTCGGCTGGCATCCGGAAGACATCACCAAGGATATCGATGCCGTGATCCTGGGCATGCACGCCCGCGCCGACAACCCCGAGCTGAAGCGCGCGCAGGAGCTGGGCATCCCCGTGTTCAGCTACCCATCGTACTTCTACGAGCGTACCAAGGGCAAGACACGTGTAGTGATCGGCGGAAGCCACGGCAAGACCACCATCACGAGCATGATCGTGCATGTGCTCCGGCACGCCCAGGTGGAGTTCGACTACCTCGTGGGCGCGCAGCTCGATGGCTTCGATTGCATGGTGAAGCTCAGCGATACGAGCAAGGTCGCCATCATCGAGGGCGATGAGTACCTCGCTTCGGCCTTGGAGCCGGTGCCCAAGTTCCATTTGTACAAGCCCGACATCGCGCTCATCAGCGGCATCGCGTGGGACCACATCAACGTGTTCAAGACCTTCGAGAGCTATGTGGACCAGTTCCGCAAGTTCATCGCGTGCATCGAGCCGGGCGGCAAATTGGTGTACTGCGCGGAGGATGCCGAAGTGAAGACCTTGGCGGAGGAGAAGGAGGTCAGCGCGACGCGCATTCCGTATGGCATACCGAAACACCGTATCGCGGATGGCGTCACGATCCTGGAGACCGCGCATGGCGAAGTGGCCTTGCAGGTGTTCGGCAAGCACAACCTGCAGAACCTCGAGGGCGCGCGGCATGTGTGCCATGTGCTCGGCATCGGCGATAGGGAGTTCTACTTGGCCATCAGCAGCTTCCATGGCGCGGCCAAGCGCTTGGAGAAACTCGCCGAGGTGCCGGGCCGTGTGGTCTTCAAGGACTTCGCCCATTCGCCCAGCAAACTGAAGGCGACGCTCGATGCGGTGCGTGAGCAATTCCCGCAACGCCGCCTCGTGGCCTGCATGGAACTGCACACCTACAGCAGTCTCAGTGAGGGCTTCATTGATCAGTACGCAGGTTGCATGGATGCCGCCGATAGTGCCATTGTGTTCTACGACCCGCATGCGGTTGAGCTGAAGAAACTGCCAGCGATCCCTGTTGAGCGTGTGAAGCGTGCCTTTGCGCGCGAGGACCTCATTGTGCATAACGATCCCATCGCGGTGATGGGAGAGGTGCGCAAGGGAATCGGCGGTGGAGAGCGCCTGCCCTCCGAAGGAGCGGTGTTGCTGATGATGAGCAGCGGCA
>JBATND010000348.1:0-24851 GCA_049290175.1 Flavobacteriales bacterium | reverse complement strand
CCGGAGGTCGCCGGTTCAAGCCCGGTCTACCACCCTAAAACAGTGAAGCGCCGCAAGGCGCTTCACTGTTTTAGGGTAGCGGTGATGCCGCGCACAGGATTCCCGCAGTGCAAACGGGTTCAGATTCCGGTTGCCCGATCTGCCTCGTGCTTCAACCCGCTGCGGTTCGCAACGGATCGGCCTAGAGGCCAAACTCTAAACGCACGGCGCCTTAACCTTGCCGCCGCTTAAACGCAGCGCATCATGTTCATCCTCATGGCTGTCGTGTTCGTCGTGGGCTACTTGGCCATCGCACTCGAGCACCCCATTCGCATCAACAAGGCCGCCAGCGCCATCCTCACGGGCGCCGTGGTCTGGGCCATCCTCATGCTGGGGCGCGAGGCCATCTTCCACGGCGATGCCGCCCATGCCGATCACGAAGGCCTAGTGGGTCATCTGCTCGAGCATTTGGGCGATATCGGCAGCATCCTCTTTTTCCTCATGGGCGCCATGACCATTGTTGAGCTGGTCGATGTGCATGAGGGCTTCCGCGTGATCACCGACCGCATCACCTCAACGAAGAAGACCCAACTGCTCTGGGTCATCAGCATCATCACGTTCTTCCTGAGCGCGGCGCTCGATAACCTCACGACCACCATCGTGATGTGCGCGTTGCTGCGCAAGCTCATCAAGGACAAGGAGACGCTCTGGATCTTCGCTGGCATGGTGATCATTGCAGCCAACGCGGGCGGCGCATGGAGCCCGATCGGCGATGTGACCACCATCATGCTCTGGGTGAAGGGCCAAGTGACCACGGTGAACATCATTGCCAAGCTGATCGCACCCAGCTTGGTGTGCTTGATCCTGCCGCTGCTCTGGATCGGCAGGACGCTGAAAGGCAATGTGGAGCGCCCGGACAGCGTGATCGACTCCGGCCATCATGGCAACCACGGTGGCGGTGTTACCCAAAGCGAGCGCATCATGGTGCTTGCGCTTGGTGTGGGCGCCCTGCTCTTCGTTCCCGTGTTCAAGGCTGTTACGCACCTACCACCGTTCATGGGCGTCATGCTCGGCTTGGGCGTGCTCTGGGTCTATACTGAAGTCATCCACATGCGCCATGGTGTTGACCAGCGCGGGCATTTGATGGTGACCGCTGTTCTGCGCAAGATCGATCTGCCCAGCGTGCTCTTCTTCTTGGGTATCCTGGTGGCCGTGGCGGGTCTGCAAACAGCGGGGCATCTGACGCTGTTGGCCGAAACACTCGACAAAAACCTGGGCAACATCTTCCTGATCAATGGTGCCATCGGAGCGCTTTCGGCCATTGTGGACAACGTGCCGTTGGTTGCGGCCGCGCAAGGCATGTACCCCATGACGCAATTCCCAACAGATCACCTGTTCTGGGAGCTTTTGGCTTTGTGCGCGGGCACCGGTGGCAGCATGCTCATCATCGGCTCAGCGGCGGGCGTGGCGGCCATGGGCATCCTGCACATCGACTTCATCTGGTACATCAAGCGCATGGCCCTGCCTGCCGCCATCGGTTATATCGGCGGCATCATCACCTTTTGGCTGATTTGGCATTGAGCCTTGGCATTCAGGCGCTTAGTTCGGCTTTGGCGGCCTGATTGAGGCCCTGCGACAAGCGATTTCCGGCTGCGTTCGAGGCGATTCCACGGAAACGCCTTGCCGGTTGGGGCAGAGCGGCTACATTCGCGGCCCATTTTCAACCGAACAGTCAACATGACCACCCGGTACGAGACCGTCTTCATTCTTACTCCCGTTTTGTCTGAGGACCAGGCAAAGGAGACGGTAAAAAAGTTCAAAGACCTGATCAAAACAGGCCATGGCAAGGTTCACCATGAAGAGAACTGGGGGATGCGCAAGCTCGCGTATCCCATCCAGAAGAAGTCCACGGGCTTCTACCACCTGATCGAGTTCGAGGCCGACGCGCAGTTCGTGGCCAAGCTCGAGACCGAATACCGCCGAGATGAGCGTGTGATCCGCTTCCTGACGACCAAGATGGACAAGCACCATCAGGCCTTCGCCGAGCGCATGCGCAACAAACGGAAGCAATCCGCCGAAACCGCCAACGCATAGGACCATGGCTGCTGAGAACACCGGCGGAGAGATCCGCTACCTCACCCCGATCGCCATCGAGACGAAGAAGGCCAAGTACTGCCGCTTCAAGAAGATGGGGATCACCTACATCGACTACAAGGACGAGAACTTCCTGCTGCGCTTCGTGAACGAGCAAGGCAAGATCCTTCCGCGTCGCCTCACGGGCACCAGCCTGAAGTACCAGCGCAAGGTGGGCCAAGCCATCAAGCGTTGCCGCCACCTGGCCCTGATGCCGTACGTGGCCGACATGATGAAGTAACCCTCCACACGAACAGCCATGGAAATCATCCTGAAGAAAGACGTGGAGCACCTGGGCTACGCCAACGACGTGGTGAAGGTGCGCGAGGGCTATGCCCGCAACTTCCTGCTACCGCGCGGCTTGGCCGATGTGGCCACGCCGAGCATGAAGAAGCAGCTCGCCGAGACGCTGAAGCAGCGCGCGCACAAGCTGGCCAAGATCAAGGCCGATGCTGAGGCGCTCGCAGGCAGTGTTGAAGGCAAGTCACTGAAGATCGGCGCCAAGGTTGGCGAGAACGGCCGCATCTTCGGAAGCGTGAACACCATCATGATCGCCGATGCGCTGAAAGCCATGGGCTTCGAGGTGGACCGCAAGAGCATCAAGATCAAGGGCGAGGCCATCAAGAGCACCGGCAAGTACGAGGCTGAAGTGGCTTTCCACCGCGAGGTGGTCCGCACCATCCCCTTCGAGGTGGTGGAGGAGTGAGCCGAACAGATCGTTAGAAATGAAGAGGGGCCGCGAGGCCCCTCTTTCGTTCACAACAGGATCTCGTTCATCGGTTTCAACGGCGGCGGCACATCGGCCTCGCCCAGCAGCTCGCGCAGGTCGATCTCGATGGTGCGCGTGATGGCCGTGATGGGCACGTCGTTGGCGCTACCCTCGAAAGGGTTCTCCGTGGCTTCTCCGATGCGCTCCATCATCATGAACACCCACGCCACAACTGCCGTGAATGGGATGGTGAGCCAGATGAAGCCAGCTCCCATTTTGGCGAATTCGCCCAGCATGCCGAAGGGCACCAGCCAGTTGAAGAGCCGCACGAACATGAGGTTGATGGTGGCGTACTGCCGCGGATAAGGGAAGTTCTTTATCCGCTCGCACTTGCCTTGCTGCTCATACAGGTCCACGAGCAGCCGGCCGAGCTCCACATGATGCAAGGTGATGATGGCTCCTTGCGCATGCAATTCCGCCAGATCTCGCGATTGCGCTGCGAGCAGCTGTGTGGCCGCATTGCTCTTGGACAACACGGCATCGCGCTCCGCATCGCTCACCAAGCCGGTGATCACTTCGGAAAGGGGAGGGCCTTTCAATTCATCAACCATGTAGTAACGCTGGAACTCGCGGTTATACGCCTTGATCATGTGCTCCCATGCTCGCGGCTGGCGCAATTGGTAGCGCAGTGCGTGCAGCCAGGCGATGTGGCGGTGGATGAGCCGGACGCTCGCCTCGCTCCCTTGCACGTAATCCTTGGCAAGGATGCCCCATGAGCGGCTCGTGTTCACGATTGCGCCATAGATCTGCCGCGCTTCCCAGAGCCTGCCATACGTCGCGTTGTTCTTGAAGCCCACGATGAAGGCCACCGCCGTGCCCACAATCGCGATCGGCACCCAAGGGATGGTGAGCCAGGTCCAGCCGGCGAATTGGTACAAGCAGGTGGGCACTGCGCCCAGGATCAAGAAGAAGTAGATGTCGCGGCGGGTCCATTGGACCACTTGCGTGAAGGTGAATCGGCGTCCGGCGTGCATGCCTCAAAGAAAGGGTCGCTGTTGGCAAAAGGTGATGCCCATCAGGCTGTGTCCTTAGGTTAGCAGTAGGTTTGCCCCGTGCAGCGCATCGTCTCCTCGGCATTGCTGGTCGCCTTCGTGGCCATGACGCTTGCGCCCTCTTTGTTCCTGGCGCATTTCCTGGCGCGTCGCGCTTATGTGGAGCGCGAGCTTTGTGTGCAGCGACAGATGGCCGAGGGCATGCGCACCTGCCACGGCGAATGCCACTTGAGCAAGCAGTTGCGCGCGCTGGAGCGAGAGGCCGAGCAAGGCTTTCCGGTGGAGCGCATCGATTTCAGGACCGAGCCCGCCATTGAACAGGATGGCTTCGCGGAGCAATGGGTCGTGCCCGTGCTCACGCGATCCTTCGTTTCGCTTTCCGCGATTGAATTGAGCGGATTCCCGGCTGTCAGCGAGCCGGTGCCTTGGTGCTGAGTGTGAGCATGGCGCCGTGAGCGCCCTTGTCCCGAACACTCAACACCAATTCCATGCGATACCTCCTTTGGGCGGGTCTGGCACTGCAGCCAGCCCTGTCAACCGCATGCGATGTGTGCGGCATCTTCCTCAGCATTCAGCCGCATGATCGCACCAGCAATGTCAGCCTCCTGTACCGCTACCGGCGGCTCGAGGGCACCTTGCCCGGCTTGGGCGTGCTCAAGCATGGCGACCATGGCCCGGCAGGAACAGGCGATATGCACTATCGCGAACTCTACCAGGTCGCTGAGTTGCGCGCCGACATCTGGCTCAATGACCGATTCGCGGTACTGGCAGGCATTCCTGCGGTGAACAACTACCGCGCGGTGAACGGCACGGTGGCCAACGATGTTTATGGCGTGAGCGACCCGTATGCCATTGTCCGCTACTTGGCCGTGAATACGCGCAGCACCGACACCGACCAACGCAACGGCCACCGCTTGATGCTGGGCCTCGGAGCGAAGGCCCCAGTGGGCAAGCAGGACCTGCGGTACATGGAAGCCGAGGTGCCGCACGATCAGCAGCCCAGCACGGGTGCTTGGGACCTGCTCGCTAGCGTCGAGTACAGCATGCGGCGTGGTCGCAGCGGATTGGCAGCAACCTTTATCGGGCGCGGCAATGGCCTTGGGCGCGATGACCATCGCATGGGCCACGGGCTAAGCACAACTGTTGAGGCTTTCCGCCGCTTCGATTTCGGCGAGAATTGGAAACTGGTGCCCTCCTTGGGTGCTTATCACGAGCTGGTCGGCAAGGATGCCGAAGGAGGCAACAGCGTCTCCGGCACCGGCAGCTCAACACTTTTCACCCACGTGGGGGCCCGCGTGTGGTGGCGCTCGTGGGGATTCCAAGGCGCCTTCCAGTACGCCTGTGCGCGTCAATTGGGAGACCGCATGATCCCCAACCGCGAGCGCATCGTCATCGGCCTCATCTACAACCTGAAGAAAAACTGAACCCATGAACATCACCAAGATCACGCTTCTGGCCCTCCTCGCGCTGGGCCTCGCTTCCTGCAAGAAAGAGAAAGACGACGACCACGACCATGACCACGGCGGCGGCGGCGGTGGCGCGGCTACCATGAATCTCCAGCTCAACTTCGTGCATGGCGCCAACGCCTTCGACATGAACACGAACTACACCGATGGCGCTGGACATGCCATGCGCTTCAGCACCTTGAAGTTCTATGTGTCAGAGATCCGCCTTGAGGATGATGCCGCAGCCACAGTTGCCGATTTCGGCAGCAAGGTGGTGCTGGCCGATGGTGCAACGCCCACCGCTTCTTATGAAGTCGGCACCATGAACCCCGGCCATGTGCATGAGATCCATTTCAAGCTGGGCCTCAACAGCACGGTGAACCACGCCGACCCCACCTCAGCGGCGTACCCGCTCAATATCCCAGGCATGCACTGGAGCTGGAACCCGGCAGCGGGCTACAAGTTCCTGAACATGGAGGGCCATGTGGATGGCAACGGCGATGGCGACTTCGAAGATGTGGAGGACAAGGTGTTCACCTACCATTGCGCAACCGATGCGCTGCTTCGCGAGGATCACGCGCATTTCCACGCCGATGTGAACGGTGGCAATGTGACGCTGCAGGTGAAGGTGGATGTGGCCATGCTCCTCATGGGCCTCAACCTGCTCGACAATAGCGTTGCTATGGGCGGCGGACCGAACAATGTGACCGCGATGGATAATCTCGTGGTAGCCGTTACGCAGCAGTGATTCAATGAGGGAAGCCGGGCGGATGGCGAAAGGCTGTCCGCCCGGCATGCTCAGGTCTTATGTTCGCTGAACGATGAATAGTCGCAGTGCATTGGTCTCGTTCGTGATTGGTAGCGCCGCATTGCTCATGCTCTCCGCGTGCCCGCCGAGAACCCCCGTGCGACCCGGTCCAGAGGGGAGTCCTGTTTGGGTGCGCTTCAACTTCATTTCTGGTGGCGCGCCTTTCAATGCGAATATGAACGCGGCCGATGGCACTGGGCATGTGATCCGGTTCTCGCAACTTCGGTTCATCGCCTCGGATTTCATCCTTTCCGGAGCTGATGAGACTGTGCTCGCCGATTTCACGGGAGAAGCAATGGTGCCAGGACTGGGGCTTGCTGCTGGAGTGCAATCCCTTGGTCGAGTTGGAGATATCCATCCGACTTGGGTTCACTTCAAGCTGGGCCTCGATAGCGTGCTCAACCACACCGACCCGACATCGGTTGGGTTCCCGCTTCATGCACCCGGCTTGCACTGGCACTGGAATCCAGCGGCGGGCTTCAAGTTTCTGGAAATAGAGGGCCATGCCGATGCGAATGGAGATGGTGACACGGTTGATGCCGAGGACCAGATCTTCGTATACCACTGCGCCATGGATGAGTTGCTGCGTTTCGATTCCGTCGCGGTTCAACCTTCATGGGTGAATGGAACCTTGATCCTCGACGTGGCCGTTGATGTCGATTTGCTACTGCAGGGCATCGATCTGGTAGCGGTGCCAACAGCCATGGGCAACGCCCCGGCCTGTGCGCAACTCATGGACAATCTCGTACAAGCAATCAGGGAGCAGTAGGAGCACGGACGCAAGCCGATGATGGCTCTCTTGCGCTGCGTGGGCAACACAAGGCGAGCAGGTCTTGCGCGCCACAGCCAGCGGTGCTTGCAGTTGGAATGGACCGCGTTGGCGCGTTGCCTAGAAATCGCGTCTGGTCCGATGGAATCTGATTCCCCGCCGGGGCCTACATTCGCGGCCCGCTCCAAGGGAGCATTCGGGCGCTTAGCTCAGCTGGTTCAGAGCACCACCTTGACAAGGTGGGGGTCGTTGGTTCGAATCCAATAGCGCCCACCCGATTTCGCCGGAATTGGCCCATGGCCTTTCTGGCGGGGCCGTTGGCGAAGGCGACGGTTCCATCGGATTGAGCGGATCCTTCCGCCAACATGTGACCGATGGCGGCGATGGCCGTCACAAGCGCACACCGCTCCCCAGGTGCTGTTCCGAAAGCAGGCGAATAAGGCCCACGAGGCCACCGATGAGGCGATCGTAGCTGACCTGCAGCGCAACGCGGACGCGGAACTTTTCGCAGTGCTCTACGACCGCTACACCGCCAAAGTGTTCCAGAAATGCCTGGGCATGACCCGCAATAAGCAACTGGCGGCCGACCTCACGCACGACATCTTCCTCAAGGCTTTCCTGAACCTTCCAAAGTTCGACCACCGCAGCCGCTTCGGTACTTGGCTCTACAGCATCACCTACAACCGATGCCTCGATCAGCTGCGCAAGGACAAGCGCCAGCGCGCTACCGAAGCAGACGACGACCTTCCGGGCGACCTGCCGGAGGACCGCTATGAGGCGGAACTGCTCGAGATGCGCGCCGAGCACTTGCCGAACGTGCTCGACGCCTTGGCACCGGACGACCGCGCCCTGCTGCTCATGAAGTACCAGGACGACCTCGGCGTGAAGGACATGGCCGAGGTGCTTGGACTGGGCGAAAGCGCTGTGAAGATGCGGCTGATGCGCGCACGCGAGCGGGCGCTACAACTCTATAGGACCATTGCTCCCGACGCGGCATGAGCGCCAACCCGTTCCATATCATCCGCTCGAACGAGGAGCCGCCGGAAGCGCTCAAGCAAGAGGTGATGGGCAGCGTGCGCACCGCCGTGCTCATCATGCGTTTCGCCCAGCTCTTCCTGGCCGACTACACGCAGGCTATCTTCGAGAAGCTCAGCCTCATGGAGCGCAAGCGCCAGAACCCACCAGCCGAACCCAACCAACCCGAATCCTAGACCATGAATACCATAGAGCTGCTGATCGCGCGCGTGCAGGTCGCGCTGCACGGAACGCTCAATACACTCATCGATCGATCGCCCACCTTGCTGCTCGCGGCCGCAGTGCTGCTGCTCGGTTGGGGCGGAGCGCGTTTCCTGCGCTGGGCGGTGCAGCGTTTGGCTGTTGTGGGTCGAATGGAACTGATGGCCGATAAGCTCGGCTTGAGCCGCATGCTCTCGCGTGCCGGTGCACAAGGCCTCGGCGCTGTTCTAGGCATTGTCGTCTTCTGGGCCGTGATGCTCGGCACGGTGATGCTCGCAGCTGAAGTGCTGGGCATGACACCCGTGATTGAAGGCATCGAGCGCGTGTTCGCTTATCTGCCCACCTTGTTCGCTGCTCTGGCCGTGTTCGTGTTCGGCTTCTGGCTGGCAGACAAAGCACGTTTCGTTATGGGCAGCATGGGTGATGCCATGGGCATCGGCGGCGGTAAGGTCATCGGCCGCATCTTCTTCGTGGTGATCCTGCTCTACCTCACCATCACCGCGCTGAATGTGGCCGGGGTTGATACCACGCTCATCACCAGCAATATCCTCATCGTAGTGGGCTCGCTCTTCGTGGCCTTCAGCATCGCCTATGGCTTCGCGGCGAAGGAGATCCTGGCCAACATCCTCAGCAGCTATTACGGCAAGGATCGCTTCAGGCCCGGCATGCGCATCCGCATCGGCACGGATGAGGGCGTGATCACCCGCATCGACAGCATCCGCATCGCCATGCGCTGCGGCGATCGCGAGGTGCTCATCCCCACCACCATGCTGGTGACCGAGCGCATCGAAGTGCTCGAGGAGCCCAACGAGTCTGTCGAACAGCCATGACGCACGTAGCGTTTCCGATAACGACCTTCGCCCCACGAACCAATCGAACCCATGAAGCACGTCCGACTCTCCAGTATCGCCCTGTTGGCGCTGTTCGCATCAACAGCCATCGCACAAGAGGACATTGATGCCAAGGCCCGCGATGCCGCCGCCTCAGCCGCCGCTGCTCGCCACGCCAGTGATAGCCTCGATGGCAAATGGCAACGCAGCGGGGTCTTCAGCCTGAACATGACGCAGGTGAGCCTCACCAACTGGGCCGCTGGCGGTTTCAGCAGCGTGAGCGGCATTGCCATGTTCAACGGCGCGGCCAATTGGAAGAAGGGCCGTCGCGCATGGGACAACAGCCTGGTGCTTGCTTTCGGTGGGCAGCAGATCGAGAAAGGAGACCCCGTGAAGACCGATGACCGCATTGAGCTGAACAGCAAATACGGCTACGACCTGAAGAAGCATTGGTACCTCGCTGGCGTGTTCCAGTTCCGGTCGCAGTTCACCGAGGGCTTCAACGCCGATGGCAACCGCATCTCCAATCTGCTCGCACCGGGCTATGCGCTGCTCGGCCTCGGTTTCGACTACAAGCCCAATGACAACTTCACCGTCTTCATCTCGCCGGCCACAGCGCGCATGGTCATCGTCACCGATGAACTGCTCTGGGGCGGAAGCACGGACCCTGAGCTGCGCGTCTATGGCGTGAAGAACGGCAACACCACCGAGCTCGAAGCGGGCGGCTACTTGCGCTTCATGTACAAGGCTGAATTAGCCAAGAACATCACCTTCATGACACGCGGCGACCTCTTCAGCAACTACCTGCGCGATCCCGGCAACATCGATGTCACTTGGGAAACGCTGTGGACCTTCAAGGTGAACGACTGGTTCGCCGCCACGCTGAACACCTTGCTCATCTATGATCACGATACCAACTTGCCCCGCAAGGATTCCGAGGGCAACATCTACAGCGGTCCTGCCACGCAATTCAAGCAGACGCTGGGCATCGGCCTCACCTGGAAGCTCTGATCACTTCTCCGCTCCATTGCGAAGGCCGCCTCGTGCGGCCTTCGTTCATTTTGGAGGAAAGCGCCCTAGCCACGGAACCGGCTCGAGCACCGCATCGCGCACCGGGTTGGCATCGCGGCGGAGCACGGTGAAGGAGCGCACCTGCAACGGGCCTTTGCTGCGATTGTGCATGTACGTGCGGAGCCTGGCGCTCTTTCCAGCACCGGCGTACGACGGGCAAAGGGCAACTACCAGATGGCCCGTGCCATCGGGCCGTTGCTGCGCATGCAACTCGCCCGTGCGATAAAAGGGCAGGCTGTCTGCGCCATACAGCTCAGCCACGATGGCGGCATCGGCATCTCGGTCGAATCCATCGACGCGCGCCACCACCTCGATCACGTCGTGGGCATCGTTAGCGATGGAATCGAGCTGCAGTTCAATGAGCATCCCGAACTCGTGCTCGACCATATTCCATCCCGATGCGTTGCGCGCGATCCAGTCGCTCACTTCCCAAGGTCCACGCGCGCGCGCCAGCTCCAGATGCGTGATGGTATCGCGGTCGAAGCGCTCCATGGCGACCGGTGGGCGGCTGAAGCGGAGCACCTGGCCCTCGACAAGGTCGCGCCGCAACGCAAGGCGCGGGAAGCGCTGTTGCACCAATGCGGCGGTTTCATCCATGCCGCCATTGCTGCGGCCAAGCACCACATGTTCGCCATCGTGCGCAGCCAGCACCGAATCGACCTGCGCTTGCGGCATGCCCAGGATGTTGATCGCGTTCAGCTCATCAACGGGAACGCCCCAATGCCGCTTGTAGAAATCGACCATGTGCCACTCGGTCTCGAGGAGCACCAGCACTTGGTCGCGCCCCATCTGCTTGGTGGCATCAATGGCCTCGCGCAGCATGGCTTCATACTTCGACGCATAGGTGACCGTGTAATGCTTGCGCGCATGCACCAGGGAATGCACGCTCATGCAAGACACGATGATTGCGCCAGCGATCACCGTGCGCTTGGGCAAATACCTGAGACCTTGCAGGAAGAAGAGCACCAGATAGGGGAAGCTGAAGAGCACCACCGAGTATTGCAGCACCGGCGCGCGCCAAACGGAGTAGGCATAGCCGATGGCCAACGGAACAGTGCCCCACACGAGCAGCATCCACTTCGCAGGAGCGGTGAGCGATCCATGTTGCATGGAAAGCTTCACGGAAATGATGACGGCGATAACGATCGCACCGCCCATGAACGGCGACCAATGCGCGATGTAGGCGGCATAGCGCGGAAGCCAATCGGCGCCGGGCGCTTGCAGCCAACCCGCCAATCCGCCTTGGCCCAATTGCGTGAAGAGGATGGGCACGTTGGGCAAGTAGAGCACGCCCGCGATGCCGCACGCCATGAGCCATTCCTTGCGCCTTTGGGATAAAGCGAGCAGCAGGCCGGTGAAGGCCATGAGCGCGGCGAGGAGCAAGCTGAAATGATGCACGTATCCGCTGGCCACCATCGCGAATGCCGATCCGATGAGTGCCTTCCGATGGCCGAAGGCGAGCCATCGCGTGAGCTGATCAGCGAGCAGCGCAGTGGTGAAGAGGCCCGCTGCATAAGGCCGCGCAAGCTGTCCGTAGAAGACGCTGTACTGCAAGGTGGCCATGAGCGCGGCCAGCAGCAAGGCCGCACCAGTGCTGGTCCATGCCGATGCGAAGCGGTAGAGCAGCACGATGGCCGCTAGGCTCATGAGGATGAAGGGCAGCTTCATGTCGGCCTCCTTCAGCGAGAAGATGCGCGCCCAGGCCCACTCGAATACCTGCACGCCGGGCGGGTGCGTGTCGTTGGCGATTACGCCGTCAGCCACCGTTTGCGATAGAGTGGGATGGAGGCGGGTAATAGCGCTGAGCTCGTCGTGCGTGTAGGGCAGATGGGGGAGGTCCCAGAAGCGCAGCACCGCGCCCAAGAGCACCAAGGCCAGCAGGAGCGTCCGTGCCCAAGCTTCACCGGGCAGGAGCGTAGCGCCGTACCGTGCTATGTGGGCGCGCCAGTCCATCACTGGTCGCGGTCGATCTCGCGCTGCACATCGCGCGCCTTGATGCTCTCGCGCTTGTCGAAGGCCTTCTTGCCCTTGGCCAGCGCGATGTCGAGCTTGGCATAGCCGCTCTCGCCGATGAAGAGGCGCACCGGCACGATGGTCATGCCGGTATCCTTCAGCTTGCGCTTGAGCTTGGCCAGTTCAGTATGGTGCAGGAGCAACTTGCGGTCGCGCTTCGGCTCATGCACGAAATGCGGGTTGGTGCCGTAGGGGTTGATCTGCATGCCGCGCACCACCAGGTCGTTGCCCACGAAGGCGCAGAAGGCCTCGTTGATGCTGGCGCCGCCCGCCCGGATGCTCTTGATCTCACTGCCTTGCAGGATGATCCCGCAGGAGTAGCTATCGAGCAGGTGGTACTCGAAGCCGGCCTTCCGGTTCTTCACTTCGGGCGTTGTGCGCTGCGCCATGGATGGCGGCGAAGCTAACCGCGCGATCTTCGCCCCCATGAGCAACGAGCGCACTTGGGACGTGGTGATCGTCGGCGGCGGCATCGTGGGCGCCGCTACCCTGTACAAGCTGCAAGCACGGTTCCCGCATTTCCGCATACTCCTGCTGGAGAAGGAAAAGGAGCTGGCCGGGCACCAGACCGGCAACAACAGCGGCGTGATCCACAGCGGCATCTACTACAAGCCCGGCAGCCTGAAGGCGAAGAACTGCGTGGAGGGCCGGCGCGAACTGGTGGCTTTCGCGAAGCAGCACAAGGTGAAGCACGACATCTGCGGGAAGCTGATCGTGGCCACGCACAAGGAAGAGTTGCCGCGACTGGAGAAGATCTACAAGACCGGACTCGCCAATGGCATCGAGGACATGCGCGAAGTGAATGCCGATGAGATCCGCGCCATCGAGCCGCATTGCACGGGCATCGCCGGGGTGCATGTGGGCTGCACGGGCATCATCGACTTCCGCGGGGCCACGCGCACCATGGCCGACCTTGCTTTGGCGCTGCAGCCCGAGAGCCGCGTGGCGCTCGGTGAGGAATTCCTCGGTATTGCTCCGGGCGATGGCGCCTCGCAGCTGCGCACCACCAAAGGCAGTTACAGGGCGCGTTATGCCATCTTCTGCGGCGGCTTGCAGAGCGACCGTTTGGCCAAGGCCGATGGCGCGGTGGTGCGCGAGCGCATCGTGGGCTTCCGGGGCGATTACTACGAGCTCACCGAACAGGGCAAGCACAAGGTGAAGCACCTCATCTATCCGGTGCCCGATCCGCGTTTCCCCTTCCTCGGCGTCCATTTCACGCGCATGACCGATGGCAGCATCGAATGCGGGCCCAATGCCGTGTTCACCTTCAAGCGCGAGGGCTATGGCAAAACCGACTTCGACCTGCGCGACACCGTGGACGCGCTCACCTACGGCGGCACCTGGAAGCTCTTCATGCGCAACATGGGCTACGGCATCAACGAGTACCGTCGCGCTTTCTCGAAGAAGCTCTTCCTGAAGACCCTGCAGCGCTTGATACCCTCGCTCACCATGGACGATATAGAACCGGGGCGCGCGGGAGTGCGTGCCATGCTCTTGGGCACCGACGGCAACATGGTCGATGACTTCCGGATCGAGCGGCGCGGCAATCACATCCATGTGCTCAACGCGCCTTCGCCCGCAGCCACGGCGGCCTTGGCCATCGGCGGCCACATCGCCGAGATGGCTGCGCGCGAGTTCCGAATCGGCGAAGCAGTGGCCTCCGCGTGATCGCCATCGCTCAGCCTCATCTTCGCCCCATGCCAGAGGTCACCTTGCCCATCCAGATCCGCTTCGCCGATCTCGACATGGCGCACCATGTTCACAATGCGGTCTATCTCCATTGGTTCGAGCTGTCGCGCATGGAACTGCTGCGGCGCTTCATCCCGCCCGGCCACGATTGGAAGAAGCAGGGGCTCATCCTCGCCCGCAACGAAGTGGACTACCGGCAGCCCATCCATCTGCACGACCGCATCGAGGGCCGTTGCCGCGCGGGCCGCATCGGCACCAAGAGCTTCGACCTGCACTACCGCATCGTGCGCGTGAAGGATGGCCAGGAGGAACTCTGCGCCGAAGGACGGAGCGTGATGGTGTGCTTCGATTACGCGAACGGGCAGGCCGTCGCCGTTCCTGAGGAATGGCGGAGCGCTCTTGAAGGATTGGTGGAATGAGAAGGCTTTTGATAGTCTCACTGCTGCTTGCGCTGAGCATGCCGCTCTTAGCGCAGAATGACAAAGCGTTGCTGCGGAAGCTGAAAGCCGTTGAGGCTGCGATTGCCCGTTACGACACGCTTCCATTCGACCCGTACGACACACTTGAAAGCACGCGTGATCTTATCCTGCGCGAAACGAAAGAACTGGTCCAGCACCCGCGCATGACCGCCGAATTGGCCGAGCGCCATCTGAGCCCCGGCTCCATGGCGTTCTCGCGCAGCGCCGATGATCGCATCTGGCTGTTCTCCATCGACGAGCGCACTGGCGGGTCGTTCCGATCGCGCATCGCCTTCATGCGGTACATTGATGCAGATGGACGCATCCGGATCGCCGAGGACCTCAGTTCCTTCGTGGAAAGTGAAGAGGATGATTCGGACATCCTGAACGTGGGCTATTGCTCGCCACTGGAACAGCTCGACGACAGCACCTACTTCACGGATTGCAGCGTGCGCGGCTGCGGGGCCTGCTTAACGCACGAGGCTTATCGCGTGGTGATCCGCAATGGCGAACCTCGATTCTGCCTGATACAGCGCTTTGATGGCTGGCAGGGGTTCTTGGAGACCTTCACATTCGATATGCAGACCCGCAGCTTCCAATACTCCTACGTGCTCGAGAAGCACTGGGAGACCGTTTCCGAGGAGATCGACTACATCTGGCATAAGGGGTCCATGAAGTACATCAAGGGCCGCTTCTGGGAAACGGAGCACTGTGCAACCTTAGTTGATCAACCCCCGAATTTCCGATGAAGACAAGAATGATGTTAGCGGGCCTGGTGACGGGTATCGTGATGGCCACGCTCCCCGCCTGCTCCCCGCAGGATCTGCAGAGCATCCTCGGTGCCGGAGCGCCCGCCGCACTGAGCAACGACGAAGTGATTGCCGGGTTGAAGGAGGCTTTGCGCGTGGGCACCGAGCGCACTGTGAGCACCACCAGCGCCACCGATGGCTTCTGGGGCAATCAGCTCATCCGCATCCCATTCCCCGAAGAAGCCATCAAGGTGAAGAACACGCTCACCAGCTTGGGCATGACGCAGCCCATCAACGACTTCGAGCGCACATTGAACAAAGCGGCAGAGGCAGCGGCGAAGGAAGCCGTGCCCGTTTTCGTAGATGCCATCACCGGCATGACCATACAAGATGGATTCACCATCCTGCGCGGCGGTGAGAATGCGGCCACCAGCTTCCTGCGCGACAAGACGAGCGCAGCGCTTCGCGCACGCTTCCTGCCTGTTGTGGAGAAAGCGACGCGCGCCACCGAACTCACCAGCTATTGGCAACCGCTCGCATCGGCCTATAACACCGCAACGCTGCTTACCGGAGGCAACACCGTGAATCCGGACCTCGATGCTTATGTGACGGACAAAGCGCTCACCGGTCTCTTCACCGTGCTTGCGCAAGAAGAGAAGCGCATACGCGTGGATCCCGTGGCGCGCACCACGGATCTGCTGAGGAAGGTCTTTGCGGCGCAGTAAATCGTTAAAAGAATAACAACAGGCTGGTAGCCACTTGATCTAACAACTGCAACAGGCTGGAAGCCTGTTGGACAAACAACCGCAACAGGCGGGGCGCCTGTTGGACATTCAATGCACGCCATCACCCACACCGAACCCGGCACCATCATCGAACCCAGCGAGCTGGTGCTCAATCCCGACGGCTCTGTTTACCACATCGCGCTGCGCCCCGAGCAATTGGGCGATACGGTGCTCGTAGTGGGCGACCAAGGGCGCGTGGAGAAAGTGAGCCGCCATTTCGAGCGCATCGAGCACCGCGTGCAGAACCGCGAGTTCGTGGCGCACACCGGCGTGTACAAGGGCATGCACATCACGGCGCTCAGCACTGGCATCGGCACGGACAACATCGACATCGTGCTGAACGAGCTCGACGCCCTCGTGAACATCGATCTGGCCGCTCGCAGCCCCAAGCGCGCGCACAAGAGCCTGCGCATCATCAGGCTCGGCACCTGCGGCGCATTGCAAGAAGACATCCCCGTTGACAGCCTGATCGTGAGCGCGTACGGCGTGGGCCTCGACAACGTGCTGCACTACTATGCCTACGAGAACACCGATGCCGAGACACGCCTGCTGAACGAGTTGCTCGCACACACGGAGTGGCCCGACAACCTGCCCTTGCCCTACGTGGCCGCTGGCGATAAGGAACTCATCGAGCGACTAGGTCATGGCAACACGGTGGGCATCACCTTCACCGCCGGCGGCTTCTATGGCCCGCAAGGCCGCCAGCTGCGGTTGCTTCCTTCCGTGGATGGCCTGAACGAGCGCATCAGCTCATTCGCGCACGCCGACCTGCGCGCCACCAACTACGAGATGGAGACCAGCGCGCTCTACGGGCTCGGCGGCATGCTGGGCCATCGCACCTGCACGGTGTGCTGCGTGGTGGCCAACCGCTTGCGCAAGGAGTACAGCAAGGATCACCACGCGGCGATCGATCACATGATCGCGCAGGTGCTGGAGCGGTTGGCGGGTTAGGGCAGCACCGCCGCTCGCATTGCTGCAATTGAGCGCCCGTCTGTTCCGACCATCTCGATCAGCAGCAAGCCGTTTCCGGGCAGGTCGATGCGAGTTGCTCCCGCGCCAACACGCTTCACGAGCAGCATTCGTCCGCTCGAATCGCTCACGCGCAACAGGCTTGGCTCATCGGCATGCACGAGCACAGCATCGCCCAGAAGCGTGAAGGTCGATGTTGAAGCACCTGATGGCGCAATGCCCGTGGCACCGAAGAGGCTCTCGTAGCAACCGATGTCGTAGGCGCCGCCTTGCGGGCGTGAGGTGCCTTCCAGATCGTCCTGCACCACGGACGAGACAGCGGCCGAGCCCGTATTGCACTGCTGCGATGATCCGCTGAGCGCATGAAAATCGCTGCCCGGGGAAAGGAAGAGCTGCGCCTGCGGCGCGGCCACCGCGCTGTTGGCATCGTAGCCGAGCGCTTGCCAATTCGCGAGCGTGAGGATGGTGGCATCGCCATCGGGGCTGAAGCGCGACGTGGCGATGTTGTGATCGCTCACGAAGCCAGGGAGCGCACTTGCCGCCACCACGATGCTGCCGCGCCATGGATGCTGGTTGATGAGGATGTTGTTGATCACCTGATTGCCGGTGCAGGTCTCCGTGATGTTCACGCACCAGCGCGCATCGCTGGCGTTGATGATGGTGTTGTTGAAGACGCGGTTCCCGGTGCTGGGCGCTCCGCCATCGATCCGGTAGAGGCTGATGCCGCTCGCGTGGTTGTCGTAAAGCAGGTTGTTGTAGAAGACCGAATTGGTGACGCCGTCGCAGTTGATGCCGCTGCCGCCGCCCACACCGTTGCCGTGGATGGTGTTGCCATAGACCTGCGCATTGCTGATCACGCCATCGCCGCCGAGGCTCACATCGCCGTTCATGTGGATGCCGTTTGAGCGGTTGCCGAAGCAATGGTTGTAGCGGATGATCGGATGGTCGGCGCTGTTGCTCACATAGATGCCGTGCTCGTCCTCGCTGCCGCTGCACGCGTTGTGCTCGATGAGGACATGCTCCGCGAAGCCGGTGAGGATGCCCCACTTGTAATTGCTGTGGCAACTGTTCCACCGGATGGTGACATGCTCGCTGAGCACGGTGCGGATGCCGGTGCGCGGCATGTCGTTGACCATGAAGCCCTCGATCACCACCCAGCTCACATTCTCCACATTGATGCCGTCGAGGTTGTTGTAGCTGCACGGGCTGGTGATCTGCACGCCCGCTTCGGCCAGAAAGACGATGGGGTCCGTTGCCGTGCCGCTGTTGCTCATGGCCGCGAGGCCTTGGTAATTGCCTGGATGCACCAGCACCGTATCGCCGGCAACAGCCGTGTTGGCGCCGTGCTGAATGGTGGCCCAAGCGGTTGCGAGCGAAAGGCCGTTGTTCGCATTGCTACCGGAAACTGCCACATGAAATGTGGTTGAGAACAAGGGCAGCGCGGCGATCGACAGGAGGAACGCAAGGGTGTGCTTCATGCGCTGAAAACTACGGTCGCTCCACTACGAAGCGCTCGGGAATTCCGGCGAGCTAGGTTGGGCGATCGACGCTTGCTGCCTTAGGTGTGGATGAACACCTTATTACGACGTGCGACTGCCCTGAGCAGGAGGCAACGGCTACTAGGCCCTAGGTCCCCGTGCTCTGCTTCGGTGCCGGTTCGGCAGGAGTGGCGCTAGGAGCGTCGCGCGTGATGCGCAGGCCACCGACCTTGAGCTTCAGCTCCTTCGCTTCCTCCTTGTGTTTCTTCTCTTCCTCTTCGGTGGTGAGGTTGAGACGGCGGCGAACCTCGAACCACAGCGATTTGCCCATGAAGCCGAGGCTCTCGCCGGTGTCCATGCTCTTGGCTGGGCTACTTGCTGGTGTGGCCTTGGGGTTGGGCTCGGCCTTGCTGGGCTGCGCCGATGTTTGAGCGCTTACCTGAAGCGTACCGCCAAGAATGAACGCTACCACCACGTAGCGCCATCCTGACCCTTGCTTCGATCCAAGCCGCATGGCTGGCGAAAGTAGAATCCGAATCTTGGGCATGGCTTCGCCCGGATGAGACGGATTCGATGGCCGGAAGTAACATTGCTCCGGATGGCTGCCACCAACTGCCCGAATTGCGAAGCCGCGATGCCCGATGGCGCAGGCTATTGCGCATCATGCGGCCAAGCCGCTCTGGGCGACAATTCGTTCGGGCATTTCCTCCATCAGTTCCTCGGCGACTACTTCACCTTCGACAGCAAGATCACGCGCAGCCTCAATCCCTTGCTCTTCGCTCCGGGCGAGCTCACGCTGGAGTACATGCGCGGCCGCCGCCAGCGCTACATCCCGCCGCTGCGGCTGTTCATCTTCCTCAGCGTGCTGTTCTTCCTCGTGGTGGGCTGGGGCAAGTCAGCAGACATCGACGGCGAGGACTTCATCGTGCGCGAGCAGCTCTTCTGGGATAACTTCTTCGCATCGGTGCTGCCCAAGCTCTTCTTCCTGTTCCTGCCGCTTTTCGCAGGGCTGGTTCACCTGTTGCACCGCGAGAAGGGCGGCACTTTCGTGAAGCCGTTCATCTTCTCGGCGCACTTCCATTCGTTCGTCTTCCTGGTCTTCGGCGTGTATGGTTTGGTATCGAAGCTGTTGGTGAAAGGAGGGCTTGTTGCCGTGAACCAGGTGCTTGTGGTGGTGCTGCTGCTGTGGGTGCTGGTGTACGTGTGCCTGGCGTTGCGCCGGGCGTTCAAGCGGTCCGCAGGAAGGCAAGTGCTCGCGTTCCTGGCGTTGCTCGTGCTGTACTTCGTGGTGCTTGTCGTTGGTTCGCTGGGGGCGGTGTGGGCGCTGGCGTGAAGTGCTCGGCCTTCAATTCTGCTCGAATTTGATGGGGAGGGTGTATAGGACACGCACGGGCTTGCCGTATTGCTTGCCTGGTGTCCATGGGGGCATGATTCTGATCAATCGTAAGGCTTCTTCGTCGAGCAAGGGATGTACACCGCGAATCACCTTCGGATCTTGCGGAATGCCATCCTCCGTGATGGAGAATCTGGCGAGCACGGTACCTGCGATCTTCTCCGTTAGTAGTTGGTTCGGGTAACGCAAGTTCGCTTGGATGAAGGCCACGAGCGCCTCCTCTCCACCGGGGAACAATGGCATCTCTTCAACAGGTGAGTAGGACTTCGTTGGTGATGAAGACACTGGCAATGTGAACTTCACCGGTAGCGTGTAGCGCACGCGTACCGTTTGGCCCTTGTGCTCGCCAGGAATCCACGTCGGCATTTGTTTCACGGCGCGCACGGCCGCTTCGTCGCAACCGCCGCCAATTCCCCGAAGCACTTGGGCGTTAGTGATCCGACCATCCTTCTCTACAACGAAGGCAATGAAGACGGTACCTTGTATGCCAGCCTTGACCGCTTCTTCAGGATAGCGAATAGAGTCATTGAGGTACTTGTGCATGTCAACTTGGCCACCTGGAAATGACGGCATGTTGTCCACAAGCACAAATGTGCTATCCCATTGAGCTGAATATTCAACACCAACATCATGAACGCACTCTGGGCCTGCTACTTGGGCGTTGATACTTCCACCGAAACCAATCGCAATGAAAATTGCGGCGGACGTTTGGCGAGGACTGAGCATGTCGAAAGCTAAATCAAACTGGATGGTGTTCCTGTATTTCCAAGGCCAGGTTGTACTGTGGTCAGCGCTTCCTCGTCTTTAACACTCCTCTGCTGAAACAAGCCGCTAGCCCCCTCCGCCAAGGCCCATGCTGCCCCGATAGCTTTCGCTCCCAGCCGCTCTTACCGGCGCTTACCGAATGGGAAACAACGAGATCCGCGCGCTGATCACCCTGATCGACGATCCCGACGAGACCATTTACACCCAGGTGCGCGACCGCATCGTGCAATTGGGCGACGACATCGTGCCGGAGCTGGAGCGGGCCTGGGAGGTGGACGATTTCGGCGACCTCTTCCGCAACCGCGTGGAGGACCTGCTCGAGGGCGCGCTCATCATCAGCCGCTACCGCTACCCCGATATGGACGAGCAGAAGGTGAAGGCGCGGCTGGCAGCGATTAGGCAGGACATCTGGCTGGAGCTGAACGACCACTTGACGGCCTTCGAGAAGGTGCGCGTGTTCAACCACATCTTCTTCCAGGTGCATGGCTTCAAGGGCAACAAGCGCAACTACCACGCGCCGCAGAACAGCTACATCAACGAAGTGCTCGATAGCCGCAAGGGCAATCCGCTCTCGCTGGCCATCATCTACCAAGTGCTTGCCGAGGACCTGGGCTTGCCCATGCGCGGTGTGAACCTTCCCAACCATTTCGTGCTGGCCTACCTCGATGAGGAGAGCATCGGTGGCGCCGATGCCGGACAGCAAGGAGAAGAGCCCGTGCTCTTTTATGTGAATGCCTTCAGCCAAGGCGACATCCTCGGCCGCAACGAGATCAACGAATTCCTCGCGAAGCTGAAGATCGAGCCGCGCCCGTCGTTCTATCAGCCCTGCACCAACATCGACATCATTCGGCGCCAACTGAACAACCTCGCCAACAGCTACGCCAAGATGGGCGATGCCGAACGCGCCGAGGATCTGGAGAAGTTGCGCGATATGCTGGGCAGGGCAGAGGGTTGATTCGACCTGCCAGCGTTCCTTCGGCAGTAGAACATCGGAAGCAGACCGCTTTCATTTCAATGCTCCACCGGTCTCCAATCGGCCGGCCGTTGCAATTCCCAGATCCGCCACACGGCTGTGCGATCGGCCCAGCCACCGATGTTGATGCGAAGCAGCCATTCGGGAATAGAACTATAGAGCAGCGTTGCGCGGGGCGGATCGGGCATATTCGGTTCGGCAACGCATGCCACATAGATGACACGGCCGCTTGAAGGCCATTCGGTGAGGCTATTGATGGGTGCGATCCCTACGCCATTGCGGCGCGTGTACCAAATGGGGTTCCCTTGCCAGTAGGGATCGTGGTTGTCGTGCAGGATCATGTCGCCGTGCTGAGTGATGCGATAGAGCTCTTTGTAGAATCCGATATCGTCCTGGGCGGGCTTGAAGAGCACCACGAGCAGCAGCGGCACATGCACGACGAGGAGAGCTGTTCGCAGCACGTGTTTCGCGCCCACCTTCAGCCAACCGAACCAGCCGCGCTCTTCCATGGCGTGCAAGCCGCCTACCACCAACGCAGGCAGCAGTGGCACCGCGGGGAACATGAACCGATACTCCTTGTGGCCGATGAGCATGTGGCCGAGCAAGAAGGGCAGCACGGCCCATGTGAGCGCGCTTCGGCGGCGCAAGGCGAATAGAACCAGCGGCGGCGCAAGGAAGAGCAGGCTGAAGGGCGGTACCGCGCGCTCGAAAATGGCCGCGAAGTAGTGCCACCACGGATGGGTCCCGAATTCAGCGGCTTTGCCTTGGATCACATTGAGTTCGATGTAGTTCCATGCGGTGAACACCCACTCACCATAGAACCAACGGTCGATGAGTGCGCCAAGGCCCACGCTGACAAGGCCGCCCACTACGATCAGGCCCATCGCCGACCACCGCATCCTTGTGATGAAGATGCACCAAGCGAGCAGTCCGGCCACCATCAAGGCCATTTGGAACCGAGCCACAACGGCACTTCCGAGCAGCAATCCGGCGAAGAGGAGCGGCCAATCGCGCCCATCAGGCTTGCGATGCACCACGACGGCGAATCCCATGGCGAATAGCGCGGCAGAGAACCCTTCGGATGAGAAGCGCACGCCGCAGTACACGCCGAACCACAGGAGGAATGCGAGGAAGAGGTAGAGCTTCAGCCAGCCGATTTCGTGCAGCGCGGGGTTGTCTCTCAGTTGTCCTCGCAGCAAGAGGATGGCCGCTGAGAAGGTGAGCGCGGCAGCCAGCATGCGCAGCAGCATGGCCACCACGAAAGGATCGGGTTCGCCGAACAATGCTAGCGTGCGATGCACCAGCACAGCGATAGCAGGCTGCAGTGCAGGCCGCATGCGCTCCGCGAATTCCCACGGCAGTTGGTCCGCAGGGGTGATGCCCAGCTTCCAACCCGCGAATTCGAGTATCTGGTAATGCTCATCGGCGTGGTGAACACCTTCGGAAAAGATGGCCGCGCAGAGCAGTGCGAGCACGCCCATCCACACAGCTCGCCGTGCGATTCGAGGAAGCGATGGTCTATTCATCGCGCGAAGAGCTTCAGCGCGGTGCGCATGATGATCCGCAGGTCCATGCCCAAGCCTTGCTCGCGCACATAGCGCAGATCAAGTGCGAGCTTCGCCGGCATAACCTCTTCTACATAGGCGCGCTCCGGATCGTTGGCACGGCCGAGCACTTCATTCTCATCGATGTAAGCGATGCTCGCAAGGCTGGTGAGTCCCGGCCGAACGCTGAGCACCTGCCTTTGTTCTGGGCTGTACATCGCCACGTAGCGCGGCACTTCGGGTCGCGGGCCCACGATGCTCATGTCGCCGCGCATGATGTTCAGCAGTTGCGGCAATTCGTCGAGCTTGGTCTTGCGCAGGAAGTAGCCGATGCGCGTGATGCGCGGGTCACGGCCGCCCACCGTGATCTGCCCTTGCGCCTCGCTGCCGGGCCGCATGGTGCGGAACTTCAGCAGGCGGAATTCGCGGCCACCCTTGCCCACGCGCACCTGCCGGAAGAAGGCGCCGCCCGGTGAACCAAGTGCTACCAGCAACGCTATGATCAGCAGCAGCGGCGAGAGCACGGCCAGCGCAAGCAGTGCTGCCAGGATGTCGAAGCCGCGCTTGAGCATGTGCCTTCATCCCGTCCCGCAGGATCGCGGGATTTCGGGACGGCGAAGGAACGCAACACGTCGCGAGCGGCCGCTAAGCGCTAGGCGCTTCTCACTCGACCACCAGCCGCAACGATTGCGAACCGCTAGCTCCGATCACGGTTGCCATGTAGGCGCCCGGCGATTCCTGACTGAGGTCGAGCGTGGTCATTCCAGAGACGGCGTGTTGCCGCAGCACTTCGCGGCCCAGCACATCGCGCACGATCAGTTCGGCCTGCTCCGGCGAGTCAAGCACCAGATGGAAGATGCCCTCGCTCGGATTCGGGAAGGCCCGCGCAGCGAGAGCTTGCTCTTCTTGAATTCCAATGGAGTTTGCATCGACCGCGCGCAGGCCAAGGCTCGCCACCGGGCCGCCAACGAAACGCAGGAACCAATTGGTGCCATTGCGCAACGGGCTTGTGGGCTGGCCATGGAGCGCCTCATTCATTCGGAAGCTCACATGCTCATGGTAACCGAAGAAGACCGAGGGGTTATTGGTGGCGGTGCAGAACAGGTAGCGCATGTTGTCTTGCAACAGGAGCGGCTCGGTGAACGGTAAATGGAGCGTGGCCGAATTGCCCGGAGCGGTGATGACGTGCTCATCCTCGGCGGCCAAGGAGACTTGCGTGAAGCCGAAGCCCGCATCATCCATCGTGGCGAAGGGATCCGTCCATTCATACACGCGTGTGAAGACCACATCGCCCTCCAACTGGAGCGGCTCGTTCACTGAGACCTGCCGGTCGATACCGGTGATCGCGATGCGCGAAGCATGCGGGTCGCGGAAATGGATGCAGCTCTCGTAGATCCCATCGGATTGCGCGGGTTTCATGCCGATGGTGGAGACCGGTGCGCCGGTTGGGTCGGTGGGCACCAGGGCGAAGCGATCGCTGAAGTCGAGCGGAATGGAGAAGTGGTTGTCGAGCTCGTGCTGATCGATGCCGCTCACCACCGTGTAGGTGAGTTGATAACGACCTGCGTAGGATGATTGCACCCAATCCGGCAACAGCACCATCAGGCTATCGCCCGGCTCTAGCGGGAAGGGCAGGGTGGTTTCATCATACATCGTTTCGCCATCCTGTAGCACGACGGCTCGCAGCGCCACCGCCTCATTCGGGTCCGATCCATAGTTGTGTACCATGGCTCCGAGGCTCACCACGTGGTCGCCGGATTGAGCGGCCAGCCAGTTCGGGAACGCCAGCGCTGTAGGAAGCAGGACATCGGATTTCCGCAGGCCGACATCATGCCCGAAGTAGCCATCCTTGTTGCCCAGCAGAACCGTCAGTGATGCGCCGTCGTCCAAAGCGGCGCGCCAAGCCTCGCCATCGGCCATGCCGATCATGAAGACCGGGATATGGACTTGCTGCCCTATGGAACCTCCGCCCATGGGCACCGGCGGTCCGGGCAGGTTGTTGA
>JBATND010000347.1:0-7416 GCA_049290175.1 Flavobacteriales bacterium | reverse complement strand
TGAGTGATTGCAGATCGTTCCTGATGGTACGATCACTGATTTTCACGCCTAGTAGGCCCTCTAAATCGGAGACCTTGATTACCCCCTTCTCCTTCAAGAACTCCACAATCTTCGATTCACGCGCACTCAGGCTTCTTGGGTCGGATCGTTCTCCGCTTCTTGGAGCGAAAAACGTCAAGCTGATACTCTGCTCAGCGCACTCCCATTTCGGCTCTCTGAGGCCGGATTCCTTGGATTGCTCTAGGATGAACTGTGTTCCTCTGCCAATCTTCTCAATACTCTGATTGATGAAGAACATGTGCGCAATGTCTTGGTTTCGTAGAACTGACATGTGATCCTTCCGCAAGTCAGCAACCTTCAAGCCTTCGGGCAGGCCACCCGGATTGGTGATCTTCAGTTGATGAGGCTCGACGATGATGGTTGTATTCCCCGGAATGTCATAATCGCGATGGATTATCGCATTGAGCACACCCTCCCGGACGGCTAGAGTCGGATACAATGGGGTATCCTGCCGCTTCCAACTCGAATCGTCGAACTGACTTCGCACTCCAGCTATGTATGGCCGCAGTGCAGTCTCAATCTGCCCCACTAGGGTAATTAAACAACTCTCGAACAATGCATCGAAGGCGTACCGCTCACCAATTTTGCCCGAGGACCCGACCAGTAGCCTGACTTTAGCCTGCGGCATGAAACGGCCCACTTGCTTTCCGAAAAGCACAACTGCAGCGTTGGTCAAGCCCAAATTGCCCCCAAGCCCGAAATCGTACAGGAACGATTCTATATCCTGCGGGTCTCCGGACCAGCGGTTATTCCGAATGGCTAAAGCCATGGTTTCCCGGACAACCTGACTATCGAGATCCGCTAACCCTGCGCCTGGAACCAGCCGCCGCTCCCAACGCTCACTGGCGCGAAGTCGATCTTGAATCATTCGAGAGAGATCCGCCGGGGTGGCCGCGACTAAACCACTGCCCAGCCGGATGAGATAAACCCCGCCACTGGCCATATAGGGCTTCTCCATCCCTTCAGGCACATGGACAACCACCACCTCGCGCTCTTCAACATGCGCCAATTCAACGCTCCACATCGCTCGTGGGCTTATCAGGTCGGGCAACTCCGTGTTCAGCGAATTCGCTATTGCTCCAGCGTTCGATAAACCAGCAACACGCCCGTCTGGGCCTGCACCTAGGATAATCGTCCCTCCAGATCCGTTCAGGAATCCGACAACAGACCGTGCAAGCCGTTGCGCCGAGGTTTCACCGGTCAGGAATTCCAAGGAATCAGATTCTCCTTGCGCAATCAGGGCTTTAATCTGTTCTCCGTTCATGGCTGTACTTGCTGGTCTTCGCAAATCGTGCGGATACGGTGAGGATCCTTGAATTGGCGATCGATGAATGTGAGCAGTTGAGCGAAATCTGCGTAAGGTTGAACCCAGTGCCCGGTGCGTTCCTCGAGCTTGATATTGCTCTTCAGCGCGGATTCGTACATATCCAGCACGCGCAGGTCGTCCAACACCGGATTAGGTCGCAATCTGAAGTCCGTGCGGACGGTCCTCTTCCCTTTCTTTCGAAACAGGTATGGCTTGAGCAATTGCCTGCACGTTTCGACTTGCTGGTCCACGACGAACCAGCTAGGTCTATTTAGCTTGATGGCTTCCAAGAATTCCCAATGTGTGATGGCTTTCCCGGAGACGATGCCGCTTCCATAGTTGGGCCTGATGATGCCGAGGAAGACGTCGCATTCATGTACGGCTTGAATGCAGTTGGTCCTATTGTGATTGCGGGGATCCACGAAAACTGTTCCCTCCTTGGACATGATCACCTCATAGCCGAAGCCACGTAGGGTAGCGTAAATCTGGTCGAGCTCAGTCCGGAAGTGATGGACACTCGAGGCGACCATGATCTTCAGCTTGCCCCGACTCTGCTTCCTCGGCATCGTAGGGCAATGATATTACCCAACCTTGATACTCGCTATTCGGGCAGCAACTGGCAAATACCTATTCGAGGCGTCACAAAAAGCGAACGCCCCCCATTTGGAGGACGTTCAACTACTAATCGAACAGCAATCACTCCGCAGGCGGCAACTCCTTGGTCTCGTCGCCCTCGCCCTTGGCGATCTTCTTCTTGCCCTTGGTCACTTTGATGCTCACATCGGTCTTCTCCTTATTCAGGCCGATCGAGATCTTGTCGCCTTCCTCGATGCCCTGATTGATGATCTCCTCGGCCATCGGGTCCTCGATGAACTTCTGGATGGCGCGCTTGAGCGGACGGGCGCCGAACTTCTCATCGTAGCCCTTCTCAGCGAGGAAATCCTTGGCCTCTTCGGTGAGCTTGAGGTCGTAGCCCAGCTCGCCGACGCGCTTGTACAGGTGGCCCAGCTCGATGTCGATGATCTTGTGGATGTCCTCGCGCTTGAGGGCATTGAACATGATGATGTCATCGATGCGGTTGAGGAACTCCGGCGCGAAAGCCTTGCGCAGCGCTTTCTCGATGATGCCGCGGTTAGCGTCTTCCTGCCCAGCAGACTTGGCGGTGGTGCCGAAGCCCACGCCCTTGCCGTAGTCGCTCAGGTCGCGCGCGCCGATATTCGATGTCATGATGATGATGGCGTTCTTGAAGTCGATGTGACGGCCGAGGCTGTCGGTCATCTTGCCATCGTCGAGCGCCTGCAGCAACAGGTTGAACACGTCGGGGTGCGCCTTCTCGATCTCGTCGAGCAGGATGATGGAGTAGGGGCGGCGGCGCACCTTCTCGGTGAGCTGTCCGCCTTCCTCATAGCCCACGTAGCCCGGAGGCGCACCGATCAGGCGGCTCACGGAGAATTTCTCCATGTACTCGCTCATGTCGATGCGGATCATGGCATCGTCGGTGTCGAAGAGGTAGCGCGCCAGCTCTTTGGCCAATTGCGTCTTACCCACGCCCGTAGGACCGAGGAAGATGAATGAGCCGATGGGCCGGTTGGGGTCCTTCAGACCGGCGCGGTTGCGCTGAATGGCCTTCACCACCTTGGCCACGGCCTCGTCCTGCCCGATCACCTTGCCCTGCATCTCTTCCTTCATCCGGCGCAGCTTACCGCTCTCTTTCTCAGCGATACGCGTCACGGGGATGCCGCTCATCATGGCCACTACTTCGGCCACGTTCTCTTCGGTAACAGTGGTGCGGTTGCTCTTGCTCTCTTCTTCCCAGGCCTTCTTGGCCTTGTCGAGCTCTTCAAGCAATTGGCGCTCGCGGTCGCGGAGCTTGGCAGCCTCTTCATAGCGCTGGCTGCGCACCACCTTGTTCTTCTCTTCCTTGATGTCCTCGATCTTCTGCTCCACATCGAGGATGCTCTTGGGCACCACGATGTTGCTGATATGCACTCGGCTGCCGGCCTCATCGAGCGCATCGATGGCCTTATCGGGCAGATGGCGATCGGTGATGTACCGGGCGGTGAGCTTCACGCAGGCCTCCACGGCCTCCGGAGTGAAGTTCACGTTGTGGTGCTCCTCGTACTTCTCCTTGATGTTGTTGAGGATCTGGATGGTCTCGTCAACGCTTGTGGGCTCAACCAGCACCTTCTGGAAGCGGCGCTCCAAGGCACCGTCCTTCTCGATGTATTGGCGGAACTCATCCAAGGTGGTGGCGCCGATGCATTGGATCTCGCCGCGCGCAAGTGCAGGCTTGAACATGTTGCTGGCGTCGAGCGAACCCGAAGCGCCGCCTGCGCCCACGATGGTGTGTATCTCGTCGATGAAGAGGATCACGTCCGGGCTGTTCTCCAACTCGTTCATCACCGCCTTCATGCGCTCCTCGAACTGGCCGCGGTACTTGGTGCCCGCAACGAGGCTGGCGATGTCCAAGGCCACGATGCGCTTATTGAAGAGCACACGGCTCACCTTGCGCTGGATGATGCGCAGGGCCAAGCCCTCGGCAATGGCGCTCTTGCCAACTCCGGGCTCGCCGATGAGCACCGGGTTGTTCTTCTTGCGGCGCGAGAGCACTTGGCTCACCCGCTCAATTTCCTTCTCGCGGCCTACGATGGGGTCCAGCTTGCCGTCCTCAGCCAATTTGGTCAGGTCGCGGCCGAAATTGTCCAGCACCGGGGTCTTGCTCTTGCTATCGCCCTGCTTGCGCTGGCCGCCGCCGCCGCCTTGGAAACTGCCGCTCTCCTCGTCGTCGTCATCGGCGCTCTGCGGGCCTTGGGCGCGCGGGCCGCTGGTGCGCGTGGGCTTGCTGCCCTTGCTGGTGTATGAGCTTCCGCCGTCGGCGAGGATCACATCCAGCTCGTGCTTCACGGTCTCGTAGTCCACGTTGAATTTGCGCAGGGTGCGCGTGGCGAGGTTGTCCTCGTCCTTGAGGATGCTGAGCAGCAGGTGCTCGGTATCGATGCTCTGGCTCTTGAAGAGCTTCGCCTCGAGGTAGGTGATCTTCAGCATCTTCTCCACCTGCTTCAGCAGATTGATGCTCTCCTTGTCCTTGGGACGCGTGGCGCTGGGCGGCTCCATGCCGCGCTCCACGGATTTGCGGAGCTCGTCCACGTCAACCTCCAAGCGTTGGAGGATGCGCAGGGCGTTGCCCTCGTTGTGGCGCAGCAGACCGAGCAGGACATGCTCGATGCCGATGAAGTTGTGTCCGAGGCGGAGGGCCTCCTCGCGGCTATAGCCGATGATGTCTCGGACTCGGGGGGTGAAGCGGGCGTCCATGGGTTGAGGGCGCTAAGTTGTATGGATCAGATGCAATTGCCGACGGCACCTGCAAGGTAGGTGGGCCAGCGGCGCGGGCAAGCTATCCCCACAGGCAACGGCGCTTCGGAAACAAGCAAATCCAATTTTCCACAAGAGGCTGTGGCGATGTGGAAAAGTGGGGTCGGTGGTATCCCCTTGTCAGGGTACCTTCGGGCGCCGAAAAAAGAGGGGGTATTGGCCCCGGCACGCAAGCACCATGAACGAGCAAGGAGGAGAGAAGATCATCCCGATCAACATCGAGAACGAGATGCGCACCGCCTACATCGATTATTCGATGTCGGTGATCGTGAGCCGGGCCTTGCCCGACGTGCGCGACGGACTGAAGCCGGTGCATCGCCGCGTACTCTATGGTATGCAGGACTTGGGCGTGCTCAGCAATCGGCCTTACAAGAAGAGCGCCCGTATCGTGGGTGAGGTGTTAGGAAAGTACCACCCGCACGGCGATGGCAGCGTGTATGATGCCATGGTGCGCATGGCCCAGAGCTGGAGCCTGCGCTACCCGCTGGTGGACGGTCAAGGGAACTTCGGCAGCATCGATGGCGACCCACCGGCGGCCATGCGTTACACCGAGGCCCGCATGCGCAAGATCGCGGAAGAGGTGCTCGCCGATCTGGACAAGGAGACGGTGGACATGCGCCCCAACTTCGATGATACCCTCGAAGAGCCCAGCGTGATGCCCACCAAGATCCCGCAACTGCTGGTGAATGGCGCGGCGGGCATCGCCGTGGGCATGGCCACCAACATGCCGCCGCATAACCTCAGCGAGGTGTGCGATGGCATCTGCGCTTACATCGACAACAAGGACATCGACACCGATGGCCTGATGCAGCACATCAAGGGCCCTGACTTCCCAACGGGTGGTGTGATTTATGGCACACAGGGAATCCGTGATGCCTACGAGACAGGCCGTGGCCGCATCATCCTGCGCGGCAAGACCTTCGTGGAGGAGGATCCGAAGACCGGCCGCGAGACCATCGTTTGCACCGAGATCCCTTACCAGGTGAACAAGGCCGACAAGCTCCACAAGGGCGTGGCCGAATTGGTGACGGAGAAGCGCGTGGAGGGCATCAGCGACGTGAACGACTACAGCGATCGCAACGGCATCCGCCTCGAGTATGAGGTGAAGCGCGACGCCATGTCGAGCGTAGTGCTGAACCAACTCTTCAAGCACAGCGAGCTGCAGACCTCCTTCAGCGTGAACAACATCGCGCTGGTGCATGGCCGCCCTGTGCTGCTGGCACTGAAGCCCATGATCCAGCACTTCGTGGATCACCGGATGGACGTGGTCATCCGCCGCACCAAGTTCGACCTGCGCAAGGCTGAAGAGCGAGCGCACATCCTTGAGGGCCTGCTCATCGCCCTCGACCACCTCGATGCGGTAATCGCACTGATCCGCGCCAGCCAAACGCCCGATGAAGCTCGCGAAGGACTCATGGGCCAGTTCGGCCTCAGCGAGATCCAGGCCCGCGCCATCCTCGATATGCGCCTGCAGCGCCTCACCGGCCTGGAGCGCGACAAGATCCGCGAGGAGCACGCCGAGCTGATGAAGACCATCGCCTACCTGAAGGAAGTGCTCGCCGACGAGGGCCTTCGCATGAAGATCATCAAGGACGAAACCCTTGAGGTGAAGGAGAAGTACGGCGACAAGCGGCGCACCGAGATCATGCACGCCAGTGGCGATGTGCGCATCGAGGACCTCATCGCTGACGAGGCCGTGGTGGTCACCATCAGCCACTTGGGCTACATCAAGCGCACCAGCCTGAACGAATTCCGCACGCAGAGCAGGGGAGGAGTGGGCAGCCGCGGCAGTACCACGCGCGACGAGGATTTCCTCGAGCACCTCTTCGTGGCCACCAACCACAACTATCTGCTGGTGTTCACCCAGAAGGGCCGTTGCTATTGGATGCGTGTATTCGATATCCCCGAGGGCAACCGCCAGAGCAAGGGCCGCGCGATCCAGAACCTGGTGCAGATCGAAGGCGACGATAAGGTGGTAGCCTACCTGAACGTAACGGACCTCAGCAGCGAGGACTACCTGAACAACCACTTTGTGGTGCTATGCACCAAGAAGGGCATCATCAAGAAGACCACGCTCGAGGCTTACAGCCGTCCGCGCGCCAATGGCATCATCGCCGTGGGCATCCGCGAAGGCGATGAATTGCTCGAGGCTCGCCTCACCACCGGCAAGAGCCACATCATCCTGGCCAGCAAGGATGGTCGTGCGGTTCACTTCGAGGAAGGCGACGTTCGTCCGATGGGCCGCAATGCCAGCGGTGTGCGCGGCATGAACCTCGAAGGTGGCAGCGAGGAGAATGAGGTGATCGGCATGATCGCTGTGGACAGCGCCGACCTCACCTCGCGCCAAGTGCTCGTGGTGAGCGAGAATGGCTACGGCAAGCGGTCGGCCATCGCTGAAGAAGTGGATGGCAAAATCGAGTACGAATACCGCATGGTTTCGCGAGGCGGCAAGGGCGTGAAGACCATCCAAGTCACCGAGAAGACCGGCAATCTCGTGGCCATCAAGGATGTTCATGCCGATGACCAGCTCATGATCATCACACGGAACGGCATCACCATTCGCATGGACCTGAGCGAAATGCGCGTGTTGGGCCGCGCCACACAAGGCGTGCGCCTGATCGAGCTCCGCAACAACGACCAGATCGCCGCAGTGGCCAAGGTCGATAGCGGCCTCAAGG
>JBATND010000346.1:0-18586 GCA_049290175.1 Flavobacteriales bacterium | reverse complement strand
CGCCATTCCCCAATGACCATTCACCGCACTCCACCAACGCGAACGGATCGCACAACGGAAAGCCCAGCAGGTCCAGCTCGTCGTAGGCATCGGCCAGGGGATGGTGATGCAGGTCGGGCAGCGTGGGCTCTTCCACCTTCGTGATGAAGAGGTCACCATCGGCGGTGACGCGCGCGGGCTTGTGCAGCAGGGTGAGGTCCCACAGCAATTGCGGCTTGCTCCTTCCGGTGAAGCGCAGTGCCCCCACGCGGATGAGGATGCGCGCTTGTTCCACATGCAAAGGCACGCGCTTCAGCAAGTCTTGCAGATCGACGAAGGGCCCGTTGCGGCGGCGCTCGTTCGGGATCAGCTGCGCGGTCTCGCTCTCGAGGCTCTTGATGTTGCCCAGGCCGAGGTAAATGCAGGGAGTGAGTGGGGAGTGGGGAGTGGGGAGTGGTGAGTGGCGCAGGTGCATTTCATTCGCCACTCTCCACTCACCACTCACCACTCGGTGCAAGGAGCACAACTCTTCACTCGTATTGATGCACGGCGCTTCGATCACCGCTCCCGCGCGCTTCGCCTCATGCAGGTAAAACTCCGTTCGATAGAAGCCGCCGAAGTTGTTGGCCACGCCCACCAGGAATTCCAGCGGATGATGCGCCTTCAGGTACAGGCTCTGGTAGCTCTCCACCGCGTAGCTGGCGCTGTGGCCCTTCGCGAAGCTGAAGCTGGCGAAACTCTGGATCTGCCGCCACACCTCTTCGGCCTCGCCCGGCGGATAGCCCATGCGTTTGCAGTTGGAAAAGAACTTCTGCTCCACCACCTTGAACTCCGGCCGGTCGCGGTAACGGATGTTCATGCCGCGCCGCACCGTGTCCGATTCCTCCAGATCGAGCCCGCCGTAGAGATGCACCACGCGGATCACGTCCTCCTGGTACACCATCACGCCGTAGGTCTCGGGCATGATCTCCAAAAGGCGCTTCGGGGCCAGCTTGCGCCGCTCGGGGTCATTGTGCCGCAGCAGGTACTCGCGCATCATGCCGCTCTCCGCAACACCGGGGCGGATGATGCTGCTCGCCGCTACCAGTCCGAGATAGTCTTCCACCTTCAGCTTCTTCAGCAGCATGCGCATGGCCGGGCTCTCCACATAGAAACAACCGATGGTATTGCCCGTGCGCAGCAGCTCCTTGATCGCGGGGTCTTCTTTGAAGCGCGGGATGTCGTGGATGTCCACCGCGGAGCGGAAGTCACAAGTCACAAGTCGCAAGTCACAAGACTCAAGTAAGTTGCCCGCAGCCCCTGATCTTTGTGTCTTATAGCTTGGGTCTTGCGCCTTGGGACTTGCGCCTTGAGCCTTGGAATTTTGGACTTTGTACTTGAGACTTGTGTCTTGAGTCTTGTTCACCAACTCCACCGCGTCTCGTATATGCCCCAGCCCGCGCTGGCTCAGCAGGTCGAATTTGTGCAGGCCCATGTCTTCGCACTCCAGCATGCTGATCTGCGTAACAGGAAAGCCTTTCGGCGGACGGAACAGCGCGGTGAAATGCGCCACGGGCTTCTCCGTGATCACAATGCCGCCAGCGTGGATGCCCAAGTGATGCGGCATGCCGATCAAGCGCTGGCCATAGCGGATCACCGCCTGCGCCACCTTGTCCAGCTCGCCGCTCTTCGCATGCGCGCTCGGACGGCCACGTGAGTAGTAACCGTGATCGCCTTCACTCAGCGCATCAATCTCAGCCGGCGGAAGCCCCACCGCCTTGCCCAACTCGCGTATGGCGCCGCGCCATTGGAAGGTGGTGTACGTGGCGATCTGCGCGGCGTGGACCCCGCCCGGCTTTCCATCCGCAGCATTGTACTTCGCGAACACATAGCGGTACACCTCGTCGCGGTCCTTCCAACTGAAATCGATGTCGAAGTCGGGCGGTTTCTTGCGCGCGGGATTGATGAAGCGCTCGAAATAGAGGTCGAGCTCCATTGGGTCCACGTCGGTGATGCGCAGGCAATAGGCCACCAGGCTGTTGGCGCCGCTGCCGCGCCCCACGTGGAAGAAACCTCGGCGGCGCGCATAATTCACGATGTCCTGGTTGATGAGGAAATAGCTCACGAAGCCCATCTTCTCGATCACGTCCAGCTCGTGCCAGAGGCGCGCCATCACCTTCGCGCTCGCGTTCGGGTAGCGGTACTGCAAGCCTTCCAGCGCATCGCGGTGCAGCTGCTCGCGGTCCGCGCGCACATCGTTCGTGAAGGCCGCGCGCGTCTTGTCGCCGCCATCGAAGTCGATGCTGCATTCTTCCAATAGGCGAACAGCATTGTCCACGAGTTGGGGGAAGTCGCGGTAGATGCGCCGCACCTCTTCCTCGCTGCGGAAGAACTCGTCCTGCTCAGCAAGTTCATCCTTCGGCAGTTTGCTCACCACGGTGTTCTGCGCCACGGTGCGCAGCAGGCGGTGCGTGTTCCAGTCGCGTCCCGGGCTTGACCCGGGATTCTGGAAGGTCACCGGCATCAGCGCCACCAGTTCATTCATCCGCTTCGCCCACGGCGAGAATGCCAAACGCGTGAGTTCGCTCGGCTTGATGCCCACGCGCTCATTCACGCGCAACTGCTGCGGCGCATTGCTGAAAGGATAGATGAAGAAGACATCATTCAACTCGGGGGCGCGCGTCGGAATAGGCTCATCATCCAGCAGGTGCGCGCTCAGCAATTCATTCAAGCGCTGGAAACCCGCGTTGCTCTTCGCGATGCCGATGTACAGCAGCTTTGCGCCATCGCGGAACTCGATGCCTGCCACCGGCCGCACGCCATAACGCGGTGCGTCGCGCACGAAGTCGGGCACACCCGCCGAGCAATGGATGTCGGTGAGCGCGAACGAACGCACGCCTGCCTTCGCCGCTTCCTCCAGCAGCGCCTCGGGCTTCATCACGCCGTACTTGAAACTGAACCAGCTGTGGCAGTTGAGGAACATGAGTGATTGCTGATTCTGGATTGCTGATTCCGAGGCCGCCTTCGGGCTGTCCGCTGAGCCTGCCCCGGTCTAAGAGCCGGGGCTTCCATCCCTGGCGGGGCTTGACGTTTTCCCCGTCGATCGCGGGGTTCAGAAGGTATGCACGATCGGCACGCGCCGAAAGCAGAACTTCGCGCCGCATGTCAGACACTCCCTCCCGCACCGAACTCTCCGCCCTCGGCGAGTTCGGCCTCATCGAGCGCCTCGCCTCGCGCATCCAGCTCCAGCACGCCTCATCCGTGAAAGGCATCGGCGACGATGCCGCCGTGATCGACCCCGAAGGCCTGCACCAAGTGGTCACCACCGACATGCTGCTGGAGGGCGTCCACTTCGACCTGAGCTATGCGCCGCTGAAGCACTTGGGCTACAAGGCCGTGGTGGTGAACCTCAGCGATGTGTACGCCATGAACGCCGCGCCCCGACAAGTGACCGTGGCCTTGGGGCTCAGCAACCGCTTCCCCGTGGAGGCCGTGGACGAACTCTACGAAGGCATGCTGCTGGCCTGCAAGAATTACGGCGTTGATCTCGTGGGCGGCGATACATGCAGCAGTCGCAGCGGCCTGGTCATCGGCATCACGGCCATCGGCGTTGCGAACAAGGAGGATATCGTGTACCGCAACGGCGCTAAGGACAACGATCTGCTCGTGGTGAGCGGCGACCTCGGTGGCGCCTACATGGGCCTGCAAGTGCTCGAGCGCGAGAAAGCCGTCTTCAAAGAGACCGGCGCGCAACCTGATCTCGGCGGCAACGACTACATCCTCGAGCGCCAGCTCAAACCCGAGGCGCGCAAGGACATCATCGAGCTGCTCGCGAAGCTGGAGGTGAAGCCAACCGCCATGGTCGACATCAGCGATGGTCTGGCGAGCGAGGCCATCCACATCGCGCGCAACTCAGGATTGGGCGTACGCATCTTCGATGAGAAGCTGCCCATTGATCCCACTACCTACAAGACCGCGCGCGACTTCGACCTCGATCCCAGCACCTGCGCGCTCAACGGCGGCGAGGACTACGAGCTGCTCTTCACTATCGCGCAAGCCGATTACGACAAGATCAAGGGCAATCCCAGCATCACCATCATCGGCCACATGACCGACAAGGCCAGCGGCTACATGCTCGTTGATCGGCAAGGCGGACAGCATGAGCTGCGCGCGCAAGGTTGGGATGCGTTCTTGAAGAGGTCATGAACGCATCTGGGCTCATCGAATGCTGGAAGGATTTCTCGGTGATTCAGCCTTTTCTAAACCCTTCTAATTGGAACAACACGAAGAGCTGGACCATTGAAACCATTGGCCGTGCTTCGTTCGAGGGTGAGCATAGCCCTTTCGGCAAAGCCCTCTGCGAAAAGAACAAAGACACTCTCATCTACCGCAAGGAAGAGTGGAACATCGATCTAGTCATTGCACGTAAGGAGCGGCTCAGCACCACGGCAATAGGGGTCGAACCCTCGGCGAATTGGTTATTGCCGGCCATCTATGAAGTTTGTCTCGAACACGAGACCAACTGCCTCGATAGCTGGCAGGAGATGATCAAGCTGATATACATGCGGGCCAAGCTGAAGGTGTTGATCAGCTACAACATCGATTCTGACGGGACACCTTCCCAGGAAGAAAGAGTGGTGGGTGTTGAGCGACGCGTGGTGGAACAGTTCGATTCCATGATGGATGCCTCGAATCAAGCGCACGCCGACAATTCGGCTACAGAGTACGCACTGATCCTAGGACGTCTTTGCAACAACCAAATCAATTGGAAGGCATGGACCCGAAAGTCTGGCCACGGATCGTTCAAGGTTGTGCGCGAGTGGCACCGTCCCTAAGCCGCGCTCCCCATCCGCTTCGCTCGCTCGCGGATGCAATCGGCAAGGGGCATTTCGCTGAGCTTGCTCTCGGCCCAGGCCACCGGGTCCATGTAGTCGAGCACGCTGCGCTCCTGCGGGTCGTCGAGCAGTGCAATGGCGTCTTCACGGAATGCGGTTAGGGCCGCGCGCGCATCCTGGTCGTTCCGCGCATGCATCAGTTGGCTGATCAAGCGGAGCAACCTCGGCTCGAAACGCTGCTGCCTGCCGTGCGCCTTCATGAAGCGTTCGGTGTTGCGGTGCGCATAGGCCAGCAAGTCGCGTTTGCCTGAGTCGTGCAAAAGCAGAAGGTGCAGCATGCGCGTGAAGCAGCTCACATCGCTCTGATCATCCTGTCGCGTTCCGTTGAGCACCTCGTTGGTCCAGCGCAGTGCTTTCTCTGGCTGGCCTGCGATGAAGAGCGCATAGGCGCATTCGTACTGGAGCAATGCGCGGCGCACGGGGCCTAGGCGCTGCGCATGCTCACGCAAGCCGCGCTCCACCACGGGGATCAGCACCAGTGCTTTTTCCGCCTCGCCCAAACGCAAGTGCATGCTCAGCTCGAGGCTTGTCGTGGTGGCGAAGAGCTTCAGGTCGAGGTCCTCCGTTTCGGGCATGCCCCACAGTCCCGGCAGTTGCCTGAATCGCTTCAGCAGCGCGAAGGCCTCATCGTACAAACCGCATTGCACGGTCACATAGGCGAGGTTGCTCATCACCCCCAGGATCAGGTTAGGCTCATCCTTGAATGCGGCGCGCTCACGATCCAGCAGCTCTGCGTTGACTTGCAGATGCTTGCGGCACTCGTGGGTCAGGCCCAAAGCGAAGGCAGCCGCACCACGGATGTGATGATGAAGGAAACGCGCATGCGCCGAATGCAGCTTCACGCCTTCAGCGAGCATGGGGTCGCTCAGCAGATCCTGGATTTCAGCGGCCGACGCCTGTTCCCGTGCAGCGCCTTGGTGATAGATGCGCAAGAGCAACCGACTCTTGATCGACCATAAGCGATCGAGCTGTTCTTGTGCTAGGCGTGCTTGTTCATCGGCATCAGTCATGGCCTGCACAGCATTCGCATCGGTACCCGCGTAGTTGCGGCATTCCATCAATCGACGCTCCCACTCCCTTATGGCAAGCAGCGTGGCGGCGCGCTCATGCTGCTCGGCTTGTTTGCGAGCACTGGCGAGGATCTTCTGCGCATCGGCATAGAGCGCTCGCTGGTGCAGGATCTCAACCTGATGCAACAGCTTGTGCAATCGGGCATCAACGGAGCTCTCGGCATGGAAGCTCTCCAGGCTATGCAGGATCGATTCGTAGAGCCTTCTTTTGGTGATGGCGAAGTGGCGGGTGAAGGCCGCGCCCTCGAATCGCGCGAGCAGCGCCTTCTCATCGTAACAATCCATGGCAGCAATCGCATCGAAGAGCTGGTCCTGATTACTGCCCTGCTCTTGCCCATTGCGTTGCAGGTGCCGTTTGAACCAACGCTTCTCTGCCGGGCTCATGGAGCCGATCAGGCGATGCACGTGATCCTGGCTGCGCGCGGGCATGGTCTTCTGCTTCGCGAGTGAAACTAGCCGGATGCCGTGTGGCGCGTCTCTGCCGAACTAGGAACGGTTGCGCCTTACGAACGAAGGGAAAAGAAAGCGCCCCGAAACAATCGGGGCGCTCATCGTAAGCAGGTAGTGCTGAAGGGTCAGCTATTCGGCTTCTTCTTGCGGTTGCGCTCGCCATCGCCCACATCGTCGCCATCGTCGCTGATGGAGCTATCGCCATCGGTGCCGCGTGTTCCGTTACGGCCTTGCGCATCCCGGTATTCAGTCGCGTTGCCGCCCATCATCTTGGCGTTGCCGTTGTTCTCTTCTTGATGCTGGCAGGGAGCGAAGCCATCGTCCTTGGAGCACCCTGTGAGCGCCATGCTGACCACGAGGGCCACCATCGCGAACAGGTTCAGTGGGAGGTGCTGGAGCTTCATGACGGACCAAATGTAATGTCGTCCATGGCGGTTTGCAAGCCATTCGCGGCATTTGTTACGGACTGTTGCACAGGGAGTTCTATGCGCACCACGGTGCCTTTTTGCCGTTGCCCGTTCACGTCCGACCGTTCCCTAGGACCATCGATCCGTATATCGGTCAATTCGAGCTTCCGGAGCACGTCAGCCCGGCCCTTCGTGATCTCGATGCCCCGGGAGATATGGTCGTTCTCGACGCCCGCTTTGGCCTGCTGGCTCTGCTCCACCCCGATGCCATCGTCCTCAATGCGGACCACCACGCGGCCGGGCTCCAGGGCAGGCTGCGCCGTGATGGCCACATGCCCTTGGCTTTCCATTGGAAGGATTCCATGCCAGATGCTGTTCTCCACATAGGGCTGCAGCATCATGGCCGGCAGCCGTACCTGATGGGCATCAACCAAAGGGTCAACCGTGATGGTGTAGCGGAACTTGTCCTTGAAGCGCATGTGCTCCAGCTTCAGGTACAGCTCCAAGCGCTCAAGTTCTTCGGCCAGGGTGGTGGTATCGCCCTGGCTCGCATCGAGGTTCTTGCGGATCAGCTTGGCGAAACTCGTGAGGTACTTGCTGGCCGTGGCGCGGTCCTGACGGTTGATGTGGAACTGGATGCTGTTGAGTGCATTGAACACGAAGTGCCGATTCATGTTGGCATTGAGCGCCTGCTGCTCCAATTGCAGCATGCGCGAGCGCAGTACCAACTGGCGGGTCTTCTCGCGGCGTGCTCTGCGCTTTGCTCTAATGCTATGTATGCCGAATGCGAGTGTCACGGCTCCGATTGCGCAGAGTGCGAAGAACCACCAGCGCGCCCAATAGGGCGGATCGATGCTGAACGAGATGGATGCCGGATCGCTCCAAGCCCCATCGCCGATGGCAGCAACCACCTCGAACGTGTACTGCCCGTGAGGCAGGTTGCTGAAGGAAGCGAAGCGCGCATCGGTGGGCGGCAGCCAATCCGCATCAAGGCCAACGAGCCGATAACGATAGCGCACCTCCTCGGGCCGCGCGAAGGCCGTTGCGCCGTAATCGAAGGTGAGATAGTGGCGGCGATGACCCAAATGCAAGCCCAGCGGAAGTCCGTCGGAATTCAGGCTATCGCATTGGTCCTTCCAGTCGGTGGGCTGCAAGAAGGAGCGCACCCCGTGAATGCGGATGCCGGGAAGGATGGATGCATGCGCCTTGGATTCACTCGAGGATCTCCAGTGGTGAAGCACCATGCCTGTAGCACTGCCGAAGAGCAATCTGCCGCGCGTCCACGCATGTGCCGCATTCAGGTTGAACTCCAGGCCGCGCAGTCCATCGCTCATGGTGATGTGGCGGTGCGCAGCAGGATCAGCGAGCAAGCTGTCCGGGTGGAAGTGGAAGAGGCCATTGTTGGTGCCGGCCCAGAGCCATCCGTCATCGTCGGTTTGCAGGAAGTTGATGTAGTTAGAGCCGAAATCCTGCGCGAAGCGTATGGCGCGCGGACCATCGGGGAGCATGCAGGTAAGGCCATTCGCACTGCCCACCCATGTGCGATCGCTGCGGTCGCGCAATAGGCACAGCGCCGTTTGGTCGCTGAGCCCTTGCTGCATCGAAACGCGCGAGAAACGTCCATCGCGATAAGTGAAAAAGCCATCGTCCGCAGCGAGTTCGAGCCCGCCGCCGCGCATAGGGAGGATGGCCCGTACCGAACGTGTGGGGCCTTGCTCACCGGGTTCGTGCCGCAATGCTGCTTCGCCCGGCCTGAAGGAGTAAAGACCATCGCGTGTCCCGCACCAAATCCGGTTCGTTTCATCCTGATGCAAGGCAAAGACGCGTGTGCCCGCCAGCAACGCATCACCTCTGTTCCGCTGCACAACTCCATTGACAACTTGGGCAACACCGTCGCTTGTACCGAACCAGAGCGAGCCATCACTGCTCAGCAAACCGCACCAGACCGTGTTGTTGGGCAAGCCATCGATCGTTGTGATCATGGCCATGCCATCCATGCGGCACAAGCCATTATCATAAGTGCCCAGCCAGAGGTCCCCTTGCGCATCGGCCGTGATGCTCATGACTTGATCGCTGCACACGCCGTCCTTCACCGTGTACGTGACGAAGCGATCGCCCATGTAGCGCAACGCGCCTGCTCCGTCGGTGCCGAACCAGAGATTGCCCTCGCGATCCTGGAATGCGCATTGAATGTTGTCGTTCGGCAAGCCTTGATGCACCGTGAACGTGCGCATGCGCGGGCCATCGAGCAGATTGAGGCCCAGTTTCGAGCCGATCCAGAGGCGACCCTGATCATCGCGCAAGAGGCAGCGCACATTGTTCTGCAAGAGGCCATTCTCCTCATCGATCTCGGCGATCAGATCACCTTCTCGCGAGAGATGGTAAAGGCCACTACCGAGCGTGCCCACCCACCAGCTGCCGTCTTCTTCTTCAGCAAGCGCGCTCACGAGTTTGGGATCCTCGTCGCCCACGGTCACTGCGCGGCAATCGCCATTCGCGCAATGCACCAAGCCCGTGCGATGACCCACCAGCAGCGATCCATCGCGCAACAGCAGCAAGGAACGCGCATTCATGGCGCTTTGCGGATAGCCAGACAACGCACGTATGCTCCCCGATGCTTCGCGCACATGTATGCCGGCCCCATCCGTAGCGATGTAGAGTTGGCCTGTTGGGCTTGAAGCAAGGCCCAGCACGCGCGCACCGCGATCGATTCCCGGCACCTCTTCGGCGAAGAGCCGCTGACCTTGCACACGCACAATGGATTGGCCGGAGCCCAGCCAAAGCGTTCCCTGTGCATCCAAGGCAATGGCGCTTACCAGTGCATCGGGCAAGCCATCCTGCACGGAGCGGTTCTCGAAGCTTCGGCCATCGAATCGGCTAGCTCCACCCAAGGTCCCGAACCAGAGGAAACCATCGGCATCGTGGGCCATGGCGCGCACTTGGCTCTGGGCAAGTCCATCGCGCGTGGTGAGCTGCCGGAAGGCATGCTGCTGCGAGACAGCTCGCCCTGCAAAGACAGCGAGTAGGAGCAGGGCAAGGGCGCGCATCGCCCGCAAAGGTCAGAACGTATTGATCAATCCGAGGAAATCGGGCAAACGACGGCGCGAAACGGGGATCATGGTGCCGTTGTCGAGCTGCGCCATGTTGCCCTCCGACCGGCTGAAACCCTTGAGGTGCGCCAGGTTGATGATGTAACTCTTGTGGACGCGGAAGAAGGTCTTCGGGTCGAGGTTGTCCTCGAAGACGCGGATGTGCTTGCTGCTCACGCTGCGCTTGCCGTCCTTCATATGTACGGTGGTGTAGCTGTCCGCCGCTTCCAAGTACATGATGTCCTCTTGCTTCAGCAGCACCAAGCCATCGCGGCCGGGAATGGCCACGCGCGAGCTCAATGGAGAAGCCGGGTCCTTCATCAGAGCGGCGATGGCCGATGGCTGCGTGCCATTCAATTCGCCTGCGGCTTTGGCCAGCTTCTTCACCGCGCGCTCCAGTTCCTCGTGGTCGATGGGCTTCTCCAGGTAATCGAGCGCGTTCTCCTTGAAGGCCTTCAGCGCGTATTCATCATAAGCCGTGGTGAAGACCACAGGAAGGTCCAGCTCCGCAATGGATGCCAGGAGCTGGAAGCCATCCTCGCCCGGCATCTTGATATCGAGGAAGAGCGCATTGGGCTGCAGCTCGTTGATCTTCTGCCTGGCATCGGGGGCGCTGCTCGCCTGACCGACGATCTCCACTTCTGGGCAATGCTCCTGGAGCATCATGCGGAGGTTCTCCCGAGCATCCGCTTCATCATCAACAATCAGTGCGCGCAGTGACATGGTGTTCTGGTTTGGCGAAAAGATAGGTCGAGCCATTGAGCACGGATATCCGCATCAGCCAGCGGCGCGCTTCGAGCAGCCAACGGCATGCGCCCTTTCTTCCGCGCAAACATGTTGCTGAACCGCGTCTTCAGTGCTCCGCATCCGCTCGCTTGGTGGTTGGTGCCGATGCTCGTGGCGGTGATGCGCACCCATCAGCCCCGCGATAGTTTGGCACCACGGACGAATCGAAACCCCCTCGTTGCCATGCGTACCGAAAGCACAACATCACTATGGATCTTCAACGATAACGGGAGCTAGCTCCCGATGGGATAGGGTTTGGTTTTGGTTTGGTGGTGGGAAGCCCGGTCGGCGATAGCTGGTCGGGCCTCCTGTTTCGGAGGAACCTGACCGCGGCTTCTGGCGTATCAGGGGCCATGACCGCCCAATCCTTGGAAATACGCGTGCGCATCGATCAGGTCGAGCGCCTGCTCATGTTCGACTACGAGCCGGGCACCGAGGGTGCGCTCTTCGACATCTGCGATGCCAGTGGCCATATCGTGAAGACCGGCGATGTGCAAGGCCCCGTGACACGGGTACGCATCACCGACCTGCAAGGACAAGACTTCTACCTCATGGTGCTCGACGGCGAGAACTCCGCTATTCAGCCCTTCCAACTCGGCCGCGTCGCTTGACCTCCTCCACACCGATCATCCCTTCGTACCGCGCCCTCACCATCGCCGGCAATGTGCTGGAGAAGGATGAGCAGGGCGAAGTGCATCATGCCCTCGTGACCGACACCACCTTGCCCGAAGAAGTGCAAGTGGTGTACGATGTGCGCTGAGGAGGCTCATCTTCCTGATTGCCTTTCGCCGTTCGCGTGACGAAACGTTTCGTTCCTCGTGATGCGATATTGCTGCGCAGAATTGCGCAATAGGTTGGCGCTTCGCAATGGTCTTATCCAGCGCGGCCCACCATGATTGCACGATACGCCTTCCTGTTCAGCCTATTCATGGCTGCGATGCATGCGACCTATGGTCAAGCCTACTCCGAATTGGATATCGGCGATGTCCGGGCGCGATTCTTCTCGAATGGCCGTGTTGCAGGCGGCCCGAGCACAGGTAGCTCACAATACGAGGTGCCCATCGGTGAACTTGCGACTCCGCTTTATGCCGGTGGCCTGTGGATCGGCGGGCAAGGCACCGATGGCGGATTGCGCGTCTCGAGCACGCTCTATGATTCATTCGGCACCCAGCACTTTTTCCCTGGGCCACTCAAACTCGATGGCACAACTGACGCCGCCAATTCGCTGCTCTACGACCAAGTTTGGCGCGTGAGCCGTGCTGAGGTGGATGCACATCACGCTTATTTCCTCTGCCTCAACGATCCCGGCTGCGATCCGGCCATTCAATACCCGAACGGATACACGATACCGCTGTCCTTCATGGGATGGCCCGCCATAGGTGATGTCGCCGAGGGCTACGACGCATACCTCGCGCCATTCCACGACTTCAATCAGGACGGTAACTACAATCCGGCCGATGGCGATGCGCCGTGCATCATGGGCGACCAAGCGCTCTTCAGCATTTTCAACGACTACCTCGGCAACGTGAACGGCAACACGGGCCTGGGAGTCGAAGTGCATCAAATGCCGTTCGCCTTCAACAGCGCGGACCCGGCTATTGGCCAAACGGTATTCGTCTCGTACCGCCTGATCAATCGAAGCACCCAGACCTACACGAACACGATGCTCGGCTTCTTCAACGATTTCGATATAGGATGCGCCACTGACGACTTCATCGGTTGCGACCCATCGCGCAATCTCGCATACGGCTACAACTGGGACAATGAGGATACAGGTTGCTTGGGCCAAGCCGGCTATGGTGTGCAGCCTCCGGCTTTCGGCATGACCTTGATCAAGGGCCCGTTGGTCGATGCCGATGGTGCGGATGATGCGTCCACGAACACATTGCCCAATTGGAACGGCCGCGGGTTCGGCGATGGCATCATCGACAACGAGCACCATGGCCTATCGCACTTCATGTACTTCAACAGTTCCGCTTCCCCCTGCTGCAACGACCCCGCTACCTCGCTGCAGTCCTTCAACTACATGCGCGGCATCTGGAAGGACGGCACGCCGATGAGCTACGGTGGCAGCGGTTACAGCACGGATCCATCAGCGCTGCTTTGCGCATTCATGTTCCCCGGTGATGGCGACGCCGTTGGTGCGGGTACCGGTGGACAAGTGCAGACTCCTTGGAGCGAAACCGTGCAAACACCAGCGACACCCGATCGCCGGGGTTTGATGAGCATGGGCGCCTTCACCTTGGAGCCCGGCGAGAACATGCACCTGCTCTTCGCCTATGTGTATGCACGCGCAACGAGTGGTGGCCCAGATGCCAGTGTGGAAGCACTGCGCACGCGGGTGGATAGCGTCCTGGCCTTTGCGGAGACTCTGCCTGTTTGGAATGCAAGTGAGATACAAGCCTTCAGCAATGGCTGCGCAGACTACACCTCGGTGAGTGTGGGCGAGTTGCAAGGCACCCAGCAGTTCGCGGTCTTCCCCGTACCCGTGTCGGACGCGCTGCACTTCCAAGCGCCAAGCGGCTTTGCTGGTGGCATATTCACCCTGCGCGATGCCACGGGCCGCACGGTCCTTCAGCAACGCATCATGCCCGACCGCAACACCATCGATGTGAGCGCCCTTGCGAAGGGCGTGTATGTGTGCGAAGCCTTTGCGCGGAACGCAAGGTTCACCGGTCGCATCGTGAAGGAGTAGTCGACAGGTCTCTGGAGTACACGGCAGCCCCTCGATACGTATCGAGGGGCTGTCTCACTTAGAGTTCAATCTATGCTAGGCAGCAGCTTGTGCGCTGCGCGTAGGGATCAGGAACCACAGCGCGCATATGAGCAAGCCACACATCAGCAGCATGTTCGCCCCTGGCCAGTGCATGATCTTGAACATGCCACCGGTAATCACCGTCATCAGCGCCCCGATCAGCATGGCCGGGTATCGCAGCTGCACGGTCATCGGTCCGGGCTTGCGGAACAGCAGCACCGAAAGTGTCACGAAGGTGAGCACGCCACTGATGAGCAGGATGTAGCTCGCGCCTGGCCAGTGCAGGGTCTTGAAGAGGATGCCGAGGATGAAACCGGCGATGGCGATGGATCGGATGGTGCGCATGGTGAGGGTGTTTGGGAGTTGAATGCCCCATGCCTGCAATCGTAACGCTGCGCTTCCTTGTTGTTCCAAAGCGCTACTTCCCATTCCGATCCTCGTTCATAGTTGCGAAGAACCAGATCGCGGCCAGCGTCAATCCACCGATGATCGTGGTCGTGCTGAAAGGCCAATGCAGGATCCGAAAGAGTGTACCGGTAAGAACCAACGCGAGCGCTGGGTAGAACAGCCATGGTTTTGTTCCGCTATCACCGCCACTGGGCAGTATCCGATCCCTGGCGGACCAGAGCAATACAAGGCCGCTCAGAACCGCAAGGGCAAGTGCATAGCCCTTTCCAGGAAGATGCATCATGCGCATGACCACCACCGAGATCATTGCGAATGTGAACACGTCCCGCACGGCTTCATTGCGATCGATTGGAAGACCGCTGAGAGGACGCCAAACCATGGCAACCAAAGTGAGCGGCCAAGCAGAGACAAGGAAAATTTCTGCCCAAGGCCAGTGCTGGAGCTTGAACAACGCTCCAATGATCACCAACCCAATACTGACAGACCGAAGCAGCTTGGGTACGCCCGACATGATCAACGGCGGGTATACGCGTACTACGCCACCACCCCCTTCGCATTCATCATCTCTTCCACCGCCTCCGCTTCCACGGGGATCTCAGCAAAGAGGTCGATCGGAGTGTCGCGGGTGGTGAGCACATCGTTCTCCAGGCGGATGCCCAGCTTCTCCTCGCGGATGTAGATGCCCGGCTCCACGGTGAAGACCATGTCCGGCTGGATCATCTCGTTCCACAGGCCCACGTCGTGCACATCGAGGCCCAGGAAGTGGCTGGTGCCGTGCATGAAGTACTTCTTGTACAACGGCCGCTCGGGATCCTGCTTGGCCACGTCGGTCTTGTCCAGCAGACCCAGGCCGATCAGCTCGCGCTCCATGATCTTGCCCACTTCCTTGTGGTAGTCGGCGAGCAGCGTGCCGGGGCGCAGCAGTTGCGTGGCCTCGTTCTTCACGCGCAGCACCGCGTTGTACACCGCGCGCTGGCGATCGGTGAAGCGACCGTTCACGGGGATGCACCGCGTGAGGTCACTGGCATAACCGCCGTACTCGCAGCCGAAATCCATCAGGATCACATCACCGTCGTTGCACACCATGTCGTTGGTGATGTAGTGCAGCACGCAGGCGTTGTAGCCACTGGCGATGATCGGTGTGTAGGCATGCCCGCGTGAGCCGTTGCGGATGAACTCGTGCGTGATCTCCGCCTCGATCTCGTACTCCTTCACGCCGGGCTTCACAAAGCCGCACACGCGCTGGAAAGCCTTGCCCGTGATCGCGATTGCACGTTGGATCTGCGCCACCTCCTCCTTCGTCTTGCGGCTGCGGATGCGGTGCATGATCGGCGCACTGCGCTTCACGCTGTGCAGCGGGTATTGCCCGCGCAGCTCCGCATTCTTGCGCTCCTCGCGCGTCTCCACCTCGTTGTGCTGACGGAGGTGCTCGTTGCTGTTCAGGTACAGGTGCTCGCACTGCGGAACCAGCCGCTTGATCGTCGCCTCGTAGCTCGTGGTCCACAACACCGTGGCGATGCCGCTCAGCTCGCTCGCTTCCTTCTGAGAGAACTTGGCGCCTTCCCAGATCGCGATCAGCTCGCTGGTCTCGCGCACGAAGAGGATCTCGCGGTCCTTCGGGTCCACCGCATCGGGGAAGAGCAGCAGGATCGTCTCCTCCTGGTCGATGCCGCTGAGGTAGAAGATGTCGCTGGCCTGCTTGAATGGCATGTGCCCATCGGCGCTGGTGGGCATGATGTCGTTGCTGTGGAACACGGCCAGGCCGCCTTTCTCCATGGCTTGGCGGAAACGGGCGCGGTGCTCGCGGTAGGTGGCGGCGGTGAGCGGAGTGTATCGCATAGGGCGAAGGTAGGATCAAGACACAAGACACAAGGCGCAAGGCTCAAGCATCAAGGTGTAGCGGCCTTGTGACTTGGAACTTGAGCTTGAGAATTGGGTCTTGTATTTGGGCGTTCCGGCTCGCCCCTTCGCTACGCAAAGCTTGCGCTCGGGATCTCGCCGTCGGGCCATGCGCTTGTAGTCCTCGCCTTTGCTTCGTCGTTCCTCCTCCCAATGCGGCTGCGGGCTTTCCGCTTCAATCCGTCACGTGGAATGCGAAGCAGCGTTAGCTGGGTAGACCAACATTCAGTACAGCGCAATAGGGACAGTAGGCGAGGCCGTCTAAAGCAATCTCAGTGCAGCCCTTCCAGTGACATCGCTCATGTCCTGTTCTTCCTCGCGTCTGAAAAAGATGTTGAACTACGCGCTGCCGCGAGACTGGCAGTAGTGTGATCCGAGCATCTCTGGTTAGCACCTCGGAGAGTATGAACGCATCCCGATTGTGCTCGGAATGGGGGGAATGCAACACCCATTCGACGACATCGGCTATGCCCTGCGCGTCGAGCTCAATGTTCTCAAGGATATCGCGAAGGGTTGCAATGTCTTGTTTCCGTGCCGCGCAATCGAAAGCATCAAGCAGCCCCTTGTGAAAGAGCCGTTCATTGACAGTCATTCCGTTCAACTCCGACATTGCAAGACGAACATAGTACATCACGACCTTTGTTCCATGCCCAAACCCAACAAAACCATCGCCACCACCGCCAGCGTCTCCGCCTTCATCGACAAGCACCCCCAGGAGGAGATGCGCGACGACAGCCGGGTGCTGATGGCCATGATGCACGAGCTCACCGGTGAGGAGCCCTACATGTACGGGCCGAGTATCGTCGGCTTCGGCACTTACCACTACACCTACGCCAGCGGCCATTCGGGCAGTGCGCCCTTGGCGGCCTTCAGTCCGCGGAAAACGGAGCTGGTATTTTACCTGGGCGAAGCGGCGCAGGATGAGGCGACGTTGGCGAAGCTGGGCAAGCACAAAGCCACCAAGGGCTGCGTCTATGTGAAGCGCTTGGCCGACATCGACGTGAAAGTGCTGAAGGCTTTGGTGAAGAAGTCGATCGCAGCCACGCGGAAGGCCTGGCCGAAGAAATAGGCTCAACCCACCACCTCCAACTTGCCCGACTTCGCCACGCGTTTGGCGGTCTTTCTTGGCACACCACCGTTGCGGATGAACTCGCGATGCCCAACGCCCCACTGGTGGAGGTCGTGCAACACCGCTTCCAACGTTCGGCCGTATGGCGTTATCGCGTACTCCACCGTCACCGGCATGGTGTCCAGCACGGTGCGTTTCACCAAACCGTTCTGCTCCAGGTCCTTCAGCTCTTTGCTCAGTGTTTTAGCGGGTATGCCGTCGTGCATGCGTTGCAGTTCACCGAAGCGCATGGTGCCCTTGAACCCAAGGCTGAGCAGGATGGGGCTTTTCCATTTGCCGCCAATGATCTCCACGGCATCGCGAAAGGAAAGCAGGAGGCTGGAGCAGGTGGCAGCGTTATGGCCGGGCGGCAGAACAGAGGCGGCTTTGCGGGGCATGTGGTGAAGGTAGCGTGAGGGCGTTTATAGAGTTAGAAAGTGAGAAAGAGAGAGCCGCTGCATCTCTGTTGAGAGCGTGTTCCACGTGCGCGGTCGCTTGCCATCACCCTTGCGCAAGTTCGGTTAATACCACCGGCTTCGTGCCGACACGTTTGTGCAGATAGATGTAGGATACGACCAACAGCACCAAGGAGACCAACGGCGCAATCCCTGTGGAAGCTCCATCTACGGCGGCGTGGGCGATAAATGCCGACAGGAAGGTGATGGCTAGGCCCACGTAGGCCCACTCCTTCATGCGCAGCGGCACCATGGGCAGAATAACGACCAAGGCCGCAATGAGTTTGGCGATGCCCAGTTCCTGCCGGAAGTAGTCGGGGAAGCCGAGGTGGCCGAAGCCGATGGCTACTTCGGGGTTGGTGAAGTACATGATGCCTGCCATGGCGGTTTGCAATGCAAGCAGGGCTGTTGCAGCCCAGTAGATGATGTTCGTGCGTTTCATGGAACAAAGCTCTGGTGGCCGAGAGTCTTGTGAGGCGTGGGTTACAGAAGGGAAACCGGTTACCTGCGAGTAAGTCCCGGCAATGCCGGCCATCGGGAGCGACACCGGATCTGTTCTTTTTCGAGCACGAGCGGTGCATGAATCGGCTTCCAAATTGGCAGGCTCTACTTGATAGTGGCAAAAACGAGAATCATCAGTTTGCAACCATTGCGACATGGCGCAAGCGGCATGCATCGGCTGCCTGTTAGCGAAGAAGTCGATCGCTGCCACGTGGAAATTCAAACCATAGAAGTAGGTCCAGCGCGTCCCGGCACGACCTTCGCCACGCCGCCGATCATGAAAACCATGCGCCTCCTCTCATACCTCGTTTTTGCGCTCCTTTTCGCCTCCTGCTCCCGCTACCAGGACGTGGTGCTGCACGAGATCACCGATGCCGAGCTGATCAGCATGAACGCGAAGCACATCGCGCTGCGGATCGATGCGCGGATCGAGAACCCCAACGGCTTCCGCATCCACGTGGAAGATCCGGATGTGGACCTCTTCCTCAATGACCGTTTCATCGGCAAGGCGCTGCTCGATTCGTCGCTGGTGATCGACAAGAAGGCCACTGCGGTCTATCCGGTGTACATGCACGCCGACCTCGCGGGCGGGCCGTTGGTGGCCATGCTCATCACCAGCGCGTTGAGCGGCGAGGTGAAGGTGGGTGCGAAGGGCTCCGCTGCAGGCCGCGCAGGAGGTATGAAGAAACGCTTCCCCTTCGAGGTGAGCCAAGTGATCAGCCTCAGGGATTGACCACCGGATGCTTCTTCACCACCACGTCGATCCCGAGTAATCCAGTGGCGATGCTCACCGCTTGGATGTGAC
>JBATND010000345.1:0-7316 GCA_049290175.1 Flavobacteriales bacterium | reverse complement strand
GCCGATGGCGCCTATGAGCTAACCATCGAACCCCAAGCCTGATCCAACCCTACCCCGGACCAGCCCGCAAGGGCAGGTCCCTTAGACCCCGGTGCCGCCTGCCCAGGTGCCGGGGTCGCCCTTTTTTGCAAAGCGCCCAAGAGCCATGGGGCAACGTTTGCTCGTAGAAAGCGCGCGCGGAATGGTCGGACCTGCCCGGGGGTCATGAGCAGCTATGTTTGGCGCCCATGAAACAGACCCTGATCAAACTACCGGCGCTTTTGAGCGCTCTGCTCGCGATTCCCGCGTTCGCTGTTGACCGCATCGTTGAGGAATTCGGCGTGTCGCCAACCTACCCGAACATCAATGCAGCCGTTACGGCCGCTGTAGATGGAGATCGCATCATCATCAAGAACCGCGCGGGCGATATCCCGTGGATCGAGACCATCAACATCACCAAGTCATTACAGTTCCTGAGCTATGTCGATAATGGCTTCTTCATCGTGCAGGGGAACTGGACGGTGACCGCTGCGAACGGCCGTGAGGTTACGATCATTGGCATGCGCAATACAGCAGGCAACATCACAAACCTGGGTACTTCGAACATTCGCGAGACCAAGGTTCGGGTGATGGACTCTCACTTGGTAGCTGGTTACATCCAGTTCAACTCCGATGCGTTCGACGCTCAGGTCGTCGGTAACAGGATCGAGTCAGGTTATGTGCGGATCAATTTCGGGAATGTCGTGGGCAACGATGTGATAAACCCATCTGGCGCAGAAGCGGTGCGTGTAACGCCCACATCGACAACGTTCGCCAACGATACATGCCACATCGTTGGCAATAAGCTGCAAGGACCCGTGAGCTACGAGGGCATCTACGTGAATACGCGGGCACAGGTGGTGCACATCCGCAACAACTGGATCCGTCATGGTTGGATGGGCATCGAGGTACAGGGTGGCAATTCTCAGGGTGTAGCCAACCTCATCTGGAACAACAGCATCCAAGCTTATACTGGAAGCTCAACCACCTATGGGATCAGCTTGGCGAATACGATCTCCGGGTCGATCTGGGAGGTGATGAACAATGCGGTGGGCTCCACATGGTCGGGAACGAACCGTGGCATCAACAACGACAGCGGGAATAGCGGGCAGATCAACGTCTATTTCAATCATGTGCATTCGACCCTGAGCATTCCCATCTCCACTGGCTTCACCTTTACCGGCAACAACACCACGAACCAGCCGGTCACCTTTAATGCGGATGGCAGCTTCCTGAATGCGCCTGCGGCCAACAACGGTGGCAATCCGGCAGCGCCCTTCTACGACCTCGATCTCACCACCGGCGATGCAGGCGCCTACGGCGGCAGTTACACGCTCACCAATTTCTTCCCGTTGCACACCGGGGCTGCGCGCGTGTACATGACGGGCCATCCGTTCAATGTTCGCCAAGGCAGCACCCTGCGCGTGAAGGCGAATTCGTTCGACCGTTGATCAACGCTTCATTTATCATGAACGCAAGGATAAACCTCGCCTGTGCACTGCTGCTCTTCATGGGCACAGCGGCCGCGCAGCGCGTGGACAATGCTGAGTACTTCTGGGACACGGATCCCGGTGCTGGCAACGCCACGCCCATGAGCACATTGGATGGCGCCTACAACGATGCCGTTGAAGCCATCTTCCTCGAGTCCTCCACGTTGCCGAGCCTTGGTGCGCACACCTTAGGCATTCGCGTGAAGGACCAGCAGAACAACTGGGGCCCCACCTTCACCACGGTGGTGGTGATCGAGCCTCCAGTGGTAACCGCACCCGAGATCACGGTATCGCAGGCCGAGTATTTCTGGGACACCGATCCCGGCCAAGGTAGCGGCACGCCCATGATCGCATTCGATGGCGACTTCAACAGCGCGTTGGAGGCCATCAGCATGCAAACGAGCGCGTTGCCGAGCGAGGGCGTGCATGTGCTGCACGTGCGGGCGAAGGACGTGAACGGCGCATGGAGCCTTCCCTTCAGCGTGGTGGTGGAAGTGTGGGGCGGCGTGGTCACCTTTCCGGAGGTGCGCGTAACTGCCGCTGAGTACTATGTGAACGATGATCCTGGGGCGGGCCAAGGCACGCCCATGCTCGCGGTTGATAACAACTTCGATGCGGCCTTCGAGGCCATCAAGGGCGGCGGCATACCGGCGCCGGTTACAGCTGGCGTGAATGTGCTCTGGCTGCGCGCGCGTGATGCGAACCAGGCATGGGGCCCAAGCTTCGGCATCGTGGTGAACATCGATACCACCATCACCGGAACGGTTGGCGTGATCGACGAGGAGCCTATCGGAATGCGCCTTGCGCCGAATCCGGCCACAGCCGATGCGGGCTTCAGCATCACCTTCGATCAGCTTGTTCCCGATGCCCTGATCCGTGTGCTCGATGGTGCTGGCCGCATCATGTTCGAGCGGCGTGCATTGAAGGAACGCCGCGTTGAAGTGGATATCCGGGGTGCTGCTCCCGGCGTGTATCACGTCGGGGTGCTCATCGGCGAGCTGCCACGATGGGAGCGATTGGTGGTGCAATAGAACTGATTCAGAACGATGGAAGCCCCGCTCCGAATGAGCGGGGCTTCTTCGTTCGCATCTTCGGCGGCATGCGGCTACCTCTCCTCCTCGCGCTAGTCACGAGCATGCCGGTCGCGGCGCAATGGGTATTCCACGGCGACACCACGGCCACATGGGCACAGGTAATTACGCGCTACCAAGAATTGGATCGATTGCATTCAGGTGCTCAACTCATTGAGTTCGGCAACGACGACGACGGCTCACCCCTGCATCTTTTCGTGATCGGAGATGGAAGCGGCTTCACGCCAGACAGCATTCGAGCTTCGGGCAAAGGCATCGTCTGGATCACCAACGGCATCCACCCCGGTGAATCTGATGGCGTTGATGCCGGTTTGATGCTTGCCCGAGCGCTATTGGAGAGCGATCAGTACATGGGTTTGCTGGCGAACACGGCTGTCTGCATCGTGCCCGTGTATAACGTGTGGGGCGCGAAGCAGCGCGATCAGCGCACGCGGCCCGATCAGAACGGACCATTGGAGCATGGCATCCGGGCCAATGCGCGCAACCTCGACCTGAACCGCGATTTCATGAAGGCCGATGCGAGCAACACCCGCGCGCTGCACGCTGCTCTCGCCAAGTGGGACCCCGATGTGTACTTCGAGACGCATGTGAGCGATGGTGCCGATCACCAGTACGTAATGGAACTGCTCACCACGCAGAAGGACAAACTCGATGGCGGCCTCAGCGCTTTCATGTCCAAGACGATGGTGCCTGCGCTGTACGCATGGATGGAGCGCAAGGGCTACCTCATGTGCCCGTATTTCGAGACGGTGAACGATGTGCCGGAGGAAGGGCTCTACGGCTTCTACGACAGTCCGCGCTACAGCACCGGCTACAATGCGCTCTTCAATCGCATCGGCATCCTGGCCGAGAGCCACATGCTGAAGCCCTACGCGCAGCGCGTGAATGCCACCTTTCACTTGATGCTGGCCACGCTTGCGGTGATGAACGAGCAGAACGCAACGCTGCTCAAGTCTCGTCAGCGTGCGAGGTCGAACACTGCTGCGATGAGCGAACTTGGATTGAATTGGAAGCTCGACACCACGGTGGTGGAGCGAATCGACTGGCTCGGCTACGAGGCTTCGTATCCGCTGAGCGAGGTGAGCGGATTGCCAAGGCTCCTCTACGATCAACGCAAGCCCACGCGGACGCAGGTGCCGTGGATGGACTCGTATCGTCCATCAATCATCAAACAGAAGCCGATGGGCTACTTGATCCCGCACGCGTGGAAGGACATCGCCTTGCGGTTGCGCGCGAGTGGCGTTGTGGTGGATGAAATGAAGGCAAGCGCTGTCTTCCAAGTGGAAGAGGACAGCATCGCCGAGTTCGCAACCGTGAAGCAGCCATACGAAGGCCATTACCTGCACCGCGAAATCCGGAGCGTTCAGCGCAAGCGCACCATGCGGGCCGAGCCGGGAGATTTCTACGTGCGCATGGGCCAAGCCTGCGACCGCTTCATCATGGAAGCGCTGGAGCCCGAGGCGGAGGATGGCTACTTCGCGTGGGGCTTCTTCGATGCTGTGCTGCAGCAGAAGGAGTGGTTCAATCCATACATCTTCGAGGACATCGCGGCTGAATTGCTCAAGAACGACGCGAAGCTCAAATCAGCACTTGATGCGAAGCGTGCCGCCGATCAGCAGTTCGCGAACGACGCCTTCGCGCAGCTCTACTGGGTGTTCCAGCGTTCGCCATGGTTCGAGCGCAACTACCGCATACATCCTGTGCGGCGCGTAGTTGGGCGTTGAGCGCGGCAGGCTAGAAGCCGGTCGGACCATCGACCTACTTGATGAACATGCTCGCTCCGGGACCGATGGGCAGTTCTAGCAAGACCCAGATCACCAGCAGCACGCTCCAGCCGATGAGGAAGACGATGGAGTAGGGGATCATGGTACTGATCACCGTGCCGATGCCCGCTTTCTTATCGTAGCGCGCAATGAAGGCCACGATGAGCGCGAAGTAGCTCATCATCGGGCTGATGATGTTGGTGACGCTATCGCCCACGCGGTAGGCCATCTGCGTGAACTCGGGCGAGTAGCCGAGCAGCATGAACATGGGAATGAACACCGGTGCCATGATGGCCCACTTCGCGCTGGCGCTGCCCATGATCAGGTTGATGGCTGCGCTGATGAGCACGAAGCAGAGCATGAGCGGGATGGGGCCGAGGTTGGCTGCCTTCAGCACATCAGCGCCCTTGATCGCGAGGATGAGCCCCAAACGTGTCTCGTTGAAGTAGGCCACGAACTGCGCCGCGAAGAACACGAGCACGATATAGCTCCCCAGCGTCTCCATGCTCTTGCTCATGCCCTTCATCACATCGTTGTCGCTCTTGAAGGTTCCCGCGCCGATGCCGTACGCGATGCCCGCGAGCGCCGCGCTCAGGAAGATCAGCGCGACGATGCCGCTCATGAAGGGCGAGTGCAGGATCTCGTGCGTCTTCGGGTCGCGCAGGAAGCCATCTACAGGGATCAGCCCCCAAAGGATGATGGCCACCACGCCGAGCACTGTGAGTCCCGCGTACAGCATGCCGCGCTTCTCTTCTCGCGTGGCGCTGCGGATCTCCTCCGGTTTCTCATCGCCCGTGTACGCGCCCAAGCGCGGCACCACGATTCGTTCCGTGACCCACGTGCCCAAGCCTGCGATGAGGAAGGTGCTCACGAACATGAAGTAGTAGTTGCACGCCGGATTCACCAAGTAGTCTGGCCTGATGATGCGCGCGGCTTCCTGGCTGAGGCCCGCCAGCAAAGGATCAATCGTGCCCAGCAGCAGGTTGGCGCTATAGCCGCCGCTCACGCCTGCGAAGGCCGCAGCCAAGCCCGCCAACGGATGCCGGCCAGCCGCGAGGAAGATCACCGCTGCCAATGGCACAAGCAGCACGTAGCCCACTTCACTGGCCGCATTGCTCACCACGCCGGCGAACACGATCACGAAGGTGAGCAGCTTCTTCGGCGAAGCCAGAACCACCGCGCGCAGCACTGCGCCGATCAATCCGCTGCCCTCGGCGATGCCGATGCCGAGCAGCGCAACGAGCACCGTGCCCAATGGCGCGAAGCCCGTGAAGTTCACCACCATCTTGGTGAGGATGAAGTGCAGGCCCTCGGCGCTCAATAGGTTCTTGGGCGTCACTGGGTCCCCAGTTGCGGGATGCGTTGCCGTGAGTCCCCCCAGATCGGCGAGCCAACTGATGAGCACCACCACCAAGGCCAGGATGGCGAAGAGCGTGGCAGGGTGGGGAAGGGTGTTGCCCGCGCGTTCGATGATGGCCAGGAACCGATCGACGCCGCTGCGCTTGGTCTTGCTCATGTGCTGGAATGTGATGGGCGAAGAAAGCGCTTCCTCTGACATGGAAGAGCGCTAGGCCATGCACGACGCGATCCGATAGCTTCGCCCTCTCGCTTTCGAGGGGAACAGCACATGGACCGCGACCTCACCTACGCCGCCATCGACATCGGATCGAACGCAGTTCGCCTGCTGGTTGGCGAGGTGATCGAGCGCGACGACCATCCCATCATCAAGAAGCAGACGCTGGTGCGCGTGCCCATCCGCTTGGGCGAGGACGTGTTCGGCAGCGGCAGCATCACCGTTGCCAAGCAGGATTACCTCATCAAGAGCCTCAAAGCATTCCGACTGCTAACCGAGGTGTACGGGGTTGGTTACATGCGATGCTGCGCCACCAGTGCCATGCGCGAAGCGGAGAACAAGGACGAAGTGCTCACGCGGGTGGAGATGGAGAGCGGCGTTTACATCGAGGTGATCGCTGGCAAACTCGAAGCCGACCTCATCACCAACACCTTCTGGACACAGGATCTTCTGAAGGACCGGCCCTACCTCTACATAGATGTGGGCGGCGGCAGCACCGAGCTCACTTGGCTCGAAGGCGGCAAACGCGTGAAGAGCGCGAGCTTCAAGATCGGCACCGTGCGCACGCTGAAGAACAAGGTGCCGCTGAGCGCATGGGTGGAGATGCAGGCCTTTCTGGAGGAACTGCGCGCGCAGCACGGTGAACTCATGGCGGTGGGCACTGGCGGCAACATCAACCGCATCTTCAAGGAGAACGGGAACCTTTTCGGTGAGCCGCTCTCGAAGAACGATATACAGGTGCAACGCGACCGCATCGCGGCGCACTCGTTCGAGGATCGTGTGAAGCTGCTGCGCCTGCGCCCCGATCGCGCTGATGTGATCATCCCCGCAGCGGACATCTTCTTGCGCGTGATGGAGCTCGCCGACATCGAGGAGGTCTTCGTTCCGAAGGTGGGCTTGGCCGATGGCATCATCTACGACCTGTACATGAAGCAGTACGGCCGCGCGCGCTATCCGCGGAACGAGCCATTGGCGGTTTGAATAGCGGGCTGATCGCCTCGATGCATCCAACTGCAGTAGAGACGTTACCCATCAGGCGTACCTTTGCGGTGTTCATTGAAAAATCCTGGGGCCGATCTGGTTTCGACAGCGGCTTCGCGGGGTGTGTAAGCATGCCGGGCGTGATGTGCGGCCCGTATCCCAGTGCATCAACGCCATAACTGGCGAAGTAGACTACGCTCTCGCTGCCTAATAGCCCAAGGCTATGACGCTTAATCCACGTGAATAACAGTAGCGTGGACGAGTACCCCTCGGGGAGGCCCGTCAACCTCCTTCCCGGATCAGGGGTGTCACCATGGAAGACTGGCTTGCGCGGTGGTCCGGAACGCAAGCAAGACACAGGACCTAAGTCGTTGGTGGGGTGCCCTTCCCCAGCCGCCGA
>JBATND010000344.1:0-4686 GCA_049290175.1 Flavobacteriales bacterium | reverse complement strand
AGGCCCGCTTGCCACGCGACCGTTGGTCCCGATATCCGAAGGGCGATGCGGTAACCGGCGCGCACCACGATCAGGCTCCATAGCGCATGAAGCAGGCGCACCGCCAGCATCAGCACGCGCGGATCCGAGATGCCGATGGCCTTGAGTATGGTGAACAGGATGAAATGGATGCCGACGTAGAAGAAGCTGTGCCCAGTGGGCGTGGGGGCATCGCCCTGATTCCATGGAAGCCAGTCGTTGTAGTCGTAGCCGACGGTCCAACTGGCTGCCGCCTCGATCACCAGGAAATGATCGTCGTGGGCGAAATAGCCGGGGCTGAAGAGCACCGCCACCAACCGCGGGGCCAACGCGATCAGGGTGAGCCAGCGCAACGCGCTCGCCGGGGGCGTTTCCCAGAATCGCTTCAAGGCTTCGGGCACGGCGGCGAAGATCGCATCGGCGCGGATGGCGCAGCAAGCGATCTTCGCACCTCATCTGAATCATGCGCATAGGCATTGTCTGTTACCCCACCTTCGGTGGAAGCGGCGTGGTGGCCACGGAACTAGGCATGGCCCTGGCCGATAAGGGCCACATCATCCACTTCATCACCTACGACCGGCCCGTGCGGCTGCGCGACCATCCCAACGTATTCTACCACGAGGTGCGCGTGAGCGATTACCCCCTCTTCGATTACCAGCCCTATGAGCTGGTGCTCACCAGCAAGCTCGTTGATGTGGCCAAGTACGAGGGGCTCGACCTCATGCATGTGCATTACGCCATTCCGCACGCAAGCGCCGCTTGGATGGCGCAACGCATCCTCGACGCACAAGGCATCCGCGTTCCCTTCATCACCACCCTGCACGGCACCGACATCACGCTGGTTGGGCGCGATCCCAGTTTCGAGCCGGTGATCACCTTCAGCATGGAGCGCAGCAATGCGGTCACCGCTGTGAGCGATAGCCTGCGCCGCGATACCTATTCCCATTTCCCGCTGAAGCGCGAAGTGCAGGTGATCCCCAACTTCGTCTGCCTCGACCAATACAAGCACCAGCACGATCCGGGCCTTCGCGCTCGCCATGCGCCCAAGGGCGAGCGCCTTCTGGTGCATGTCTCCAACTTCAGGGCTGTGAAGCGCGTGGATGATGTGGTGGGCATGTTCAAGCTGCTGTGCCAAATGATGCCAGCGAGGCTGCTGCTGATCGGCGATGGGCCCGAGCGGCAGCGGATCGAGACCCAGTGCCGCAATGAAGGCTGCTGCGATCAGATCCATTTCTTGGGCAAGATGACCCGTCCTGAGGAAGTAGTAGCCAGTTGCGACCTCTTCGTGCTGCCGAGCGAGACGGAGAGCTTCGGCCTGGCAGCGCTGGAGGCCATGGCCTGCGGCGTTCCCGTGGTGTGCAGCGACGCCGGCGGCTTGCCCGAGGTGGTGGCGCACGGATCCAGCGGTCTGCTATGTCCCGTGGGCGATCAACGCGCCTTCGCCGATGCCGCAGCTGCGATCCTCAAAGATCCCACCGTGCATGCAGCATACCAGGCAGGCGCCCTGCGCGATGCAGCACGCTTCGACCTGAAGGCGATCCTGCCGCGCTACGAACAGCTCTATGCGCAAGTGCTCGAACAAGTGAAGGCCTGATGGAGTATCTCAGTTCACGCGTGAGCCTTGAGCGCGGCGATGGCCGATGGAGCGTGGTGATCAGCGCGCGCCCCAGCAAATCAAAGCGCACCATGCTGCTCATCTGGGCAACGGCCTGGCTCCTGTGCGGCGTGCTCATCATCGTTGAGCGCAACAAGATGCCAGAAGGCGATCCGATGCGCCAGTACTTCCTGGCATTCCTGGCTTTCTGGCTCTATTTCATGCTGAAGGTGGGCAAGGGCGTGCTGTGGCGCTTGAAGGGCTTCGAGCTGTGGCGCGTGAAGGATGGCCAGTTCACCATCAAGGACAGCATCTTCGGCTACGGGCGCGCGCGCAGCTTCTTCGCGGAGAACATCGAGCAACTCGGCCTCTTGGCCATTGATCGCTCCTCTTGGAAATGGCAGTGGAACGAGAGCGTGTGGAATGTGGGGGGCGAGCGTTTGGGCTTCGAGCATCAAGGCACCAAGGTGGCCTTCGGCAAGAGCCTGACTGATGATGAGGCCAAGCGGTTGGTCCCGATCCTCAAGGATGCCCTGCGCAAGAGCAGCAAGGCCGGTCAATAGCTGATCCGGAACGCGTTGCCGCGGAGACGGCGCGTGTGAAGGCCATCGATCACCGATTCATGCACGAGTGCCCGCGCAGCAGGTGAGGCGAGCACTTCATCGATGCTGCGCACCGCGCCAGCAGGCACGCCGGCAGCTATCAAGCGCGTGAGCACTTCATCACGGCGGCTCGCTTGGAACGCGGGCGCCAAGGCATCGGCCAAAGCTCTGCGGTTCAATACGCGTGAGCGGTTGCTCGCGAAGCGTTCATCGCGCGCCGCAGTTTCAACGCCAAGTACAACGCACAGTGCGCCGAACTGCGCATCGCTTCCAACGGCCAGAATGATGCGGCCACCATCGGAGCAGGTGAAGAGCTCGCCGTAGGGCGCGATGTTCGGATGCAAGGTGCCCAGCGGTTGGGCCACTGCACCTGTCATCAGGTGGTTGCTCGCTTGGTTCATCAGCCCGGATAGCGCAGCCTCTTCCAACGAGACCTCAACATGAGCGCCACGTCCATTTGCCGCGCGCTGAAGGAGCGCCACCAGCAAGCCTTCCTTCAGTTGGTGCGCGGCCAGTACATCGATCACTGCCACCGGCAATTTGGCCAGATGCTGCTCATCCGTCCCTGTCATGCTGATCCAGCCCGTCTCTGCTTGCAGCACCACATCGAAAGCGGGGCGGTCGGGCTGAGCAGCAAAGCCCTTGATGTGCCCGTGGATGAGCTTCGGATTCAACACGCGCAAGCGCTCACGGCTCAGCCCAAGCTTCTCCGCATCCTCTTGCATGTGATTGGTGATGAGCACATCGGCTTCGCTCAGCAACGCATCGAAACGCGCGCGATCGGTTGTCTCCTTCAGGTTCAGGCGCACATGCTCCTTGCCGTGGTTCACGCTGCTGAAGTAGGCGCTCAACGGATTGGCAGCATCCTCGCTGGGGAGCTTCCACGAGCGGGTCACATCGCCCTGCGGCGGCTCCACCTTCACCACGCGTGCGCCTAATTCGGCGAAGAACATGCCCACGGCCGGGCCTGCGAGCACAGTGGCTGTTTCGATGACGAGGAGCTGGGAGAGAGGGCTTCCGGAGGCGTTTTCCACGATGTGCAGGGTTTGAGAATTCTAAAGTGCCACTTTAGAATTCTCAAAAGTGGCCAAGTGCGTCACGGGCATCAAAGGTGATCCGTGAAGTCGATCCAGGAGTGGCCTGTTACGCCCGGCGCAAGGGCGCGCGTGATCTGTCCGGCCTTGGGTGGCTGATGCACCAGCAGTCCTTTCAGGGCACGGCCCTTCAGCAGCTTCTCGCTGGCAGCAACCATGAGCCGTTTCATCGGATCGGCCATGCTCGGCTTCAAGGTGCGCGCGGCCTTGCACTCGATCATGGTGATGGAGCCGCTGGTGCCCGGCACGAGCAGGTCCACCTCCAAGCCTTGATCATCGCGGAAGTGGTAGAGCTCGCGGCGCCGGCCCGTGTTCAACTGATGCTTCAGCACCTCGGAGGCCACCAGCCCCTCGAAGAGCGGACCGAGGAATGGCGAACGCGCAAGTTCATCGGCGGTATCGATCCCCAACAGGTGGCAGGCCAAGCCCGGATCGGCGATGTAGAGCTTGGGGCTCTTCTGCAGGCGCTTGCCCAGGTTCTCGTAGAAGGGCGGCACCACGATGATCTGCATGGTGCGTTCGAGGATGTCGAGCCATTGTGCGATGGTGGGCACGCTCACGCCCAGCGGGCCTGCCATGGCACTCTTGTTCAGCAACTGGCCATGCCGTGTGGCCACCATGCTCATGAAGCGCCTGAAAGTGCTCAGGTCCTTCACGGAGGTCACCGAGCGCACATCGCGCTCCACATAGCTCTGCAGGTAAGAGCTGAACCAGAGCCGCGCATCCTTGGGACGTGCCAGCACCTCGGGGAAACCGCCATGCAGCATGCTCACCTTGGGCGATTCGTGGCGGCTCATGGGCATGAGCTGCATGATCGCCGATCGCCCCGCCATGGACTCAGTAACGCCCTTCATGAGCTGTGCTTCCTGCGAGCCGGTGAGGAACCAGCGGCCTTTCTTGCGCATGTCCGCGTCGATGCGCGAGCGCACGTAATTGAAGATCTCCGGCGCGTTCTGCACCTCGTCCAGGATCACCGGGAAGCGCAGCCCATCGAGGAAACCGTGCGGATCCTGCTTGAAGCGCGCGAGCGTGTCGGGATCCTCGAGCAACAAGTATTGCGCATGGGGGAAAAGGTGCCGCAGCAAGTGGGTCTTTCCCGCTCGTCGCGGCCCTGTGAGCACCACGCTGGGGAAGGCCTTGGCTGCGCGCAGCAGCTCTTTCTCGAAGAGTCTGGTGATGTAGGCCATGTTTGAGAATTCTAAAGTGGCACTTTAGGATTCTCAAAAGTAGGGTTTCCGTCAAGCGCAACCGTATTAAGCATGAAAGCCTTATTCGGCGGGTTTTTCAGATGGGAGTGGCGTGATCACCGGGAGAGTGTCAGGGCGTTGGAAAGTTCATCTCGAGGAGGCCACCTGGTTGCTGGTGCCCAGGACTGGAC
>JBATND010000343.1:0-12634 GCA_049290175.1 Flavobacteriales bacterium | reverse complement strand
AAGGTGAGCGGGCCGCCCTCGGGATCGCTGCTTCCACCACTGCTGAAATTCACGCTGAGCGGACTCGGGCCATAAAGCACGCTCTGGCTCGCTGCGGCAACGGGCGGCAGGTTCACCGTGGCGGTATTGCAGATGCGGCGCAACTCGGCACCCGAGCCGTACTTGGTGTAATAGAGGCAGCCATCGGGCCCTTGGCCCAACCAGCTGATCATCCCGAGGCCGCTGGCGAAATCATGCACGCTCTGCACATCGCCTTGGTTGTTGTACACGAATCGCCGGATCCAGCCCTGGGCATAGTCGGCATGGAAGGCACTGTTCTGATAGGCTGCCGGAAATGTGCTCCAGGTGCGCCACGGCCCAGCGACCGGTGCGTTGCCACCGAATCGAGGACCGGGTACCGGCGAGCCTGGCTCATCCAGGTCGAAGGTGATGGCTTGATTGCCGGTGAAGGCGCCGCAGCGCGATCGGTTGCCGTGCAGCCAATCGGTGGAAGGCCGCGCATGGTAGAACTTCGGGATGAAGTTGGGGATCTGCTGGCTCGGATTGCACGGATTGGGATGGCCATTCACTTGCACAGGAGTGTCTTGCTTGAGCAGGTCGGTGAACCGGAAATGTTGCAGTGTGCAACTCACCCCATCCCACAGCGGGTTCTCGAAATCAAGGTTCTGTGTGGTGGTGCTCGGGTAGCCCGGCGAAGTATCGAAGCCCTCGTAGAGCGGCCAACCGAAATTCTGACCAGGGCCGGTGCAAACGTTCATCTCTTCCCAAGTGTACCAGCCCACATCGCCGATGAACAAAGTGCCCACATCACCTACCGCTGGATCGGTGCTGCCCGTATTGGGCTTCAGCGTCATCCGGAACGGGTTGCGCAAGCCCATGGCCCACACCCGCGATTTCGGCGCGCGGGGCTGCGCAGGGTCATAGAACGGATTGCTTGGCACGCCATCGCCGGTGTTGGGATCCATGCGCAGCACCTTCCCGCTGAACGAATTCACCAGCTGCGAGCGGAAGGCGCCCACGTTCTCGGCCGGGCGGATGATGCCATCATTCAACGCGGCGATGTAGTAGCTCTCGGACGCACTGCCCACATCGGCGCCCGCAGCGCTGGCCCCTTCGCCCATGCTCGCCAGCAAAGTGCCGTCGCGCGCGAAGAGCAGGGTGCCTACCCCGTGCGTGTTGTAGAGGATCGGCTGGCCCGTTGTAATGGACTCGCCCAGCAGGACGGTGCGGCTGGCCGGATCGGTGGTGGTGAAGTTGGGCCCGATGGCGGTGTAGCGCGTGATGCGGCCAATGGTGGCGGTGCCGTAATCGTTGATCTGCGTGCTGTACTCCGGTGTTCCGAAATACTGCAGGTGGTGTCGATCAACCACGTACATCACATAGAAGCGGCCGTTCGCTGTGAAGTTGGGGTCCAATGCGAAGCCCAGCATGCCATGATCGGCCCAATGGCCCACCTCGTGGTTGATGTCGAGCAAGGGCGTTGGCAAGCGCACGCCGTTCTCCACGATCCACACGCGCCCGGCCTTCTCCCACACGTACATGCGGCCATTGGCGTCCCAAACCGCACCTAGCGGACTGAACCAGCCATCGGAAACCAACGAAGAGACGAAGCCAGCAGGCAGCGTTTGGCTGCTTGCGCTGGTGATTGACCCGAGCCAAAGCGCAAGGGCCAAGCATGGACGAACGAAACGGGAAGGACTCAAGTGGCGGGATTGCTGGTGTGCAAATGTGTAGTGGCCGCCCATGCCGCGCCATGCGAATTCTCAACCACCGAACAGATCCAATTGCCCTCGGACCGGTCGGCTGAACAGGTCGCAACGCAGCGCTGGTAGCCCAGGTCCCTTGAAGTACCTGCGTTTCATCACCGTAACGAGCCTGTTGATATTCTCAGCATAAGGCCCTTCGCCCCGCATGCGCCGCCCCGCCCGGCTGTCGGCAACGCTTCCGCCGTGCAAGGCTCTTGTTTGCGCAAGCACCTTCTCAGCGCGATCCGGGAAATGCGCGCGCAGCCACTCCTCGAAAACGGTCTGCACGGCCCCGTTGGTCCGCAGCACCGTGTAGCCCATGGCTTGAGCACCAGCTTCAGCAGCGGCCTTCATGATCGCTGGCACCTCATGGTCGTTCAATGCCGGGATGATGGGCGCCACCATGGCCATCACCGGCACACCAGCAGCCCGCAATTCGGCTATGGCGCGCAGCCGGTTGGCGGCGGTGCTGGTGCGGGGCTCAAGCACACGCCGCAGGTCTTCATTCAGAGATGTTATGCTGATGGCGGCCACCACCAGGCCCAAAGCGGCCAGTTGGCTCAGCAGGTCGAGGTCGCGCAAGATCAGTGCGTTCTTGGTGATGAGCGCCACGGGTTGCTTGAACTCCAGCGCCACTTCGAGCACTTGCCGGGTGAGTTGCTCCTTCCGCTCAATGGGCTGATAGGGGTCGGTGGCGCCGCTGATGCTGATGGGCTGCACCTTCCAACGCGCGTGCATCAATTGCTTGCGCAGCAGAAGCGGTGCGTTACGCTTCACCATGATAACCTGCTCGAAATCGAGTCCTGCACTATAGCCCCAGTACTCGTGCGTGGGCCGGGCGTAACAGTAGGCGCAACCGTGCTCGCAGCCCTGGTACGGGTTCAGGCTGTACACGAAGGGCAGGTCGGGGCTGTTCACCGGGTTTACAATGCTTCGCGGCTCTTCGATCAGGTATTGCGTTGGCCGGGCCGGCTCCAGCGGTTCATCAATGCCTTCTGGATGCACGATCGCATAGGTGCTGCGCAGGAAACGAATGGCAGGCTGCCCAGCAGCACCTCGCCCCTTGACGGATTTCCCATCGAACACCATGCGCACAATGTATCGCTGACGATTGCCTGACATGCTTCGGGTAGATTCGCGGCCCTCTAGTTCGACAACATGCGCATCGCCCTTCTCGCACTCCTGCCCGGCTTGCTCCAGTGTTCTCAGCCCAAGCACATCACGGCCCCAGCCCACCCTTCACAAGCCACCACGGGTTGGGATAGCACGCTACGGCACCCTAAGGAGCGCCACTTCAAGCGCATCAAGCAACTCACTTTCGGTGGCGACAACGCGGAGGCCTATTGGAGCTTCAGCGGCAAGCAATTGGTTTTCCAGAGTACCAATCCGGCTTGGGGCGAGAGCTGCGATCAGATCCATGTGTTCAATCCGTTCACTGACGACATCAAGTCAAGCGCACCAGCGCTCATCAGCATGAGCGGTGGACGCACTACGTGCAGTTATTTCCTGCCCGACGACAAGCACATCCTTTACGCCAGTACGCATGAGCACGATGCAAGCTGTCCCGCTGTGCCGCAGCGGCGCGACGATGGGAAGTATGTATGGCCGATCTACGAGAGCTTCGATATCCATGTGGCCGATCTAGAGGGGAACCTGGTGCGCAAACTCACCGACAACCCTGGCTACGATGCGGAGGCCACCGTTTCACCCAAAGGCGACCGCATCGTTTTCACCAGCATGCGCGATGGAGACCTCGAATTGTACACGATGAACATCGATGGCTCCGATGTGCGGCGTATCACCAACACCTTGGGCTACGATGGCGGCGCCTTCTTCAGCCCAGATGGCAGCAAGCTCCTCTGGCGTGCTTCGCGCCCCCAGACCGAGGGTGAAGCGGCCGAATACCTGGCCCTCCTGAAGGAAGGACTGGTGATGCCCACCAACATGGAACTATGGGTGGCCAACGCCGATGGCAGCAACGCCAAGCAGATCACCGAACTCGGCCAGGCCAACTGGGCGCCTTATTGGCATCCCGACGGAAGGCGGATCCTTTTCGCCAGCAACCACCAGAGCAAGCGCGGTTTCCCTTTCACCTTGTTCATGATCAACGCCGATGGCACTGGCTTGGAGCAAGTGAGCCATGGCGACACCTTCGATGCCTTCCCGGTCTTCAGTCCCGATGGGCGATGGCTGGTATTCAGCAGCAACCGGAACAATGGTGGAACACGCGATACGAACTTGTTCCTGGCCGAGTGGGCTGACTGATCGCCGAGATGAACGGGCTATCCCCATGCTGATTAGCGCAGCTGAGCCTAAGCCGGGCGATCTTCGCCGCCCATGACCGTGGGGCAGGATAACAAACCAGGTTGGGTGCAGCGCCTGGCGAAGCGCTGGAATGTCTCGCCGGCCAGGGTGGGCATCATACTGCTGGTGTTCGCATGCACCGGCTTCTCGGTGCTCTTCCTCAAGCGCCCTTTGGTGGCATGGGCCAGCGGCGATGATGGCACGCCTCCCCTGCTGTTCTCCGTGCTGTACTACATCCTGATCCTGCCGGTGTACAACCTCTTGCTGCTGATCTACGGCGCAATGTTCGGGCAGTTCAGTTTTTTCTGGGCTTTCGAGAAACGCTTCTTCGCGCGGATTTTCGGGCGTCGTAAGCCCTGAGCACGCGGGCCACCTGCTTTTCCGGCGATCGTTTGATGGCACATTCCCAGAGCGTCACAACGCGCCAGCCTTCCTTCCGCAGCGCGCTGGCCTTCTCGCTGTCCCTCTCCTTGTTGCGCTCCAGCTTCGGCCCCCAATACCACGTGTTCCGCTTGGGCTTGGGTGGTTGGCAATGCGGACAGCCGTGCCAGAAGCAGCCATGCACGAACACGGCCAGCTTACGGTTAACGAATGCGATGTCGGGGCGACCGGGCACCTTGGCGTAGTGCAAGCGGTAGCCGGTGAGCCCAGCTGCGTGCAAATGCACGCGCACCAGCAGCTCCGGTTTCGTGTCCTTGGCCCTGATCCGGCTCATGGTGGCGCTCACCTGTGCATTGGCAGGCTTGGGGAGTCGGCGCGGCATGGCTCAAAGGTGAGCGGTGAGCGGCTACATTCGCGGCCCTTCACGCCAATCGTAGGGCGATGGAGGAATACAGGATGAAGATCAAGGTGACCCTCCCGGACGGCAGCGTGCGGGAATACGAGCAAGGCGCCACGGCCATGGATGTGGCCAAGAGCATCAGCGAAGGACTTGCCCGCAACGTTCTATCGGCCAAGGTGAATGGCGAAGTGCGCGACGCGAATCGTCCACTGCCCGGCGATTGCACGCTGGCGCTGCTCACGTGGAACGATCCCGAAGGCAAGAACACCTTCTGGCACAGCAGCGCGCACCTGCTCGCCGAGGCCATTGAGGCCCTTTACCCCGGAACCAAATTCGGGATCGGCCCGCCCATCGAGAACGGCTTCTATTACGACATCGACCTTGGCGACAAGACCATCGGCGATGGCGACTTCGCGGCCATTGAGGCCAAGATGAAGGAGCTCGCCGCCAAGAAGAGCGCTTTCGAGCGGCGCGAAGTGAGCAAGGCCGATGCGGTGGCCTACTTCACCGAGAAAGGCGACGAGTACAAGCTCGAACTGATCGAGGGCCTCAACGATGGCGAGATCACCTTCTATCAGCAAGGCAATTTCACCGACCTCTGCCGCGGCCCGCATATCCCGGACACCTCCTTCATCAAAGCCGTGAAGGTGATGAGCGTGGCTGGGGCCTACTGGCGCGGCGACGAGAAGCGCAAGCAGCTCACGCGCCTGTACGGCATCACCTTTCCCAAGCAGAAGGAACTGGACGAGCACCTCGTCCTGCTGGAGGAAGCCAAGAAGCGCGACCACCGCAAGCTCGGCAAGGAGATGGATCTCTTCACCTTCAGTGAGCGTGTGGGTGCGGGCCTCCCGCTGTGGATGCCCAAGGGCGCCGCACTGCGCGAGCGGCTCATCAACTTCATGAAGGAGGCGCAGGAAAAGGCCGGCTACGTGCAAGTGGCCACGCCCCACATCGGCAGCAAGGCGCTGTATGAGACCAGCGGCCACTGGGAGAAATACGGCAAGGACAGCTTCCAGCCTATGAATACGCCGCAAGAGGGCGAGCTCTTCATGCTGAAGCCGATGAACTGCCCGCACCATTGCGAGATCTTCGCCAGCCGTCCGCGCAGCTACAAGGACCTGCCGCTGCGCTTCGCCGAATTCGGAACTGTTTATCGCTACGAGCAGAGCGGCGAATTGCATGGCTTGGCCCGGGTTCGTGGCTTCACGCAGGACGATGCGCATTTGTTCTGCCGCCCCGATCAAGTGAAGGAGGAGTTCCTGAAGGTGATCGACCTTGTGCTCTTGGTGCTCAGGGCCTTGAGCTTCGAGAAGTTCGAGGCGCAAGTGAGCCTTCGCGACAAAGAGGACCGCAGCAAATACATCGGCAGCGATGCGAATTGGGAGAAAGCCGAGCAGGCCATCATCGACGCTGCTGCTGAGTGCGGCATGAAGACCGTGGTGGAATACGGTGAGGCTGCCTTCTATGGCCCCAAGCTCGACTTCATGGTGAAGGACGCGCTGGGTCGTCGTTGGCAACTGGGCACCATTCAGGTTGACTACAACCTGCCCGAGCGCTTCGAGTTGGAGTACGTGGGCAGCGACAATGCTCGGCACCGTCCGGTGATGATCCACAGGGCGCCCTTCGGATCCTTAGAGCGCTTCATCGCCCTCATCATCGAGCACACGGCCGGACGCTTCCCGCTCTGGCTCACCCCCGAGCAGGCCATCATCCTGCCCATCAGCGACAAATTCGTTGATGCCGCGAAAGAGGCCCAGGCCAAACTGGCCGCTTTGGGCATCCGTTGCGAATTGGATGAGCGCAGTGAGAAGATCGGCCGGAAGATCCGCGACGCCGAACTTTCCAAGTCGCCCTACATGCTGATCCTGGGTGAGAAAGAAGTGGAGAACGGCACCCTGAGCGTGCGCGAGCATGGTGCTGGCGACATCGGTGCCATGACCGCCGAAGCCTTCGCCCAACTCATCGGCGAACGCATTGCGGCGCAGCTCGGACAAGCAACGGTGGCTTAACACGCTGGCGGATAGGGAAAGATGTCGATATTCGCGCCCTCAAACTCCGGGACAGGTGTTCCTGGAGGCCGAACTAAACCCCAATAAGTGGCAGGTCCTCCTTTTCGTCCTAGCGGCCCGCGCCCTCCCGGTGGCGGCGGTGGCCGACGTCCATTCCGCGGTCGCGTCATCAAAGAAGATCCGCACCGGATCAACAATAAGATCTACGGTGTGAACGAGGTGCGCTTGGTGGGCGAGAACATCGAGCAAGGCGTCTTCCCCTTCAGCCAAGCCCTGCGCATGGCCGAGGAACTGGGCCTTGATCTGGTGGAGATCAGCCCTACGGCGGTGCCCATCGTGTGCCGCATCACCGACTACAAGAAGTTCCTCTACGACCTCAAGAAGAAGCAGAAGGAGATCAAGGCCAAGCAGACCGTGGCCGAGGTGAAGGAGATCCGCTTCGGTCCGAACACCGATGAGCACGACGTGAACTTCAAGTTGAAGCATGCGCGCAACTTCCTTGAGGAAGGCCACAAGGTGAAAGCCTTCGTGTTCTTCCGGGGCCGAAGCATCGTGTTCAAGGAACGTGGTGAGATCCTCTTGCTGAAGTTCGCGCAGGACCTGGAGGACATCGGGCTGGTGGAGAGCATGCCCAAATTGGAGGGCAAGCGCATGATCATGTACCTGATCCCGAAGAAGAAGAAATGACGTTGTCGCGGCTATCTGCCGTGAACGAACAACTACAGAAAGATCAACGCGATTCCGGGTCGAGCCCGGAATGACAAAGACAAAGACCAAAGACGACGACCATGCCCAAGATGAAGACCAAGTCCGGCGCCAAGAAGCGTTTCAAGCTCACAGGCTCCGGCGAGATCAAGTTCAAGCACGCTTTCAAGCGCCACATCCTCACCAAGAAGGAAACCAAGCGCAAGCGCGCCCTCACCAAGACCGGCATCATCGCTGGCGTGGACAAGAAGAACGTGCTCGATCTCCTGAAGTAAGCAACCCCAACCGCACCGGGTCAACAATAGGTAGCGTTAACCAGGACGTGCAGCACCAAAGACCAGCTTAGCGCTGACGCTCACGCCCGAAAACCCAAGTGGAACATGCCACGCAGTCAGAATAAGGTAGCCAGCAAAGCGCGCAGGAAGAAGGTCCTGGCCATGGCGAAAGGCAGCTTCGGCCGCCGCAAGAACGTGCTCACCGTTGCCAAGAACAGCGTTGAGAAAGGCCTCGTACACGCTTACGATGGCCGCAAGCTCAAGAAGCGCGACTTCCGCGGGCTGTGGATTCAGCGCATCAATGCTGCGGCCCGCATCAATGGCATCAGCTACAGCGTGCTGATGAACAAGTTGAAGCAGGCGAACATCGACCTCGACCGCAAGGCGCTGGCCGAGATCGCCTACAGCGATGCCGCTGGATTCGCAGCGATCGTGAACAAGGTGAAGTAAGCCAACGACGCAATCTCCCTCGAAGGGTCGCCCGCAAGGCGGCCCTTCGTTTTTCCGATCGGTCTGACTGGCATCTTTGGCCAATCCATGCTGCAACGCTCTTCCACCTACCCGCTCGTCGTGCTCACCACGCTCTTCTTCATGTGGGGCTTCATGACGGTGATGAACGACGTGCTGATACCGCACCTGCGCACCGTGTTCCCTGACATGCCGTGGTGGCAGACCTTGATGGTGAACTCCTGCTTCTTCGGCGCCTACTTCGTGGGGGCGCTCGCGTACTACCTGCGATCGCTCAGCGGCACCGACCCCATAGCGCATTTCGGGTACAAGCGTGCGGTGGTCGTCGGGCTCCTCGTATCCGCAGTGGGCACCGGGCTTTTCGTTCCCGCCACTTACGCGCATGCATTCGGGTTCTACCTGCTCGCGCTTTTCGTGCTCGGGCTCGGCTTCACCCTGCTGCAGATCGCGGCCAACCCTTTCGTGGCGATCATCGGTCCCGCCGAAGGCGCCAGCAGCCGGTTGAACATGGCGCAGGCCTTCAACTCGCTGGGCACCACCTTGGCTCCGATCATCGGTGGCACCTTGATCTTCTCCGTGTTCAAAGGCGAGGATGCCGTGCGCTGGCCGTACGCCGCATTCGCCGTCCTCTTGTTGCTCCAAGCGCTGTGGGTGAGCGCTACCGCACTGCCCGAGCCACCGCGGGTGAGCAGTGGTCGCAGCAACGCTTGGCGCCATCCACAACTGCGCTGGGGCATGGTGGCCATCTTCTGCTACGTGGGCGCCGAAGTGGCCATCGGCAGCCTGCTCATCAACTTCATCAAGCTTGACAGCGTGATGGGTATGGCCGAGCATACCGGCAAGCACTTCCTTAGCTTCTATTGGGGCGGGGCCATGACGGGCCGCTTCCTGGGCGCCATCGCCCTGCGCAAGGGCATGAACGCAACCACGCGAGCAGCCATCATGATGTTGCTGGGTGCCGTACTCTTCGCCCTCCTCTTCGCGATCAACCAAGGCCACGACCTGCACCTCTGGAATGCATGGCCCATGGCGGTGATGATCGCCGCCAACGCGGCGGCTTTCATGTTGGCGGGCCCTTCCGCTTCGCGCGCGCTGGGCCTCTTCGCCATGGCGGCCATGGGCCTGCTCGCCGTGGTCATCGCAGGCGAGGGCGCTTGGGCCATGTGGGCCATCGTCGCAGTCGGTCTGTTCAATTCGATCATGTGGAGCAACATCTTCACCCTGGCCATCGATGGCCTGGGAAATGACACGGCGCAGGGATCGAGCCTGCTGGTGATGATGATCGTGGGCGGCGCTTTGATCCCACCCTTGCAAGGCCTGGTGATCGATGTCCTCGGTGTACAGAAGTACACGACCTTCGGTTTCCACATCAGCTTCGTGCTTCCGCTGCTCTGCTATGCCTTCCTCGCGTGGTACGGTTTCAGAGGCTCTAAGCATTCCGTGACCGCATGATCCTCGGCATCGACATCGGCGGCACTACCAGTAAGCTCGGCCTGGTGCATGAGGGCAAGGTGATTGCCCGCGCGCGCATCAGCACCACCGGTCATGCGGATGATCATGCCTTCGCGGATGCGCTGACGGTCGCAGCAGGTGAATTGGCGCGATCGCAAGGAGATGCGCGCATCGCATCCATCGGCATCGGCGCACCCAATGCCAACCAGCTCACGGGCATCATCGAGATGGCGCCCAATCTGCCGTGGAAACACGATGTGCCACTGGCGCGCATGATGAGCGATCGCCTCGGCGTACACGCCACACTCGGAAACGACGCGAACGCTGCTGCCTTGGGCGAATGGCGCTATGGCGCAGGCCAAGGCATCGACGACCTGCTGGTGGTAACGCTCGGCACCGGCGTGGGCAGTGGCTTCATCGTGAATGGCAAACTCGTGCTCGGCAGCGCTGGCAATGCGGGTGAGCTGGGCCACACGATCCTGATCCCCGGCGGACGCGATTGCACCTGCGGAAGGAAAGGCTGCCTGGAGGCGTACGTGAGCATAAGAGGGATGATCGCCACGTATAGTGAAGCGGCGAGGGGCAAGTCGCGAGCGGCAAGTGAGATTAGTGATGTGAAAGCCATCGCTGATCTCGCAAACGCTGGAGATGCTGCCGCGATCGAATGCTTCAAGCGCACTACGGAGTGGTTGGCCATCGGCTTGGCGAATGCGGTGTGCGCAACAGGACCGAAACGGATTGTTCTGTTCGGCGGCATCGCGCGCAACGGCGAACTGCTAATGGCCCCGCTGCGCGAGCGCTTCCATGCCTCGCTGCTCAACATTTACCAGGGCCGCGTGGACCTGACGGTATCTGCTTTGCCTGACGATGACGCGGCGCTGCTTGGCGCAGCCGCGTTGGGCACAATATGATTGACACAATGACCTACCCGTCACATTACATAAGGGCTGGTCGACCCGGAGGGTCGACGCTACGGTTGCACGCATTGATGATGTGTGCAACAATTCTCGCAACGGCCGTGGCGCAGGTGAACCCCGCTCGCGACAACTCGGCATCGCTCGCTGCAAGCCTCGTCAACCCCTTCATTGGCACCGGCGGCCACGGCCACACCTTCCCCGGCGCCTGCGTGCCCAACGGACTGGTGCAGCTCAGCCCCGACACCCGCCCCGATGGCTATATGGATTGGGATGGCTGCGGCGGATACCACTATTCGGACAGCCTCATTTACGGCTTCAGCCACACGCACTTGAGTGGTACGGGCGTGGCAGATCTGTGCGATGTGTTGATTACTCCTGTATCCGGAGCGGGCGGCATGGGATTCGACCGATCCGCAACCCAATCGCTCTTCTCACATTCCAGTGAAGAAGCAAGTGCTGGATACTACAAGGTCGAATTGTTGGGACCACCGCATTCGAATGCGGATAGAAGCTCGGTTGAAGCCGCTCGTCCTACACGCATCGCCGGATCAGTGACCAAGGCCGAACTCACTGCCTCTCCTCGCGTGGGCGTGCATCGATACACTTTCCCGAAAGGCCAGGCTGCCCGCATCGCCATCGACTTGCGGCATCGCGACAAGTTCGAGGGCCTGATGCAGGTGAATACAAATTTGAACGAGATTGTCGGTGAGCGACGGTCGCACTCATGGGCCCGCGACCAGCGCCTTTTCTTCTGCATCAGATTCAGCAAGCCGTGGAAGACAGCTGAGGCCATGCCCTCCAATCTTTATGGTCATGTTGCCGGCTATGACTTCGGCCAGTTGAATGAACCCCTTATCATCAAAGTCGGCATCTCCGCCGTGAGCATCGAAGGTGCGCGCAAAAACCTTGAAGCCGAAGTGCCGCATTGGGATTTCGACCTCGTGCGCAAGCAAGCCGAGGATGCATGGAACGCCAAGCTGAACAAGGTCCAGGTGAAGGGCGGAACGAAAGAGCAGCAACGCGCCTTCTACACCGCGCTCTACCACACCTACGTGGCGCCCTACATCTTCAACGATGTGGATGGCCAGTACCGCGGCATGGATGGCCAAGTACACAAGGCCGACCACAACGTGTACACCGTCTTCAGCCTGTGGGACACCTTCCGCGCGCTGCACCCGCTGATGACCGTGCTGGAGCCGGACATGGTGCGCGATTGGATCAAGACCTTTCTGCTGCATTATCAGCAAGGCAGAAGGCTGCCCGTGTGGGAGCTCTGGGGCAACGAGACCGATTGCATGATCGGCTACCACAGCGTGAGCGTGATCGCCGATGCCTACGCGAAAGGCATCCGCGATTTCGATACGAAGCTGGCCTTGGAAGCGATGGTGGCCAGTGCCGAAGCCGACCACTTCGGACTGAAAGCCTATCGCGAGCGTGGCTACATCAGCAGCGAGGACGAGCCGGAGAGCGTGAGCCGCACGCTGGAATACGCCTACGACGATTGGTGCATCGCGCGATTCGCAGAGATGATCGGCAACGATGAAGTAGCGCAACGCTTCTATGCCCGCAGCCGCAATTGGCAGAACCTCTTCGACCCCGAGACGCGCTTCTTCTGCGCGCGGCGCAACGGCGGTTTCGCGCAGCCCTTCGATCCCTACGAAGTGAACTTCCACTTCACCGAGGCGAACGCTTGGCAATACGGCTTCTTCGTGCCGCACGACATGGATCGCTTCATGCAGCTCACCGGCGGCCCCAGCGGATTGGCGGGAAGGCTCGATGCGCTCCTCACCGCGAAGGAGAACACCACGGTCCGCGACCAGAGCGACATCACGGGACTCATCGGCCAATACGCGCACGGCAACGAGCCCAGCCACAACTTCGCCTACCTCTACAACCTGAGCGATCGTCCGCTGAGCACCGATGTGTTCGCGCGGCGCATCATGCAGAACTTCTATACCGACAAGCCCGACGGCCTTAT
>JBATND010000342.1:0-7036 GCA_049290175.1 Flavobacteriales bacterium | reverse complement strand
CATGATCCTCCGTGTTGATGCTTGCACGGAGGTGTCCGCCGGATGGTGGACCGTGTCCCTTGGCAGCATTACCTGCCCAGGTTCTTCGGGTATGATCTCAGCATTCGCCTTTTGGCGAAGCACCCCGTTGCAAGACGGGCCGAAGATAGACCGTCGCTATCACGCGATGGTGTCGCCGCAGAAAGAAGAAGCCCCCGATGCAATCGAGGGCTTCCGAATGGATGCGTTGCTTGTCTAGTGCTCCTCCTCGTCGGGATCGAGAGGCGTGATCTGGCTCACCCAGTCCTCTGGTTTGCCGGGCTTGCTGTAGTCGTCGGGCCAACGATGCACCGTTGGGATGGGGCCCGGCCAGTTGCCATGGATGTGCTCCACGGGCGTGGTCCATTCCAAGGTGTTGCTCTTCCACGGGTTCTGCACCGCCTTGGGGCCGCGATACACGCTGTAGAAGAAGTTGTAGGTGAAGATCACCTGGGCCAGCGCGCCGATGATCGCGAAGACCGTCACGATAATGTTCAGGTCAACAACGCCATCGAACATGGGGAACTCCGTGTAGTTGTAGTAACGGCGAGGAGCACCGGCGAGCCCGATGAAGTGCATGGGGAAGAAGACCCCGAAAGCACAGATGAAGGTGATCCAGAAGTGGGCGTAACCGAGCTTCGTGTTCATCATCTTGCCGTACATCTTCGGGAACCAGTGGTAGATGCCGGCGAACATGCCGAAGATGGCGCTCATGCCCATCACGATGTGGAAGTGCGCCACCACGAAGTAGGTATCGTGCACGGCGATGTCGAGCGCGCTATCAGCGAGGATGATCCCCGTGAGGCCGCCAGCGATGAAGGTGGCCACGAGACCGATGCTGAACAGCATGGCCGGGGTGAAGATGATGTTGCCGCGCCAAAGCGTGGTGATGTAGTTGAACACCTTCACGGCGCTGGGGATAGCGATCAGCAGCGTAGTGGCCACGAACACGCTTCCGAGGAAGGGATTCATGCCGGTGATGAACATGTGGTGGCCCCACACGATGAAGCTGAGGAAGCCGATCGCGAGGATGGAGCCGATCATGGCACGATAGCCGAAGATGGGCTTGCGCGCATTGGTGGAGATGATCTCCGAGGTGATGCCCAATGCAGGCAGTAGCACGATGTACACCTCCGGGTGGCCCAGGAACCAGAACAAGTGCTGGAATAGGATCGGGCTTCCCCCGGTCTGCTCCAAGGCCTCGCCCGCCAAGTGGATGTCACTCAAGTAGAAGCTCGTGCCCAAGCTGCGGTCGAGCAGCAAGAGCAGTGCAGCGCTCAAGAGCACCGGGAAGCTGAGGATGCCGAGCACGGCGGTGAGGAAGATCGCCCACATGGTCAGTGGCAGCCGTGTCATCTTCATGCCCTTGGTGCGCAGGTTCAGGATGGTGACCACATAATTGAGGCCGCCCATGAGCGAACTGGCAATGAAGAAGGTCATGCTCACCAGCCAGAGCGTCATACCGGTACCCGAGCCGGGCATGGCCTTGGGCAAGGCGCTCAACGGCGGGTAAATGGTCCAACCAGCGCTTGCCGGTCCGCCCTCCACGAAGAGCGAAGCGATCATGATCACGCTGCTCAGCAGGAAGAACCAGTAGCTGAGCATGTTGATGAAGCCGCTGGCCATATCCCGCGCACCTACCTGCAGCGGGATGAGCAGGTTGGCGAATGTTCCGCTCAACCCGCCTGTGAGCACGAAGAACACCATGATGGTGCCGTGTATCGTGACCAGCGCCAAGTACATGTTGCTGTCGAGCACGCCACCAGGTGCCCACTTGTCGCCCAGGAAGAAGTTGGTGAACGCGAAGCCCTCGTTGGGCCATGCCAGCTGCAGGCGGAAGATCAGGCTCATGATCACGGCCACCCAGGCCATGAAGATGGCAGTGACCAGGAACTGCTTCCCGATCATCTTGTGGTCCTGCGAGAAGACCCACTTGGAGATGAAACTCTCCTCGTGGTGGTGATGCGCGTGGCCGGCCTCGTGCCCGGCGTGTGCTGCATGCGCGTGTGCGCCCATGGTCGTTGGTGCTTACAGGTTCATTGTCCGGTGGGTAGCGCGGCCACGGCCATGCTGTCCTTCGCGGCGGTCATGCTAGAATCGGCGGTGGCCGGAGCAGGTGCTGCCTCGGCCCCCTCGAAAGGCTTCTTGTTCGCTTCGGTCACCCAAGCATCGAACTCGCCGGGCGAGGTGACGATGAGCGGCATCTGCATGTTGTAGTGGCTGGCGCCGCAGATCTTGTTGCAGAGCAGGATGAAATCGAACTTCTCATCCTTCATGACATGCACACGCATGCTGTCGGAAGTGATCGTGGGCACCACTTTCATGCTCGTAGTCATTCCCGGCACGGCATTCATCTGGATGCGCAGATGCGGGATGAAAGCGCTGTGGATGATGTCGCGGCTGCGGATGAGGATCTTGGCCTCCTTGCGCACGGGCAGGTAGAAGTCCTTGGTGACCACATCGTCCGCGCCATGCAAATAGGTGCTGGCGGCTCCATTGGCCTTGATGTCCTGTTCCATGACCATGCGCAGGTTCACGATGCGCGCAGTCATGCGGTCGAGGTAAGCGATGCGATGCTCGAGCTCCTCCACTTTAGAGTCGGGCAGAACGCCCTCCAGGGCAGCAATGGTTTCGGCCTTCTCTTGCGCGATCTCGGCCATGCGCTTCTCGATGGCCTTGGCCGTCACGATCCCCAGCGGATTCTCGCCGTTGATCAATCGGTAGTCGGTTGCGCCCAGCAAGCCATCATTGCCAGGGTAGCGAGCCGTCCAATCGAACTGCTTCGCGTAGAGTTCCACTTGCACGGCATCGGGGCTGGCCGGTGCAGTGATCTGCTGCCATGTGGTGAGGCCGTAGATGATGATCACGAAGAGCACGGCAGCCGGAACAACCGTCCAGAGCAGCTCGAGCTTGTTGTTGTGCGGCTGCCAGAATGCACGGCGATCCTTGCTGAACACATACTTCCCGGCGAAGTAGAACAGCAGGATGTTCGTAGCGATGAACGTGAGGATCAGGATCCACCAATTGAAGTTCATCAGGGCATCCGTGTCCTCACCCTGCGTGCTGGCTGCGACCGGAAGCATCTTATCGCCATAGGCCATCACCAGCCACAGGAAGAAGCCGAAGTAGGCGATGGGGAAGAGCCACATGAGCATGGCGTTCATCCGATTGTCCGCGTCGGTGATGTCCTCCTCGCGCTTGCCGCGCAGCTTCGAGGTGAGCTCATACACGCGGGCCAACTGGGCCACCGCGAGGATGCCCAGGACCACGACGATCAGTATCAGGAGCTTGGTCATTGTCCGCTATGCTAACCCGGCAGAGATGCCTTGTGTTCGTTGATCAAATGCTGTGGTGTACGCTCTCTTCCAAGTACGGGTGGTTCACCGGTGTGAGCGGTGCCTTCGCCAAGGTGCCCAGCACCACGCGGATGAAAGCACCGAGGAAGAGCACGAACATGCCCACATCGAGCAAGCTGATGCCGTGGAAGTGGTGCCCGTTGGCCCCCGGCATCACCATCATGTTCACATCGAGCCAGTGGCCCACGAAGATCACCGTGCCAACGCCGATGAGGTAGCGCGGATTACGCTTGGCATCACGGCTCATCAGCAGCGCCATGGGTGCAGCGAAGTTGATGAAGAAGATGGTCCAGAGAAGGCCGGGATGGTGGTCGATGCGATCCTGGAAGTAGGTGACCTCCTCCGGGATGTTCGCGTACCAGATCAGCATGAATTGCGAGAAGTACAGGTAGGTCCACAGGAAGCTCACCGCGAAGACCCACTTGCCCATATCGTGGATATGGCTGTTGTTCACCTGGGGCAGGTAGCCCTTGCGCTTCAAGTAGAGCACGAGGATCACGCCGGTGATCATGGCGCTCACCCACATGCCGCTGAACACGTACCAGCCGTATAGCGTGCTGAACCAGTGCGCATCGATGCTCATGAGCCAGTCCCATGCGAGCGTGCTGCTGAACACAGCGAAGAACACGAGGAACAACGCGCTGCGACGGTAAGTGAGCAAGTGCGTGCGCACAAGGCTCTCGCCGGTGAGTCCGTCCATCTCCAAGCTCTTCTTGCGGAACCAATTGGCAGCGAAGATGAAGGTGGCCAAATAGACCAGCGTGCGGATCCAGAAGAAAGGGATGTTCAGGAAGGCGCTCTTGCCCGCCATGATCGAATCGTAGTTCGGATGGGCCGGGTCGTACAAGGTCTTGTCCATCCAGTGATAGATGTGGTGCAGACCGAACGTGCCAGCGGCAAGCACGATGATCATGACCACCGCGCCCACGGGAATCCAGCCCATGATGGACTCATACACGCGCTTCACCAGCACGCTCCAAGCGGTCTCGGTGGCGTTCTGCAGCGAGTAGAAGAAGAGGGCACCCAAGCCGATGCCGAGGAAGAAGAAGCCATTGACGAGCAGTGCGCTCCAAGTGTGCTGGTGATGATCGCTGTGATCGCCGATCACGCCCACGATGGTGGCGATGGCGCCCAAGCCGATCAACGCCATGCTCAGCGTGCTCGCTCGTTTGCTGATGGTGAAGTTCATCGCTGTTCCGTTGTCTTCAGGTTCAGATAGAGCCGGGCATCTTGCCGCCGTTCTGCAGGTATTGCACGTAGTGCGTCACCATCCAGCGCTCCTCCTTGTTCAATTGCGAGGCATGCGATCCCATGGCCACGTTCTTCCCATGCACCAGCACGTGGAAGATCTTGCCCTCGGGCAGGTCCTTCAATGGACCGTTGTAGGCGCCCGGAGGCGGGTATTTGCCATTGTTCACCACAGGACCATCGCCTTGGCCGGTAGCGCCATGGCAGTGCGTGCAGAATTTGCCATAGAGCTCCTTGCCTTGTGCCACAGTGGCCTCGGTCATGGCGATCGGGCTTTTCAGATTGGCGCCTGCTGCCTCGTAACCCTCTGGTGTGTTGGGATACGGATACGGCATGTTGAACTGCGCCTTGTCCGCCGTCTCGCTGAACGCGATGGTGCCTGGCACCGGCTTCCGAGCACTCACACGTTCACGCTGCGTGCGGGCCTTCTCTTCCGTGTGGTAATAGGGGTCCTGGCCGTAATCCACATAGGCCTCGATGGCCGGGCTGCGGTACATGTCTGGCATGTACTCCACGCCCGGGCTGTTGGGGTCGCTCTTGCCGCATGCAGCGAGCAAGGCAATGGCGGCGAGCGCGGTGATGGTCTTTGCGGTGCGCATGGTGCTCAGCATTGGCGCTCGTTGATCTCAGTCACCGGGCTCTGGCGCAGCAGCTCGGCGATGGCCTCGGAATCGTGGCCGTGGTTGTCGGCGGTGCGCACCTCGATGATGAACTTATCGTCGGTGGTGCGCGGGTCGGGGTTGCGCGCGGGCATGCCCGGCAAGGTCTTATTGCGGATCAGGTAGGTGATCGCCATGCCGTGGGCAGCGCACAGCACGGTGAACTCGAAGGTGACCGGGATGAAGGCAGGCAGGTTCTGGTAGTAATGGAAGCTGGGCTTGCCGCCGATGTTCATCGGCCAATCGAAGATGTTGAAGTACCAGATGCCCAGCACCGCCAAGCAAGTGCCGCCGATGCCGAACATGAAGCTCACGATGCCCAAGCGCGTGCGCGTGATGCCGATGATCGGGTCGATGCCGTGGATCGGGAATGGCGAGAAGACGTCCTTCACCTTGATGCCGCTGGACACGAGCTTGCGCGCGCCGTCCTTCAGCTGCTCGGGATCGTCATAGACCGCGTAGATGACCTTGTTCGCCATGGCCTAGTGATGATGGTGTTTGGCAGCGTCCTGCTTGTAGCTCTCGCCGCTCACTTTCAGGATGGACTTCACCTCGTTCAGCGCCAGCACCGGGAAGAAACGGGCGAAGAGCAGGTAAAGGGTGAAGAAGATGCCGATGGTCCCGAGGAACACGCCCACATCCACCCAGGTGGGGTAGAACATGGTCCATGCGCTGGGCATGTAGTCACGGTGCAGCGAGGTGACGATGATCACGAAGCGTTCGAACCACATGCCGATGTTCACGATGATGCTCATGAAGAAGGTGAATCCGAGGTGGGTGCGCAGCTTCTTGAACCAGAACAGCTGCGGGCTGATCACGTTGCAGGCCATCATGGCCCAGTAGGCCCACCAGTATTTACCGGTAGCACGGTTGATGAAGGCGTAGCTCTCATACTCCACACCGCTGTACCAGCTGATGAACAGCTCGGTGATGTACGCCACACCCACGATGGAACCTGTGACGATGATCACGATGTTCATGTACTCCACGTGCTTCACGGTGATGTAGTTCTCCAGCTTCATCACCTTGCGCATCACCAGCAGCAGGGTCTGCACCATGGCGAAGCCGCTGAACACCGCACCGCTCACGAAGTACGGCGGGAAGATGGTGGTGTGCCAGCCGGGGATCACCGAGGTGGCGAAGTCGAAGCTCACCACGGAGTGTACCGAGAACACCAGCGGCGTGGCGATGCCGGCCAGTACCAGGCTCACCTCCTCGAAACGGGTCCAGGCCTTGGCATTGCCGGTCCAGCCGAAGCTGAGGATGCCGTACGCCTTCTTCATGCCCGGGCTCTTCACCTTGTCGCGGATGGTGGCGAAGTCGGGGATGAGGCCGATGTACCAGAACACGAGCGATACGCTGAAGTAGGTGCTGATCGCGAACACGTCCCAGAGCAGCGGGCTGTTGAAGTTCACCCAGAGGCTGCCGAACTGGTTGGGCAGCGGGAGCACCCAATACGCCATCCAGATCCGGCCCATGTGGATGCCGGGGAAGGTGGCCGCCATGATCACGGCGAAGATGGTCATGGCCTCAGCGCTGCGGTTGATCGCCATGCGCCACTTCTGGCGGAAGAGGAGGAGCACCGCGCTGATGAGCGTGCCGGCATGGCCGATGCCAACCCACCAAACGAAGTTGGTGATGTCCCAAGCCCAATCGACGGTCTTGTTCAGGCCCCAGGTGCCGATGCCCTTGCTGATGAGGTAAAGGATGCAGCCCGTTCCGTATGCCGCGATCAGGCTGGCGATGGTCATGAGG
>JBATND010000341.1:0-11160 GCA_049290175.1 Flavobacteriales bacterium | reverse complement strand
ATGGCGAACAGCCACATGGTAGTGACCGGGCTTCAGGTGGAATTGCACAGCAGGACTACCGTCCGCGCTCACGATATCGCCATCGCGTTGGATCAAGGCGCTGCGCGTAGCCACAACGTTCGATGGGTCCGCCGCAGCACGCAGTTCCAGCACCACCCAATCAACCGGCGCATCCGGACCGGTGGCTGCAAGCACAGCGGGGCTTGTGGTCTCGCCTCCGCCGCCAACATGCGCATAGCCTAATGCAGTGTAAGGCTCTAAAAGAGGAATGAGGCCTTTGGTGCGCAATGAATCGTGCATCAAGCCTTCAATCGGGTCATACGGGCCTTCGAGCATCGCCCGCACGCTGATCGAGAGCCGCGGCCTCAAGATGAATAGCCCTTCGCTGATGCTGGTTACGAGCACAAGGCCGCTCTCGAAGAAGGGGTAGTTCCCCCATGCGCCGTTGTAGGATTTGTTGTTGTTCGCAGGGTAGGTATCGAACCAGGCCGCGAGTTGGAGCTGGCCGGTTGCGATCTCGGCGGCATCGAGCACGTGCAGGCCACTGGTGTAATTGGCTTGCCAGCAGAGCCCTTCGTGCATGTACAGGTTATGGTCGAAGCTCGGATTCGGTCCACTGAAATAGCCCACGTACACCGGTGCATCCAGGTCCTGCACGTCGAAGATGTGGGTGCGCGTGTTGTAGTTGTAGGAGTTCTCGTCGCCCTCGTCGTTCATCAGCAGGTATCGATGATCCTCGGTGAGCCAGCCTTGATGGCAGAGGCTCGGACTGGTGTAAGGCGGCGTGGTGCTGATCAGCTCCATGTCGGTCTTGTCGGTGACATCCACGATGGTGATCCGGTCGTTCGCATTGATGTGGAAGTTGAGGCTGATGCGCTTGCCCAGATGCTCGATATCCGGCCCATGGTAATCGAACACAGCGTTCTCGTGGATGTAGCCCTCGAAAGGGAACGTGCCTGCGAGTGCCGGGGCCAGCGGATTGCTCACGTTCACCACCACCAATCCACCGCTGGCGATGTTGGTGCCAACGGCGTACACATAGGGTTCGGTCTTATCAGCGAAGATGGTGTGGCTGTTCCCGAAGCCAGCGAAGCGCGCATCCGCAGTGAAGGTCTCTGGCGGGGCGGTCACATTGCGCAATCGCGTAAGGTCGAAAACCTGCAAGCCGTGCCCCGGCGCCTCACTGCCCACGAAGCACCAGTTGCCATGCGTATCCACATCGCGCCAAAGAGATTGTACGCCATTGTGCGCGGGCAGAATCCCCAGGACCAGCGGCGAGGTCGGCGTTGTCACGTCAACGAAAATGGCCCCCGTGCGACCTGCAACGATCGCGATTTCGTGGTTCGTGAGCGGATCGGTCCAGCCCCAAACATCCGCCACTGTAGTTCCGGCTCCGAGTTGCGCGAGGCTCACATGCGCCATCAGGTCGATGTTGTTGCACGGGTAAGGCCCGGCAAAGCCATCGACACAAGGTGTTTGCCCGTGAACGAGTGCCGGAAAGAGGAGGGCAAGGCCGGAAACGATGCGCATGACGGATGGGAAAGGTGCAAAGTATCCGATCACCGCGAACCACCGCGGTCACGGACAGTCTTTGCGCAAGCGATCCAAGAAGCCGGGCTCCATGGGGCAGGAGGGGAGCCGTTCGCATCGTTCGCTGAACAGGACCGCCTCTTCACATTCGCCACGAAGCAAATGGCATACGCTCAGGCGATAGACCACGGCCCCATTGTCCGGGTCGATGGCGTATGCCCGCTGCGCAAGGGAAAGCGCTGCTGATACCAGGTCGTTGCGGCGCTCGGTCGATGCGGCTTCGGTTCCGTGATGCTCAGCCATGAGCGCCGCAGACATGGCGTCGAGCAGTTGCACGTTGGCGCTGTCGCGATCAAGGCCCCGCTTGTACCATTGAAAAGCCACTGCTGGGCGGTCGAGCAGCATGAAGAAGGTGCCGAAGCCCCAGAAAGGCCGCGCGCTGGTGCTGTCAACGAGCCAAGCCTGATTGAAGCGCATCATGGCATTGGCGAGTTCGCCATGCTTCATCAAATGGCTGCCATGATCAACCAGTTTGTCCGATACGGATCGCGGCACGCTGTCCTCGGCCATGGCCAGAGCGAGGAACTCGGCATCGCTCTGCTGCTGCTCTGCGGTCTTCTCCTGCTCGCCATAGCAGGGCTGCAGCCGCTTATCAACCATGGCCCGAAGCAGCCATTCGTTGTAGGTGAGGTGCTGCGCGCAAAGGCTCGCCGCCCAGAAGCTGAAGAGGATGGAGATGCCCCGCATGGTGCTGCGAAGTTGCGATCGTTCGCTTCCTATCCACCTTTGCCCCGTGCATTCCATCAGGCCGATCCGCTATTTCACCCACGGCACCACACTGGCCTACCGGGTATTCGGCCAAGGCCCCACGCCGTTGATCGCGCTGCACGGATTCGGTCGCACAGGCGACGATTTCCACATCCTCGAGGGTGCCCTCGGCCAGCGGTTCACCATCTATGCCTTCGACCTGCATTTCCACGGGCACAGCCCTGGGTATCCCGAGCGGGCCGATTCACCCTTCCCACCCAGCGAGATCGCAGGGCTCTTCGCTGCTTTCATCGATTCTATAGGCGCTGAGCGTGCGGCCCTCATGGGCTACAGCTTGGGAGGCCGATTGAGCTTGTGCCTGCTGGAACAGATTCCGGAGCGCTTCAGCCGCGCCTTCTTGGCAGCCCCCGATGGCCTGAAGACCCGCCCATGGTACCGGGGCTTGGCAGCCTCGCGCCTGGGCAGGTGGGCCTACAAGCGGTTCGTGAAGCATCCGCAGCGGGTGCATTTCATCATGGATGCATTCCGCGCCACGCGCCTGATGAACGACCGGATGCACCGCTTCCTGAAGGGCCAAACCGACAGCCGAGCCAAGCGCCAGCTGGTGCATGATGTCTGGCTCAGCTACCGGATGATCGAACCTGACTTGGCCCAAGTTGCCCGGAAGGCCCAGCAGCATGGCATACCCATCGACCTGTATTTCGGCAAGCACGATCGGGTGATACCGCCCGGCTTGGGTAACCGGCTTGCCCGCCATGCACCCGATCGAATCAGGCAGCGCCAATTGCCCTTCGGCCATGTGCTGCTCACCTCGGAACTGGCTGAAGCCATGGCGGAAAGCCTCAATAATGTCCGGGAATGAAGAAGGGCCGCCGAACGGCAGCCCTTCAAGGAACGCTTCGGTAGGTGCTACTTGGCGCCGACCCGCTCATCGCTGGTGGTGAGCTTGTGACGGCCCTGCCTGCGGCGGCTGGCCAGAACGGCCCGACCCGCAGCGGTGCTCATGCGCTTCCGGAAACCATGCTTGTTGGTCCGCTTGCGTTTGCTGGGCTGGTAAGTACGCTTCATGGCCTGCTCGATTTCGTTTAAGGGCGGCAAATGTAGCCCTTTCATTCACCCGTGCAAGCCGGGAGTTCTTGGGGCGAATCGAAGGCGGTCCAGGCCATAAGCCGAAACGGAGCCGTCCTCGGTTTCGATGAGAAGCCGGCCCAACTCATCCACATCCAGTGCCCGCGCGGTGATCGGGGCGCCATCGAGCAGCATCGGCGCCCATCGGCCACGTGTCCAAAGCCGGTCGGTGTAGCTCACCAAGCCTTCATCGGGCGCCTGCTCCCATTTCTGCCACCAATGGCCGAATCGATCCAGAAAAGCGAGCAGTACAGCCCGGCGGTCCAACTCCTGGCCGCACTCCTGCAGGAGGCTCGTGGCTACCAATTCATCTGGGAATCCGGTGCTGTTCACATTCAGCCCGATGCCAATGATGCTGGTGGCCACCTTGTCGCCGGAAAGCTCGTTCTGGATCAGGATGCCAGCCACCTTCTTGCCCGCAACCAGGACATCATTGGGCCATTTGATCCGGACATCGGCCTGCGCATGGGGGCGCACCGCATCGAAAACAGCCAATGCCGCCACCTTGCTTAAGCCGAATTGGCGGTCGGCCCGGAGAGCGGCTGGCTTGCAAACCACGCTGAAGGTGAGGTCTAGGCCCGGTTGGGAGTGCCACACGCGCCCGCGCTGGCCCTGACCTTGGCTCTGGGCATGCGCCAGCACCACGGTGCCGTGGGCGGCATTGCCCACCGAAACCAATGCAGCGGCTTGCGCATTGGTGCTGGCGAGTTCGTCGTATTCGAGAAGGGGCTGTCCGAATGGCATGCTGACCGCTTATGTAAGCGCATGGCGGCCGCCGGGATGCGGGCGGGCCAACACCTACCTTTGAGCGCTCCCAAAGCTATCCGGATGAAGCAAAAGAAAGGCGCGAGCGATTCGCGCTTGGTGGAAGCCGTGGTCAACGGCATGCAAGAGGTCAAGGGCAGGGAGCTCGTTCATATGGACCTGCGCGGGATGCCCAATGCGGTGTGCGACCACATGGTGGTTTGCCACGGCGATTCCAACACGCAGGTGGAAGCGATCACGCGCTCGGTGCTAGAGACCGTGCGCAAGCAGACCGGCGAGAAGCCCTGGCACACTGAGGGCGAGCGAAACGCCGAATGGGTGCTGATCGATTATGTGGATGTGGTGGTGCATGTCTTCCACCGGGACAAGCGCGGCTATTACGCCTTGGAGGAACTTTGGGGCGACGCCGTGCGCACGTCGTATGAGAATGTAGCCTGAGCTAACCAGAAGAACCATCGTGGAGAACACCCCCGAACGCAACGAGAAGCCCAAGAACGAGCGCCCCAAGCGCTCCTTCAACTTCTATTGGATCTACGGCATCATCATCGTGCTGATCTTGAGCATCCAGCTCTTCCAGTACGGTGGCAGCATGCACAAGACCACCGTGACCAAGTACATGGAGATGGCCGAGCGCGGCCATGTGGAGCGCATCGTGATCCTCAACGATCAGATGGTGAAGGTCTTTATCCGGAAGGACAGCCTGAAGGTGGAGCCGCACAAGACCAACCTGAAGGACAGCAAGCTCTTGGGCGAAGGCGCTACAGGCCCCCAGTACGTTTTCAACATCGGCAACAGCGATGTGGCCAAGAACGACCTGGTGCTCGATGCCAAGCGCTACGGTATCTCTTACGAATATGAGACCCAGGACAACTGGGGCCGCGAGGCCATCTACTACATCGTGCTTTTCGGCGCCATGATCCTGATCTGGATCTTTGTGATGCGGCGCATCGGCGGTGGCGGCGGTCCTGGCGGCCAGATCTTCAACATCGGCAAGAGCCGGGCACAGGTATTCGAAGGCGGCAAGACCACTAACGTCACCTTCAACGATGTGGCCGGGCTTTCCGAAGCGAAGGAGGAATTGCAGGAGATCGTCGATTTCCTCAAGACACCCAAGCGCTACACCGACCTAGGGGCGAAGATCCCCAAGGGTGCTTTGCTGGTGGGGCCGCCGGGCACAGGTAAGACACTGCTCGCCAAGGCCATTGCTGGCGAGGCCAGCGTGCCTTTCTTCAGCCTGAGCGGATCGGATTTCGTGGAAATGTTCGTGGGCGTTGGCGCCAGCCGCGTGCGCGACCTCTTCAAGCAGGCCAAGGAGAAAGCACCCAGCATCATCTTCATCGACGAGATCGATGCCATCGGTCGCGCGCGCGGCCGTAGCGTGAGCATGGGCGCCAACGACGAGCGCGAGAACACACTGAACCAGCTGCTCACCGAGATGGACGGCTTCGGCACCAACAGCGGCGTGATCCTCATCGGTGCCACCAACCGCGCCGATGTGCTCGACCGCGCCTTGATGCGCCCAGGCCGTTTCGACCGCCAGATCTTCGTGGACATGCCCGACCTGAACGAGCGGGAGGCGATCCTCAAGGTGCACCTGAAGCCCTTGAAGCTCGAGAAGACGGTTGATGTGAGCTTCCTCGCGCGCCAGACGCCCGGCTTCAGCGGTGCGGACCTGGCCAACATCTGCAACGAAGCCGCGCTTATCGCCGCGCGCAAGAAGAAGACCGAGGTGACCAAGCAGGACTTCCTCGATGCCGTTGACCGCGTGATCGGCGGATTGGAGAAGAAGAACAAGATCATCACCGACGAGGAGAAGCGCGCCATCGCCTACCACGAGGCCGGCCACGCGACCGTGAGCTGGTTGGTAGAGCATGCCTCACCCTTGGTGAAGGTGACCATTGTGCCGCGTGGCCGCTCGCTCGGTGCTGCTTGGTACCTGCCCGACGAGCGCCACCTCACCACCGCCGAGCAGATGCTCGATGAAATGTGCGCCGCGCTCGGCGGCCGCGCTGCGGAGGATGTGATGTACGGCAAGGTGAGCACCGGCGCGCTCAGCGACTTGGAGAAGGTGACGAAGCAGGCCTACGCCATGGTCACCATTTATGGCCTCAACGACCGCTTGGGCAACATCAGCTACTACGACAGCAGCGGACAGAGCGAATACAGCTTCGGTAAGCCCTACAGTGAGAAGACCGCACAAACGATCGATGAGGAGGTGAGCGGGATCATCGAGGGCCAGTACCAGCGCGCCAAGCGGATCCTCACCGAGAACAAGGACAAACTCACGGCGCTGGCCACGCAATTGCTCGAGAAGGAGGTGATCTTCAAAGAGGACCTGGAGAAGATCTTCGGCGACCGACCCTTCCAGATCGCTGCGCCTGCGGCCAACGGCAATACCAATGGCACGCCTGCACCTCCTGCGGTTGATGCCCCTGTGGTGAGCAGCTCGGAATCGACCGAACAACAAGCCGGCTGATGCAACCCGCCCCCGATTGGGCCCCGGTCTATCATGCGGCATCGCGCGCGGAGGCCGAAATGGTGCGCGGCCGATTGGAGGAGCACGGCATCGACGCCATCGTGATCGACCTGGGTTCGAGCGCCTATCCGCCGCTGGCGCAAGCCGCCGTGCATGTGCGCCGCGCCGATGTGCTGCGCGCCTTGCATGAGGTGGGCAAATCCGAGGAGGCGTGAAGGAGATCGCCATCCGTGCCGCGAGTGGAGCCGTGTATGCGGGCCTGGTGATCGGCGCCGCGTACCTCGGGCATGGAGCCACCGCGCTGCTCTTCCTGCCCATTGCGGCATTGGCCGCGCGCGAATGGCACCGCTTGCAATGGCCTAAAGCCGCACCAGCGCCATCGATGCTCTCCGGCCTGCTGGTTACCGTGGTGTCTTATGCCGCAATCGCGTGGATGCCACTTTTCCCCGCCCCCCATTTCCCGATGGCGTTGGCCTGCGTATTGGGCGCCATGCTGATCACCGTCTTCGCTGTGCTGCGCTCCGGTTTCCCGACCCCAGCGGGAGCCATCAGTTACTTCGCTGCACTCGTTCTTTTCATTGCCTTGCCCATGGCCTGCGCGCCCCTTATGGCCATGGAAGGCAACATCCTCATCGGCTTCATGCTGCTGCTCTGGGCGAACGACACCGGCGCCTATCTGGTGGGCCGTGCCATCGGGCGCACCAAGCTCATGCCCAAGGTGAGTCCCGGCAAAACCGTGGAGGGCCTGCTCGGCGGTCTCATCCTCACGCTGGTGGGCGCATGGGTGGTGGCGCGTTGGGTGGATGCCGAGCTCGATGCCGGCACCTGGCTCATCGCAGCGCCCTTCATTACCCTGAGCGCCACCATCGGCGATCTGCTGGAGAGCGCCATGAAACGCGCGGCAGGGGTGAAGGACAGCGGCACCCTGATGCCCGGCCACGGCGGCGTGCTCGACCGCTTCGATGGCTACTTGCTCGCCGCGCCGGTGATGGTGGTGCTGGCGCTGCTGCTGAAGTGAGTTCAAGGATTCAGTTTCCCGAAAGCCGCCTCCATATTCCGGTGAAAAGCCGCTAGCGTGAAGCGCTCGCCGAATACCTCGCGCGCAGCAAGGCCAAACCTCGGCCGGGTCTCCCGCTGCGGCCCCTATTCCTCGACGAAACTACCTCGCCCCGCGCTGTCCATCGCCACCGTTGCTCGTCCTACTCCACCGCACCTACGCCAAGGCTACGGTGCAGACATCACCACCTTGCCGCCCGCGAGCCACCGCGTGCCATCGGTGAGGTGCAGGTAGTAGAGCCCGGTTGAGAGGTTGGAGGTTGTCCCGCTGTTCAGCTGGAGGTTGAGGGTTGTGGCGCTCATGCGCTCCTCATGCACCTGCTTGCCCAGCGCATCAAGCACCACCACGCGCAATGGGCCTTTGTGAGTGAAGCCCGCAGGCGGCTCGAAAGTGATGCGCAAAGTCTGCCCTTGCGCAACCGGATTAGGCGCAATGCGCAAATACTCGTTCAGATCCATCGCGTACTCCTGCACCCCAACGGTGTGGCAGCCCGGCACCACGCAGCCCAGGCTGTCGGTCTTGAGCACGTAGATGGTCTGCGACTGCTGGAAGCTGGCCGCGTCCTGCGGCATCATGCGGTTGGCCTCGCCGGTGCATACGAAGCCGCCATCGCTGGTAAGGGTGACATCGTTGAGGTAATGCGGGCCGCTGGCCACTTGATAGCCGCGCGTCCAGAGACTATCGCCTTGGGGCGAGAATTTGCAGAGCATGCCGTTGAGGCCCGCAGCGGCACTGAAGGCCACGCCGATGAAGGAGCCATCGGGCAGCACCTCGAAGTCGCGAGCGCCAGCGTAGTAACCGTAGTGGCTCTTCCGCTGCCACACGATTTCTCCCGCAGCGTTCCATTTGGTGAGCATCACTTGGCTGTAGTTCGGAGGCCAACCGGAATCACGGTAGTCGCTCCAGGTCACAATGCCGCCATCGGCAGTGACGCGAACGGCGCCGTTCTGGCCTGCGTACCCGCCGTAGTACCGCGTCCAGAGCGGGTTGCCATCGGCATCGGTGCGGATCAGGAAACTGGAGTTGAAGACGCTTGCTGCATTCCGGTAGCCCGTGAGAATATAGCCCCCATCCACATACTCAGCAAGACCTATGATGATTTGACCTTGACCCTGCTGTAAATAGCGCTTTATACCTCCGCAGGGTCTTCGTCTTCGAGACCCTGCGTTCTTAATGCTGAATGACCAGCTTCTGGCTCGCCACAGGGGCGTTGCCAACGAGTAGCTGCATGCCGTAGATGCCATCAGACAGGTGTTGAATTGAAAAGCTCGCATTGGTACCGCTCACCCGTTGCCTCAGCACCGTGCGCCCCAACGCATCGCGCAGCACCAATTCGCTGCGTACGGACACTCTCTCCAACTCTACAATCACATTCGCGCTCGCCGGGTTCGGGTACACGCGCATGCCTGGCTGCTCCTGCTCCCGCACCCCCACATTCAACCCGTACAACCGGCTCACGAACCGCTGCGTGGGGTCGTTGGTGGTGCCGTCGTCGTAGCCCTTGTAACCGCCCCAGATGTACAAGAAGCCGTCGGGGGCCTCGATAATACCATCGATATTTCCATAGAGGTAACCCGTGCCTGCGTTGTAGTACCGCCCGCAGCCCCCGCCGGCGAAAGGCTCGTCGAGCAGGTTGCCATCAGCATCCAGCATCGCGATGCCGAAGCGTTCTTGGCCCTCCACCCACCAATGTGAGCCATGCAAGGCGATACGCCCATCGGTCAATCGCGTGTGCCGCGGGATAGTGAATTGCCCCCAATTGATCGTATTGCCGGGCCATTCCGATGCAAGCCACGGCATGCGCACCACTTCGAGGTCGTTGTTGAAGGTGGGGTCCAGCGAGCCATCGGGCATCAGACGCACGAAATGCAGCGTGTCGGGCGATGAGAAGGATGTCTTGAACAGCCCCGAGACCAGGATCCGTTCATCCTCCAGCACCGTGATGCTCGCGGCCTCACCCCAGCCTATGGCGCAGTTGAAGCTGGTGTCCAATGTGCCATTGGCATGCACGCGGAAGATATTGGGCGTGGGCACGCCCTCCCATGTGGTACATGATCCGCTGAGCAGGAACTTGCCATCGGGCTGCGGCACTATCAGGTTGATGGTGCCATTGCCATAGCGCGGCTGCCGCGTGAGGTCCAAGGTGCCATCGTTGTTGAACCAGATCAGGCAATAGATGTTCTGCCAGCCGCTGTCGGGCACGTTCACGATGTGGTAGCCCGTGATCACCACCGAGCCATCGGGGTACACGTGGTAGTCGCCGCCTTGGCCGGAGGAGAACGACGGTGCATTGTCGTTCAGGTCATGGAAGCTAGCATCAATGAGGCCAGATGGGGTTAATCGACGGACCAGCTGCGCAGTACCGACATAGAAACGATCTTGCCATGACGTAAGCTTCCCTGCACCGATGGATTGAGGAAATGGTGGGAAGGAGAGGTCGCGCGAACCATCAGGGTTAAGCCTTGCGCTGCCATACTCCAGCGAAGAACCAGTGAAGCTGACATTCCCGGATACCAGGATCTTACCATCGTTCAATATTCCTATTGAGCTGACGTACACCTCGTCAATGCTCGTTCTGAAAGAGGGGTCCAAATCGAACGGCTGCTGCGCACAGGCCACAGCGGCCCCCACGAGGAGGGCCGCTGTGGTTATTCTGCGCTGTTTCACTCGTGAATCAATCACGGTTGCACGATCAGTTTCTCGCTTGCCAGCTTTTGGCCATTGCTCAAGAGTTCCACAAGGTATGCACCTGCGCCAAGCGGGCGGGTGTCCAGAACGAGCTGCGGCTCCTTGCCGCTCAGGCGGTAGCTGGCCACCTGTTTGCCGGTCACGTCCAACACGCGCAAGGTTGCAGCGGCATCCTCACTGATCAAACGCACCTTGGCCACGGCCCAATTGGCGGTTGGGTTGGGGTGCAGGCTGAGGGCTTGCGTGGTTGCCGGCGATTCCTTGCACGGCTTCGGCAGGCTCTTCGGCTCACCGCCATCGCCGGACCATGGGGCAACGCAACGGCCGTAATGGAAGCACAGGATGTTCTGCGCCCAGGTGGCGGGGCGGTCTTGCTCGCCGCTGATCAAGGCTTCCAATTGGTCTTGCTCGGGCTCGGTGAGTTCATCGGCATCGCGACCGTCACCAGCAACGGTTGCCAGGAAGTCGATCAAGTCGAGCATGCGCTGGCGCTCGATGAAATCAGGCGCCTTCAAATCGTGCTCGGCAGGGATGGCCGTTACGATGGCCGTGGCGTTCGTGAAGTCGCCGTCATCGAGCAGGCTCAACGCTTCTGCGTAGCGGGCAGCAGGCGTGCGTATCTCCTGCCAAACGCCGCGCAGCGCGGGGATGTCGTAGGCTTCATTGCTGAATGACCAGCTTCTGGCTCGCCACAGGGGCGTTGCCAACGAGTAGCTGCATGCTGTAGATGCCATCAGACAGGTGTTGA
>JBATND010000340.1:0-1541 GCA_049290175.1 Flavobacteriales bacterium | reverse complement strand
GCGGCGTTCATGGCCGAGGACCTGCTGGCCAAGGGCTACTGGTCGCATTACGAACCGAGCGGCAGGTCGCCATTCCAGCGCGCCCTGGAATGCGGCTACCCGTCGCAGAACATCGGCGAGAACCTGGCGATCTCGGGGAGCGCGGCAGGGGCAATGACGCTCTGGAAGAGTTCTCCTACGCACAACGCGAACATGCTCAACAGCCGCTGGGTCGTCGTCGGGATCGGCCACGCAGGGGGTTACTGGGCGATGGACCTCGGCGCCGTCGACGACTCCGGCACGGCCGCGACAACGACGGTGACAGCCACAGCCAGTCCGACCCCAACTCCGACTCCGACTCCCGGGCCGGGGCAGCCCTCACAAATACCGATCAAACGCGCCACGCTCCAGATGATCGCCGCGGAATAGCGCCGATTTCACGGGTATCCGCAGGAATGCCACGGATACTCCTCTGGGGCATTTCTTGGGGAACTCCCTGATACTTCACGGGTAAAGACCGGATTAGGATGCGGGGAACTTCCGGATCCCGGCGGGGAGGACGTCACCCGCGACGCTGCCAGGATCCCAGGGGGATTGCATGGGGGATGGTGTGCCAGGCGGCAGACAGGCCGCCGGCGTACTCGATACCGAGGCTGCGAGAGCGGCCCTGGTAGAGGTCAGCGCGTCTCGCGACTTAGAAGCCACCCTGGCCCGAAGCGCAGAGATCCTCCTCCAGCGTTTCGGCGCCGACATGGCGATCACCTATGTCTCGCGGAGTGGCCGGCGAATGTTCTGGGCGCCGGCGACGGGGCCCCTCTCAGCCGATTCGATCTTCCCATCGCCCCAGACCTTTCGCGACTTCGCCTTCGCTGAGCGAGTCAACGCCAAAGGATCGAGCCTCGTGGCAGACCTTGGCCAGATCGAGGCGCGCGACAAGTCACGGGAAGCCGTTTACGCGCGTGGCATCCGCAGCACCATGTGGACGCAGTTGAAGGATGAACGCGGCGCAGACCTGGGGTTCGTCTTCGCCGGCTCACTCGCCGCCAGCGCGTTTTCGCCGCACGACCTGGTGGAGCTGGAAGCATTCGCCGCGGAGCTGGCTCTGTTCGCCAGGCCGTCGATCCTCCTGGAAGAACGGGAGGCGGAGCGCGGAATCCTCGAAGAAGAGGCCAATCTGCTGGCAGTTATGGCCGAGGCAGAAACCGAAGAGGAGCTCATGGCACGCGCCGCCGACGGGGTGCGACGGGCTGTAGGGGCCGACCTGGCGATCCTGATGGTCGAGGACCGGCCCAACCGTGAACCCGCCATGCGCTGCTCCCCGCCGGAAGCGCTCGACGCCGCCCAGTGGAAGGCGGCCCAGGCCGCTCTCTCTTCCAGCGAAAACGTATCGATGTCGGAACGCTCCCGCGAATTCGGCGCGTTCACGGTCCGGGATCTCGCGGAAGAGGCCCGGACGCCGATCGAGCGGTTCATGCGGGAGAACCTGCGAATGCGGTCCCTACTCGCTGCCAACCGGTCGCACAATTGGGGCGGGCTCGGCCTCGGTGTCGCTGCGTTGCGGG
>JBATND010000339.1:0-1634 GCA_049290175.1 Flavobacteriales bacterium | reverse complement strand
TCACGAGTTCGATCAACCTGCGGAAATCATGCACGGTATTGTTGACCGGCGTGGCCGTGAGGAAATAGACCTGCTTCTTCCGGCCGCCTTCGTGCAAGAGCTTCTGGAACTTCCGATAACGCGACGGTCCTTTCTGGCCTTCGCCCTTCAAACCCGGATTGCGGAAGTGGTGCGCCTCATCCACGATGATCACGTCAGCATCCTTCAGTGTTAGCTTCAGGTTGCGTTCGAAGTCGCCACTGCGTTGCAAGTCGGTGTGGTTGTACAACACGAACTTGATGAAGCCGCTGTTGAGGTGCGGCAGATACTTCTCGATGGCGCGCTCCCAAACATCCTCGCGTGCAGCCTTCGGTGCGAGCAGAACCACACGCTTGTCCTCGTGCATCACCATGCGCTCCATGAGCATAAGTCCCACGAAGGTCTTGCCCAAGCCCACGCCGTCGCACAAAAAGGCGCCGCCATGGGTCTTGCAGATCTTCACCAGGTTCTTGTAGGCGTCCTGCTGGTATTTGTCCAGGATCTTGAACATGCTGGACGACTCCGTGTCCCAGAGGTCGGGCGTCAGCGACTGCCCCCGGAAATACTCATCCAGCGATTTGAACCAGATCTTGAAGGGCGTGTGATGCACCACGTGACGCTCCAGCGTGCGCAGCACATCGGCGGTCACGTCCTCCGCATCTTTCCAATGGCCTTCGTACCACTCCTGCAGGATGCCCACCTCCGGCCCGCGGATCTGCACGTTCAGTTCCACGTTGTCCGCCATGCCCGGAAAGGTGAAGTTCGATGAGCCCACCAATCCGAACGAACCCACCACTGCCGCCCGGCCATGCGTGATGTACGCCTTCGCATGGAACTTGTCCTTGCGGTAAACACGGCATTGGATCTTGCCCGAACGGATGGCTTCGATGATGGCGGGTACACCTTCGAGGAAGTCGTTCTGCGCTTTCTCGCTCTCAAGACTACCGTCCAAGCGCCCCTCGATCTTCTTCAAGCCCTGCTCGAAAGCGCGCTTGGTGCGCAGGCTCACCTCATCGCCCATCAGCAGGCGGATGTTGTCCACCTTCTGCCACTTCTCACCCAGTGCGAGCAAGGCGCCGATCTCGAAATATCCCGTAGCGATGTCGATGCTCTTGCTCAGCTCGCACCATTCCGATAGGTAGGACTTGACCTTCCAGTCGGTGTCGGAGTTATCGACTATGAAGAGGTCGGAGGCGGAGCGTAGTTGGCTCATTGTGCTCTGAAAGTAGAATGCACAGCGGGTTGCCGACCGATCGCATCGAGGTTACTGTAGTTGTGGTTCGTGTTGGTCTGGTACTCCGCCTCGCTCCATCCCGTGGCTTTCAACATGGCCTTCTGGCCCATGGAGCCTTTGGCCTTGAGCATTGTGAGCAGTACGTCCTCGTTCGTCATCCGGTCCTACATCCTAAAGCCCCCCAAGATATCCGCCTTTCCCTGCCCGCAAGCTGCCGCCCCTCAATATCCCCATAAGTGGGTATTGCGGGTATGCTTTTCGCCCGGCTATTTTCGTGGTGCATGGTCCGCAACACGCTCCCAACACCCCCGAATGGGGAGCCACTGCCAAGGGGCATGGGGGCCGGCGGGCGCATTCCGGTGGGCATGGCGCAGGGCGATGG
>JBATND010000338.1:0-14808 GCA_049290175.1 Flavobacteriales bacterium | reverse complement strand
GTATAGGACCAGAGCAGTTTGCCTTGTTCGCGCTCGGGCGGCGGCTTCAAATCGCACGGGAAGCGCGCGGCGCTCAAGGGAAGCGCTGCGCCGATCAGCAGGAGTAGCAGCAACTTCCTCATGCGCGGAAACTCACCTCGTTGCTCAGCTCATCGCGGTCCTCACCGTGCCATGGATGCAGATCGCGCAGCTTCTCGCCCACCATGCGCACGGCTTCGCAGAGACCGTCGGCGCGGCGGCCTGCGGCGAAGTGCAACTGCATCACTGCCAGCACATCGTTCCAGAAACGCGGCGGCACATGGTCATTGATGCCCTTATCGCCGATCACCGCCACTTGCCGATCGCCCACGCTCACGTAAACGAGCACGCCGTTGCGGTCCTTGGTGCGTTGCATGCCCAATTCCTCGAAGACGAAGGCGGCATGCTGCAGCACATCCTCTTCGATATGGTCCTCGATATGCACGCGCATCTCTCCGCTGGTGCGCAATTCCGCCTCGCCAACCGCTTGCGCGACGCGCGCGCGCTCGGCTTCGGTAAGGAATTCGGCGGCGGTGAGCACGCTCACTTGAAGGAGATATCGGGTGCGTTCTCAGTGCCTTCCGCTGCCTGGAAATAGCCCTTTTCCGCGAATCCGAAGAAGCCAGCAAGCATGTTGCCCGGGAAGCGCTTCACACGGAGGTTATACAGCCGTACCGCGTCATTGAATTTACGCCGCTCCACGCTGATGCGGTTCTCCATCCCCTCATATTGCGCTTGGAAGTCGCGGAAAGCAGCCACGGCCTTCAGGTCAGGGTAGCGCTCCACGGTTACCATGAGTCTGGAGAGTGCACCAGTGAATTGAGCTTGCGCCTCTTCGAAGGCCTTTAGGTTCTCTGGCGTGAGCTGATCCGCCGTGAGGTTGATGGACGAAGCCTTGCTGCGGGCGTCAATCACCTCGCGCAGGGTCTCCTGCTCGAAGTCAGCAGCGCCCTTCACGATCTCGAGCAGGTTCTTGGTCTTATCAGCCCGTTCCTGATAGCGCACGAGCACGTCGCCCCATGTCTTCTCCACCGCTTCAGCAGCGGTGATCGTTCCGTTGTAGTAGGACATCAGCCACAGCGCCACAACGCCGATGATGCCGAGTCCGACAATCAATCCGAGGTACTTTCTCATAGCGGTTGTTTTGTTCGCCGCGAATGTACCTGCGCCGATCACGGCCCAGCCCCTGCGAAGGCCGAGGTCATGACCAACGGACCTTCGACCTGACGAACGGCTACTGCACCACCAAGCGCGCCGCTGATCTGCCGCTTGCTCCGGAAACCTCCACCGTGTATGCACCCGCAGCCATGCCATCCAGATTCAAGGAGACGCTGGTTGCACCGCTCACAGCGAATTCACGCATCGTGCGGCCGCTAGGGTCGAGCACTCGGGCCACTCGCCAATCGCCGTCGGGCAAACGGAGCTGAACCGTGCCTTGTGCCGGATTGGGATAGATCTGCAGGCGCGGCTTCTCGGTTGAATGAACTCCTGTTTCCACCTCTTCCGGCGCGTAGTGGTAACGTGCCGTTGTCGGTTGGCCGCCCACCAATGTGATCACCAGCACAGGCAGGTCCATTCCTTGGGCGATCCATTTGTACTCGATGGTCTCCGTGGCGGGAAAGGTGAATCCTTGGCCGAACTGCTCCACATACGCGCTATCGATCCGGACAATGGTGCTCTTCACGCGCAGCACCTCGAAGGTATCGGCAGGCAGGTAGAGGGTTCCCCAGCCATCCGCTTCGTTATAGCGCGTTTGGCGCTGGGTATAGCTGAAGATGGTGGGCACATTCAGGGTGAACTCGCTGAAGCTGGTATCCATATCGCCATACTCCAGCGGGAAACGATGGATCCAATCCACCGGGATGCGGCGCGTGCTGGTAGGGACGCCATTGATGTTGGCGCCGAAGCCCACATTGCGGAAACCGGTCGCATCCTTCTTGAAGTACTCGCGAACATCGGTGACGGTCAGCACTTGGAAGTTGAAGCCCTGCCCGCGAACGGCATAATCGGCGCGATGCTCCGGGTACAGGAAGGGATTATTGAAGAAGAACTGATAGGCCAGCGGCGTGCTGGCCACGGTCACGCAGGTATCGGCGCCTTCGGTGCCTTCGGGCAACTGGCTGAAGTCCCAGATGAAGCCGGCTTCGGTCGATTCGGCATCGAGGCCTGTGGCGGGCACGGTACGGTAGCGCACGGTATCACCTGCACTGGGCATATCGGGCAGGTCGATGGTGATCTGGGCGTGGAGCGCGAACGGCAACAGGGCCGCTGCGAGGGTAGTTAGGCGCATGTGGTCGGGATGGGGGGCTAAACTATCAGACGGCAGGCATGTCCAACGCGCTGCCCGCCCCTTTCGGCTGGCCTACTTTTACCGCCCCGCATAGCGGGATGCACCACATGCGCTATTTCCTTCTGCTCTCCTTCGCTCTGCTCGCCTTCACCGCAGCCGCCCAGCCCGAGAAACCCAAGCTGGTGCAGTTCAGCGGCGTGGTGGTCACGGACAGCCTGATGCCGGTGCCTTTCACCAACATCATGGTGAAGGATACCTACCGGGGCACCATGAGCGATGTGTACGGCTACTTCAGCTTCGTGGCGCAAGAGGGCGATACGGTCATGTTCAGCGCGCTGGGCTTCTCCCGATCGAGCTACATCATACCACTGGATCTGCCGGAGAACCGTTACTCCATGATCCACGTGATGGGGCGCGATACGGTTTGGCTCAAAGAGCAAGTGGTGGTGCCTTGGCCTTCGCGGGAGCAGTTCGCCGAAGCCTTCCTCAACCTTCGCCTGCCCGCCGACGATTACCAATTAACCATGCGCAACCTGTCGCCGGCTGAAATGGTGCAGCGCTTCGAGAACCTGCCGCCCGATGGCGCCATGAGCTACAACTACCAGATGGCCATGGATCAAACGCGTCTGTACTACAGCGGCGGCACGCCGGCGATCAACCTCTTCAACCCCATCGCTTGGGCGCAGTTCATCCAAGCCTGGAAGGGCGGCAAGCTGAAGCGGCAGTAAGGGCCACTACGGCAACTCGCACCAGTAGGCGGCGTTCTCGGGATCGCAGCGCTCGAAGAGCGGCAGTTCCATGCCCGGTTTCACCAGCACGAGTTCCCAAGGGTTGCGCAGCTCCAAGTAGCGCTGCCCTTCTTTGGTGAGGTCGAAGGAGAGCGCGTGCTCATGCGGCTTGTCATGGCGCGGCTTGGCCAGTTCGAGCCGCAGCAGCACACCTTCACCCAAACTCGTTCGCGTGGTGAAGGCCCTGAAATCCATGTAGCCCTGCATCAAGGCATCGTGCAGCTGCTCGGCGCGTTGGGCACGCCAAACATCGCGGCCGGCCTGATCGCGTTGCGCGCGCCACAGGTCGAACTGCGGCTTGGTGGGCTCGGCATAGGTGGGCTTGAACACGGTTTTGGGCGCTGGGTCCTTCTTCAATGCAGTGAAGAGCGCTCCGGTCATGCCGGGCTTCACGAGGATCAATTCCTTCTCCGCGATGTACAGCAGGTACTCCTCGCCTGTGGGCGTGGGCACGTATCCGTGGTAACGCTGGTACTCGCTGTTCATCTCGCGGCGCCGCAAGAACCCGAGCCTTACCAACGATCCCAGGTCGGCCTTGCGCCCCAGGAAATCGGAGAGTTCCTCATAGCCCTGCTCGCGCGAACGCAGGATACGGTTGTAGCGCGCCTCGAATACCGCCGCTGTCATGGCGCCAAGGTCCGATGGTGCCATTCGCCGCGACGAACGGGGTTGAACGGATCACCAACGACGCCCTGTTGATCGCCCTTCCATTCGTCGCTACTCCCCTTGCCCGGCGCGGGTTCCGGGATAATCGGGATGAAGCATGAACAACGCACCCTGCAATTCCTCGGGAGTTCCGGCCTGCTTCGAGAGCTCGTAGCGGAGCCAGCGCAGATCATCGCGCATCCAATGCCCCAGGCCCTTGCCTTCCAGGTAAACCACCCGCTTGATGCGGTACTCCAGGAGCATGCCCCGGCACATGGCGCAAGGCTCGTAAGTGGTGATCAGCAGCAGACTGTCCCGATCCAAGGCATGGAAGCCCGCCCAACCCAAACCCCGAATCGCTTGGCTTACCGCATTCACTTCCGCATGGCCGCCAGCGTGGCCATCGCGGAGCACGGTGTTATGGCCTTCGCCGATCACGGCGCTGCCATTCAAGAGCACCGCGGCCACTGGAACATCGTTGCTCAGTAGGGCTTCGCGTCCCAAGAGCGCCAATCGTTCTTGAACCGCAGCATCGGCGTGGTAAGGTTCACGCAGCCGGTGGCCCTTGCGCACCAGCGCGTACAGCGTGATGATCAGCCCGAGGGCGATTGCGGATCGCAGCCCCCAGCGCAGCATGCGGTTACTCCTTCACGAAGCGGGCTGTGCTGAAGCCATTGGCATTGGCCAAGCGCAGCACGTAGGCCCCTGGACTCAAGGCTTGCACGCTCAAACGGCCACCGGCGGCGCGGCCCGCCATCAACGTGCGACCGCTGGCATCGAGCACTTGGTATGCGGCGTTGGCATCGGCTCCATTGAAGGTCAGCACGTCGATGACAGGATTGGGCTGCACGGTGAAGGGCACCGCTGCATGCTCCTCCACAGCCGTGAAGGTGCCCTGCACGATGTTGTGGACGGTATTGATCGCCGGGTTCTTGATGATCTCCTCGGAACAGTTGGGCCAGCGGATCACCACCTCCTGTACTTGAGTGTCGTGGTCAAGGCCGAAGTGCGCGCCGATGAAGCTCATGTAGCGGAAGCCATCGCCGCTGCGGATGTCACGGATCTGCGTGCCCAAAGAACTGGTGATGATGACGCGTGCACCGATGCCGTCTCGGTTGCTGATGGTGCCTCGCAGGTTAAAGCGGATCCAGTTGTTGTCGTTGCCTTGGTTGCGGTAGTAGCCACCGCCGCGGGCGATATCGAGGAACCCGTCGTTGTTCATATCGCCGATCGCGTGGTTGCCGGGAGCCGTTACGTCCGGGCTGAAGGTCCAATCGCCGTTGTTGTAGTGCAGCGCTCCACCGCCGAGCACATCGATGTAGCCATCGTTGTTGAAGTCATGGGCCGTCCATTCGATGCTCTGGCCGGTGAACGTATCGAAGCCACTGCCCACGGTGACGTTGGTGAAGGTGCCATCGCCGTTGTTGCGCATGAGCTTATGCACGATGCCGCTGCTGGCACCGATGAGCACGTCCATGTCCCCGTCGTTATCGAAATCGCCCCATGCGCTGCTCCAGCTCTGGTGACCATCGGCAAGGCCGAGACCCGGCGCTACGTTGTTGAAAGCGCCGGTGCCGTTGTTCAGCATCAGCAGGTCGGTGGGGTCGCAGCCGCACTTGGCCACGAAGAGGTCCATGTCGCAATCGTTGTCGATATCGGTGAAGATGCTGCCGTAGTTGCCGCAAGTGAGGCCGTAGCCGCCTTGCGTATGGGTGAGAAGGCCGGAGCCATTGTTCATGAAGGAGACGTTGGCATCCACATCGTGGCACACGAAGGCATCCAGATGCCCATCATTGTCGAGGTCAACGAAGTTGGTGCGCTGGCTGAAGATGTATTGCGGCGGGCTCCATTGCGTGTAGGCCGATCCATCGGCGTTGGCCGTCATGAACGTGGCTCCGCTGCCGCCGCCGTAGAGCAGGTCGCGATGGCCGTTGCTGTCCCAATCGCCCACTGCGAAGCTCCACGAAGCGGTATTCACCGCGTTGGTTGTCGGGTAGGTGAGCACATTGTAAAAGGCTCCAGGTCCTTGACGTGCCACTTGGAAGCTGGCGTAGCCCGGTGCGACCAGATCATCCATGCCGTCATCGTTCATATCCACAGCGCCCATACCGCCACTGATGCCAGGAATGGTGGTATTCGAGAAGAGCACCATGTTGTCGGGCGCAGGCGGTACAACGGTCTCAAGCACGGTGAAGGTGAAGCCATTCGCCGTCCAATAGCTGTCCCACACCAAGGTGTAGGTGGTGCCTAGCGTAGCGTTGAAGGTGTAGATGGACGTGTAGTCGGGACCTGTGTCATCAGCGCCGCCGATACAGGTGAGCGCTCCACAGGCACCTGCGAACACATTCAGCCTCGTATCCACGTTCGGATAGGTGGGCACATAACTGCTCACCGTGATGGACATGGTGGCCGGTGCCGTGAAGCGGTACCAGCGACCGGCGGTACCTGTTGCCCCGCCGATGCATTGCGTGGCCGAAGGCGTACCGGTGAGCGTTGGCGAGGTGTGCGTTCCCAAGCCGATGATCACAGCGGTGGCACAATCGTCCTGCGCCATGGCGGCAACGGGAGCAAGCACGAGAAATGGAAACGCGGCGTAAGCAATCAGGCGCATCGGTGGTGTATTAGCGGCGTGAAGAAAGAGGGTGGTCCGGGAACGTGCAGCGCATGCTTGCGCCGATTATTGACATCCCTGCCGCCGTTTTCGTTGCTCGGATCCATTCAAGCCACTACCCAAAGGCACTTCGGTACCAGCTTGAAGCGCAATTCGTGGCCTAGTTCCATCGGTTCGCCGTCGAGATGCGCCCATGTGCCCGCTTGCCACACCTGGGCCTCAGTGGTCGGGACATTCAGCACGTTGGGATTGCTGTCGGCCCGGTGGGTGTACACATCGAAGAAGGCCTTCAGCAAGGAGAAGAAAGGCGGCTTGCGCACTACGCGCAGCTCGGCCAAGCCATCGTCGGGCTTCGACCCTGGGCTGATGTCGGCGCCATTGCCGAACTCGCGGGTGTTGCAGAACACCAGCATGAGAACTTGATGCTCGGCGGTGGCGCGATTCGCCTTCAGCACCACGCGCATGGGCTTGGCACTGAAGATCTCCTGCACAACAATGCGCGCATACCCGATCATGCCCCTTCCCTTGCTCTTGTCGAAACGGTGCGCCACGCGTGCATCGAAACCGATGCCTGCATTGCCGAGGAAGAACTCATCATTCAGGTAGCACGCATCCATGCGCCGGGGTGTGGCCGTTAGCGCGTGACGCAGCGCCTGTTCGGGATCCAAGGGCAGCCCGATGCTGCGCGCATAGCCGTTGCCGCTGCCCATGGCCACGATGCCCATGGGCGTGGCGGTGCCTACCAGGCCACGTGCAACGGCATTGTTGGTGCCATCGCCGCCAACACTGATCACGCGCTCCGCACCTGCCGCCACTGCCTCTTTCGCCAGCACGGTGCCTTGGCCCGGGCCTTTCACTTCGAGGAGCTGCAGATCGGCATTCAACTCCCGCCCGACGCGTTCGGCAATGGCGACGATCCGGTGCGCCTTCTTCTTGCCCGATCGCGGGTTGTAGATGATGGCCGCCTTCATTTCGCTTCGCCTTTCATGGTGAGTTCATTGCGCGCCATGCGACCGGTGAATTGCTGGATCGCCGCCTTCAACTTGCGCAGCTCAGGCCCCTCCGCATCGATGGGCAAGTGCTCCTTCACTGCTGTGGGCACCAGGTGCTCGCCATTGAAACAGAAGACGCCATCGCCAGTGAAGCCGAACCAATAGCCCATGCTGCGCACCACGGCCATGCCGCGCCCTTCGCCATGCGCCACGCTGCTACCGAAGCTGACGAACAGCTCTGCATGTCCAACCAGGTCGAGCACCGTTGGCAAGATGTCGATGTGCTGCGCGATGCGCACTTCCTCGTGCGGAGCGATGGCGGCGGGCCAATAGAACACGAGCGGCACCCAATAATCCACGGCTTCTGAATACTGTTGGCCGGTGCGCTCCAGATCGGCCGTGTGATCGGCGGTGATCACGAAGAGCGTGTTCCTGAACCATGGTTGCTGCTGCGATGTGCGAAAGAAATCGCGCAAGGCATCATCGGTATAGCGCAAGGTGGCCTCGATGCGATGCGCGCCGTGTCCCGCAGTACTGCGGGAGAAGCGGCCCTCCTCCCCTTTCGGCAATTCATAAGGGTGATGCGAGCTCAAGGTGAATACAAGGCTGTGGAATGGCTCGCGGTGCTGACCCAGTTCCTTGGCGAAGTATTGCAGGAAGGGCCGGTCCCAGATGCCCCAGCTGCCGTCGTAGTCCTTCGCCTCGGGATATTCGTTCATGCCCACATAGCGCTGGTAGCCTGCTGCGCTGGCGTAGGTATCGAAGCCCATGGTGCCGTTGCGGCCGCCATGATAGAAACTGGTGCTGTAGCCAGCATCGGCAAGCACGCCGCCCAACGATGTGAAAGGCGCTTGCACGTATGGCGAAGTGATGAAGGCCTCGTCCATCCATTCGGGCATTGATGCCGTGATGGCCGGGATGCCATCGATGCTTCGGCGGCCGTTGGCATACGCGCGCGAAAAGGACAGTCCTTGCCCCATGAGCGAATCGAGGAAGGGCATGCAATCCGGACCGCCGCTCAGTTTGGCGCTGTATGCAGCGGAGAAACTCTCGAGCACGACCACCACCACATTCGGCTTTTGCAGCGAAGTGGAATCGAGCAGTTGCGCACCATGGCGCCCTGTGCTGGGCACATGCACAACCGGCCACAATTCATCGGCCTCTTCATCGGTCATGTACCGTTGCTCGGTCACCACCGGCTTGCCGAAACTGGTGAGCATGGTGAAGGGCGTGTTGAGCACTACGGGCGTGAATCGCGGTGCGGCGTGATCTGCAGCATTCATAGGGCCGATGGGGATCAGCTGCATCCCGCCGCGCGTGGCGAGCACCAGCAGGCCGATCACCACCACGCGCCAAGCCATGTGCTTCGTCCAGTGCGAACGCTCATCGGACATCAATCGCGCACCGAAACGATAACCTGCTTCCGCCAAGGCCACGCACACCACGAACAGCAGCACGATATGCCAGTAGTCGCGTGCGAACACAGTTGCCAAGTTGGCCACATCGCCGCCGCCAGCCATGATCCCGAAAAGGTCGGCCGTGCTCCGCTTCAGCGTGAATTTGTAGTATTCGATGTCGGCGCAGGCGAAGAAGAAACCGAAGGCATTCACTGCGTGGAAGACCACGCGCTTGCTGGTGCTGAACCAACCGCGTTCCGCCGAACTGATGAGGCAGAGGAGCAGCCACGGCAGGTTGAGCCATGCAAGCGCGCTCGCATCGAAGCGGAGCCCGCCGATGTAGGCCGACAGCGGCACGTCGGGGAAGCTGCCGCGATTGAGCAGCACGAAGGCCAACCGCAACGCGGAATAGATGAGCATGAGCGCGCCGAAGCGCGAAAGGAGAACAAGCAGCGGCCTCATCCGATGGATCGCGCCAAAGATGGTCACCGGACAGCGCCCAGCACTTGCTGCACGTAGCGGCCATCCACCTCAAGCACAGTGGTGATGGGCGTCCATACGTGGCCACGGAACTGGAGCGTATCGCGCGGCGACTCGCCGATCACGTAGCGCACCTCGCCCGCGTCCATCATCCGGAGGAACTCCGAGAGGTCGTAGGTCTCACGAACGCTCCACTGGATCACATCCTTCTGCGCGATCAGGCCTTGGCCGTTGAGCAGCAGTTCCAGATGGCCGCGATAGGTGATCAGCACCTTGTCCTCGGGCCTTAGGCCCAACTCATTCACCAACGCGCGATGCACCGCGATGTCGGAGCGATGGGCGGCTTCGTGGCCCTCTCTTTCAACCGTATCGCCCACGCGCTTGTGCAACAGGCGCGTACGGTGCTGCGCGAAGGCGAGCATCACTAGCAGCGGCGCCATGCTCAGCCAGCCTTGTGACCTGCGCACCAAGCGCATGGCAGCGATGCTCACCAGCACATGTGCTTCGTACAGGTAGTTGAGGTTGCTGCCGCTCTTGAAAGCGGTGAGCCCACCGAATGCGATCGAAAGCGCCATCGCAGCCGACAGGAACCGATCCTGGGCATCGCCTTTCCGGAATCCGCGCACCACGAGCAGTAGCAGGGCGATGTGCATCGGCGCGTAGTACTTATAGGTGGCCAGGTCGTGGAACTCGCGATACATCGAGGGCGCGATCCCATTGGCAAGGCCCTGCACGGCATTCTTCAGGAAGAAAGGTCCGGAGGCCGAAGCAGCGATCACCAGTGCAGCCACCGCGCCTGCTGCGAGCACTGCGATGGTGTACACGCGCAGCTCGCGCCAAGCCCGGCGCACCAAGAGATCCACGCCGATGATCCCGATCACGAGCGCGCCTGTTTGCTTAGCCAGTACGCAGGCCACCGAGAGCAGCGCTGCAATCACCATGTCGCGCGGACCCGCTTTGCCCAATACGCGCGCATGCACCAGCAGTGCGGCAACGAAGAGCAGGGCGTACAGGGCATCGCCACGGCCATAGAAATGGTCGGTGTAGAGCACGAAGGAGAACAGCGCCACCGCCAAGCCCCCCCAACGCGCGCAGCCCAAGGCACGGCACAACGTGAACACCAGCCAACAGGTGAGCAGGTTGAGGACCAACGCCAACGTGCGGCTCAGGACGAAGAGGTCATAGGTCTCTTCAGGCTGAACACCCACAGCTTTCGCGACACCAGCCAATAGCCCGTAATACAGGGGCGAATACTGCATCACATCGAAGGGTGGCTGCTCGGGGTCCTCGTAGAGCGGGCGACCCAAAAGGATCTTCTGCGCGCCATAGACCACGTTGATCTCCACCCCGCCCAGATTCACCCCATGGTCGGTGATCATTTGAATGCGCAGCGCGAAGTGCCATGCCGCCAACGCCAGCAGGACAGCCAAAAGCGCACGCTGCGCCCAGAACACGACCTTCTCCATCGCCGCCGAAAGTACCCGCCCGCGTCAACCGGCTTCGATCTCCCGGCACCGCGCATTAACGAACGCACGCTGATGAAAGCATCGTGCGGCGCTGGGCCGACGCAAAAGCGCCGGATACCTTCGCCCCCGCTGCCGCGCGCAGCAACGCATTCCCCCCATGTCACAGCCCACCATCGAAGACCGCCAGCTCCGCTTCGAGCACGGCAGCCACAGCGACGCCTTCCTGATAAGCACCTACGAGAAGCTCGTCTATCCGCGCATCATCGAAGAGAAGATGCTGAGCCTGCTGCGGCAGGGCAAGATCAGCAAATGGTTCAGCGGCATCGGCCAGGAAGCCATCGCCGTAGGCGCCACTATGGCCCTGCAGAACGATGAGTACATCCTGCCCATGCACCGCAACCTCGGCGTGTTCACCACGCGCGGGATGCCCTTCGCCAAGCTCTTCGCGCAATGGCAGGGCAAGGCCACCGGCTACAGCAAGGGCCGCGAGCGCAGCTTCCACTTCGGCAGCCAAGAGCACAAGGTGGTGGGCATGATCAGCCACCTCGGCCCACAGATGGGCATCGCCGACGGCATCGCGCTGGCGCATAAGCTGAAGAAGGAGAACCGCTGCACGATCGTCTTCACCGGCGATGGCGCCACCAGCGAAGGCGACTTCCACGAGAGCGTGAACGTGGCAGCGGTGTGGGACCTGCCCGTGCTCTTCATCATCGAGAACAACGGCTACGGACTGAGCACGCCCAGCAGCGAGCAGTTCCGCATGAAGCAGTTCACCGAAAAGGCCATCGGTTACGGCATCGAGAGCGTGCAGATCGCTGGCAACAACATCTTGGAGGTGTACGACACCCTTGCCAAACTGGCCGACAGCGTGCGTGAGAACCCGCGTCCGATCCTGGTGGAGTGCATCACCTTCCGCATGCGCGGCCACGAGGAAGCCAGCGGCACCAAGTACGTGCCCAAGGAACTCTTCGAGGAATGGGGCAAGAAGGATCCCGTGGCCAACTACGAAGCGTGGCTTTTGAAGACCGGCGTGCTGAGCATCGCCAAGCGCGACGAGATCCGCACACGACTGAAGGATGGCATCGAGGCCGATCTGAAGGTGGCATTCGCGGAACCGGAACCGGTGCCCGTAGAATCCGCCGAGGTAGCCGACGTGTATGCACCTACGGTTGCTGATGGCAACCGTACCGGCGACCCCTTGGGTCGACTGCCGGATTCTCCAGTATCAGACGGCGCCCCCGACAAACGCATGATCGACGCCATCCAGCAAGGCCTTGCGCAGAGCATGGAGCGCCATCCGGAGCTGGTGTTGATGGGCCAGGACATCGCCGAGTACGGTGGTGCCTTCAAGATCACCGAAGGATTCGTGGAGAAGTTCGGCAAGGACCGCGTGCGCAACACGCCCTTGTGCGAGAGCGCGATCCTCGGCGCGGCGCTGGGTCTCAGCATCAAGGGCATGAAGGCCATGATGGAGATGCAGTTCGCCGATTTCGTGAGCGAGGGCATGACGCAGATCTGCAACAACCTCGCGAAGATCCACTACCGCTGGGGGCAGAACGCCGGCGTGGTAGTGCGCATGCCGACAGGCGCCGGCGTTGGCGCGGGGCCCTTCCACAGCCAGAGCAACGAGATGTGGTTCGTGAAGACGCCTGGACTGAAGGTGGTGTACCCCAGCAATCCGTACGACGCCAAGGGCCTGCTGATGACCGCCTTCGACGACCCCAATCCGGTGATGTTCTTCGAGCACAAGGCGATGTACCGCAGCATTACGGGGCCAGTACCTGAGCAGCCGTATAGTATCCCCTTCGGCAAGGCGCGCGTGGTGCGTGAAGGATCAGCGCTGAGCATCATCACCTACGGCATGGGTGTGCATTGGGCCATGGAAGTCGTGAACGAATCGGGCATCGATGCAGAGGTGGTGGACCTGCGTACGCTGGTGCCGTTGGATGTTGAGACCATCCTCTCCAGCGTGAAGAAGACCGGCAAGGTGCTGCTGCTGCACGAGGACACACTGACCGCAGGTTTCGGCGGTGAATTGGCAGCGATCATCGCCGAGCATGCCTTCGAGCATCTGGATGCGCCGATCGTTCGTGTGGCCAGCTGGGATACGCCGGTGCCATTCGCCATTCCGTTGGAACAGGGTTTCCTGCCGAAGGGGAGGTTGAAGGAGGCGGTGGAGAGGTTGGCGGGGTATTGATTGGTGGTCGGCAACGCGCAGGACCCCGCCCACCGCGCCATATTTCACCAACGCGCCGGCATCTGTTCATCACGCCCATAGCGTCGACCCTCAGGGTCGACACTAGCTTGCGCGAATGCCCCTGACAACCCACCGCCACCCGCGCCTGCGCGACAATGATTACACGCGCGGCGCGTATTTCGTGACCCTATGCGCATTGGATCGGCGTCAGTGGTTCGGGCAAATCGTCGGGCACGGTGAGAATGCGCAGATGGAACCCAGCGATCTAGGCCGCGTGGTATTGGGACAATGGCATGCACTGCCATTGCATTTCGCGCATCTGCGATTGGATCAGGTGCAATTGATGCCCGACCACCTGCATGCAATTGTGGTGCTGTCTGGCAGCGGGTCAGGCAGGGCCTCGGTTAGCGGGTCGACCCAGAGGGTCGACGCTACGGTCGTGGCAGCAGACGCGGCGCCCAATCGACCGAATGGCCCACCATCCGGTTCGCTGGGCGCCATCATTGGCGCGTTCAAATCCGCAACCACGTATGGCATGAATCAGCTGCGCAACACGCCCGGCCAGCGCTATTGGCAACGTGGTTTCCACGACCGCGCCATTCGCACCACGCATAGCGGCGAATTCGAACGCATCGCGAAATACATCGCGGACAATCCGAAGAATTGGCTGTGACCGAATCACCCACTGATGCCTCACCCGAGCATGTGTTCGCCCCGCACGCTCGAATCTGCGCTTCGTCCGAAGCAGACCACCTCCTTCCCGATCTTCCAATCCCCACCAGCCCCGCCAACTCCCAATAGAGCCAACTGCAACCCAGTGATGGACAGTGCCCCGAATGACCATCCGCCACGACCCGAACCAACCACGCAGCTACCTTGCCCGCCCCTCAACCGATCGCATGAACGCACGTCTCGCTTCTGTTTCAGCACTCCTCTGCCTGGGTCTGCTTCAAAACGCCACCGCCCAGCAAGCGCTCACCAACAAGGACATCTGGGCAAGCCCGCTCTTCAGCGCCGAATTCGTTGGCGGCTTGGCCAGCATGAAGGACGGCCTGCACTACAGCGTGCTCGAAGAGGACGGCGGTCAAGCGGCCATCAACCAATACGCCTATCGCACCGGCGCGAAGGTGGCCACCTTGGTGAAGGCGAGCGAGCTGGTGCCCGCAGGCGCGAAAGAGCCCATCGAGATCGAAGGCTACAGCTTCAGCGGCGATGAGAAGAAACTGATGATCGAGACCGGCAGCGAACCGATCTACCGCTACAGCTACTTCGCATACAACTACGTGTTCGACCGCGCGAGCAAGAAGCTGGTGCCGCTGAGCGATGTGAGCAAACCCAAGCAGCGCCTGGCCACCTTCAGCCCCGATGGCAGCAAGGCCGCCTTCGTGCGCGACAACAACCTCTACGTGGTGGACCTCGGCACCATGGCAGAGACACAGATCACCACCGACGGCGAGTGGAACAAGGTGCTCAACGGCGCCACCGATTGGGTGTATGAGGAGGAATTCACCTTGGTGCAGGGCTATGCGTGGAGTCCCGACGGCAGCAAGCTCATGTACATGCGCAGCGACGAGAGCGGCGTGAAGGAATTCGACCTCACGCTTTACAAGAACCAGCTCTACCCGAGCGAGTACCGCTTCAAGTACCCGAAGGCCGGCGAGGACAACAGCGCGGTATCACTGCACATCCGCGACCTCAGCGGCGGCCTCACCTACAGCATCCCGCTCGGCACCGAAGAGACCGACATCTACGTGCCGCGCCTCGGATTCACGCCGAAGGGCGAGCCGTGGTTCATGCGCATGAACCGCTTGCAGAACGAAAAGGTGATCTGCACCGTGAAGATGCCGCCGCCCGGCACCAAGGCGCGTCCGCTCCCCACCGAAGTCTATAAAGAGACCAGCAAGACCTATGTGGAGGTCACCGA
>JBATND010000337.1:0-13894 GCA_049290175.1 Flavobacteriales bacterium | reverse complement strand
GTGACTCTATGGCGGAATAATTTGTCAGGCGTAAGTGCGATTTCGAAATCGGCGGAACTGTAATCTCCAGTTCGCAAAAAGGGTCGCCCCGACAGCCATGAAGCTCTCCTTCCTTGCTCTATCTCCTGGAAACGAAGCATCATGCGCTCAGGTATTAAGAAGACCGCACCTTGTAACCAGTGTGCTGTCCTTCTGAAGGCAAGTGGCTTATGCTCTCGGCTAATTTGAGCTTGGGTTTCTTGGTTGAACTGCTTCAGCCATTTGTTCGAGTACTCGCTGGGAGTTCTTGAGATATTTGTCCCAGTCCACATGCTACCGACCTGTTTTCCATAGGCAGGATAGACCAGAATCTCTCCGTTTGCACATACTTGAAGGGCACGCGCGGTTGCAAAGCGACCTTGCGTAAAGGCCGGAACAGAAGCCAGTATGAGGAATGCAAGGATAACCGAGGATCGCATGGGTATGAGAAAAACTATCTGCAGGTGCGTTCATCATTGCACTTGGGGGCAATACTAGTACCGCTACGCACCATGTGTAGGTTTCTTAGGGTGTTCGGCCAAGATACGATTGATCGCAATATGTATAGGACGTTTGGGCTCCTTAGCCTAGACCACCGCAGGGTGTCCTCCCAAACCTCCGCAGCGGTCTCCCGCGCTCGCGAGGCTTTGCGAAGCGATGGCGGGGACCCTGCGGCTCGGAGCCGTGCTCACCACACCATCTTCTCCGGGTCCTGTCGCGTATCGAAAATGTCCGACACGAAGATCAGGTCGTTGATGATGCGGAAGATGATCTTGTAGTTGCCGCTGACCTTGCGGCGGTGGCCCAGGCCCAGATGATCAAGTAGTGGCTCGTATTGTCCGCCGCGCGGATGATCCAGCAGCCAGTCGATGTCGTCCACGATCTTCTTGGTGATCTTGTCCGCTACGCGCTCACTGGCTTCTTCGGCGTAGTAGTCCCAGATCTCATCGAGCCGCGTACTCGGAAACATGCAGCCTCACTTCTTCTTGCGTGAGGCCAAGCGTGCACGCACCTGGTCCGTTGTAAGCACGCGACCTGCGGCGAGGTCTTCTTCGGCCTTCAAAGCCCGCGCAGTGAGCTTCGCTTTGAGCAAAGCGTTCTTCGACCCGCCTGTGAGGATATCCTTCAGCACCTCGAGCAAGGTGGCGTTCTTCTCCTTGGCGATGAGTTCGGAGAGTTCATTGCGGAGTGCGAGGGCGCTCATGGTGGCAGGTCTGTGCTTCAAAGGTAAAACACCACTGGGTCTGTTCGCTGTCCCGGTCTTTGAGCCTAGCAGGGTGTCCTCCCAAACCTCCGCCGGGTCTGTCCGCTGCTCTTGAGCGCAAGCCGCTGCAGCTCATCCACTATCCACTACCCTCGGCACCGCCCCCAGCAGGTCCCACTTGTTCCCGGCGATATCGCGGAACACGACCACACGTCCGTAGGGCTCATCGCGGGGTTCGGTGAGGAATTCCACGTTCGCAGCGCGCATGCGGGTGTAGGTGTGCTCGAAGTCGTCCACGCGGAGGAAGAAGCCGACGCGTCCTGCGGTCTGGTCGCCAACCGCCTCTTCTTGAACAGGGCCATCGGCGCGGGCCAGGAGCAGGCCCGTAATGGCGTTCGGTGGGCGCACCACCACCCACCGTTTAGTGCGGCCGTCGTTGGTGGTGGCGGGTGAATCTTCCACCAGGGTGAAGCCAAGGACGTCCACGAAGAAGGCGATCGCGGGGTCGTATTCCGCAACGATGAGGGTGACGAGTTCGAGGTGCATGCCGGAAGGTAGGGGGACGGGGCGGATCTACTGGATCCTTGCAGGGCAAATCACAGGTCCACAACCGCATCTACAAGTTCGTACGCTACTCTTGGATGGACGCCGTTGTCGTGGAACACCGAGCCAATATTCACCTTTCACTCTTGCACATGCCAGCTGTCCACTATCCTGTTGCACGACCTACCGTATCCGTTTCCAATTCTGCGACATGATGTCGCAGAATTGGGCTTGTTGCTGCTCGCACCGATTTTGCAACAACCTGTTGCAAAATTGCCGTCGTGTCCCTCAGTACGCCCGATCTTCACGCCAGCACACAGCACCCCATGATCAACTACCACGACCGCCGCTTCATCCCAGTTACCAACAGCGCCAATGGCGAGGTCTCGCCCGAAGTGGTGTTCCACTACCAACAGACGGGCCGTATCGTCACCTGCCGCTATTCCGGTGGCCGCATCGTCAGCGGGCACCTCATCGCCTTGGTCGATACGGAGAGCCGCCTGGACATGCGCTACCATCAGGTGAACGACCGCGGCGAGCTGATGACCGGTGTGTGCCGATCAACGCCGGAGCTTCTCCCCGATGGGCGCCTCCGCCTGCATGAGGCATGGCGCTGGACCAGTGGGGATGGGTCGAGCGGGAGTTCGGTGTTGGAGGAGGTGCGGTGAGGGGTGGGTTGCGATCTACTATCAAGGACCTGAAGGAGGAGCCTGCCTCGCGCGGAGAGCCGGGTGTCTGGCAATGGGAGGTTCGGCTTTGAGGGACAGGAGCCCTGTCTGGTGAGAGAAGCTTGTTGTTGAGTACGTTTGAGATTCGCCACACCTACGACCCTATGACCAGCGCTGAAGCCCTATTCTTACTTGATCGTCTACTAAAGAGTCCAGGGGAACATGAAGTCTTGGAGTTCAAGACCGCCAGTGTGGATTTCAGCTTTGACAAACTGGGTCAGTACTTCAGCGCGTTGAGTAATGAGGCCAACCTGGCAAGGGAGAAACGAGCGTGGTTGGTGCTAGGTGTGGAGCCGAAGAAGCACACTGTGGTGGGCTCGCAGTTCAAGAATTCATGGCAGAAGCTACGCAATCTGAAGAAGGACATCGCCGACAAGACAACGGACCGGATCACTTTCGTTGAGATACATGAGGTAGTAAAGGAAGGCATGCGGGTTCTGATGTTCGAGATACCGCCAGCACCCAAGGGAGTGCCCGTGGCCTTTGAAGATCATTGGTATGGTCGTGACCACGAGAGCTTAGTACCACTGAATCCGGAGAAGTACGAACGTATCCGCGCTCAGATGATCCAAGAGGATTGGAGTGCGGGCGTTGTTCCGGATGCCACGATACTGGATCTGGACCCTTCCGCGATCGAGAAGGCCAAGACCGAGTTTAGGAAGAAGTTTCCAGGGCGCGCCGAGGAGATGGATCGGGGCAATTGGAGTGATCTCACATTCTTGAACAAGGCCAGGCTCACCAGTAAGGGTAACATCACTCGCGCAGCGCTGATCTTGCTTGGAAGGCCCGAAGCTGAGCACTTCTTGAACCCGGCCGACGTGAAGATCCGCTGGAAATTGAAGAACGAGCGGGAAGAGGACGTTGATCATGTGGTGCTCAGCATGCCATTGATCCTTGCCGTGGACGTCGTCTTCAACAAGATCCGACATCTGAAGTATCGGTACATGCGTGAACCGGGTTCCATCTTTCCTGAAGAGGTGGACAAGTATGAGCCCTTCACCATACGAGAGGCCTTGAACAACTGCATCGCGCATCAGGATTACACCATCAGCGGCAGGATCAATGTCATCGAGCTTCCGGATCAGTTGACCTTCACGAACCGGGGTAGCTTTATACCGGGCTCTGTCGAGCGCACAGTCCTCGACAATGCCCCAGAGGAAAAGTACCGCAATCCGTTCCTTGCGTCGGCCATGGTGCAGGTGAACATGGTGGATACAGCCGGAGGCGGTATCCGGAAGCTCTTCCAGTATCAGCGTGATCGCCTCTTTCCATTACCGGAGTTAAGCTTGATGCTGATCGAGTGGAAGTGAGCATCACAGGCAAAGTGTTGGACATGGCCTTCGCCAGTACGCTCGCTCGGAATCGCGACCTCACGCTCGAGGAGATAATCATGTTGGATAAGGTGCAGAAGCGGAAACTGCTTACTGACGCTGAGATCGCTCACCTGCGCGGTCGCAAGTTGATAGAAGGCCGTAAGCCGAACGTTTACTTCTCGCTCGGCGTAGCCCAGAAGATCCAGCGCAAAGCGGATTACACGAAGAACCGGGGCTTGGACAAGAGCTTCTATATAGAACTGCTCTGCAAGGCGCTCCGTCAGCACAAGCACATGAACCGAGTTGAGATCAATGAGCTGTTGCTCATAAAGCTCCCAGACAGTCTTAATGAAGCGCAAAAGGTGAACAAGGTGACCAATCTGCTCACTGAGTTGCGCCAGAAGGAGGTGATCCGGAACGAAGGGACCCGGAACGAGCCAAGATGGGTGTTGTGCGATCCTTGAACTTGACCCTGGTGCTTAAAAAAGGGATTGGCATGAGGGGTAAATCGCAACGCCTGTAAAGCCTTGTAAATGAGCTAATTAGGTCTATTTGAAAGAAAGATGAAAGGAAGGTTTCAAAAAAGGATTCAAAAAAGGAAGCGCCTCACAGCCATGCTCCGGAGTTGACTACCGCAGGCAGTCAACCCCAACCTCCGCCGTTTTTGTCCGCTGCGCTTAAGCGGGCGTCCTACCGCTCGCATCCGTTCCTGCGCATCCCTCATTATGATCTCGGCCATTCACCCGCCCGCCCACACCCCATGATCGACTACCACGACCGCCGCTATCCCCGCAAGCAACAGTGCCAATGGCGCGGTCTCGCCCGACGTGGTATTCCACTAGGCGGACGGGCCGTATCGTGACATGCCGCTATTCCGGTGGCCGCATCGTCAGCGGGCAGTTGATCGCCTTGGTGGATGCCGAGGGCCGCTTGGACATGCGCTTCTGAGCCGTGATCACTTCTTCCCCGCCCTTCGCTCTTTCGCCGCCTTGAAGCCGATCGGGGTCTTGGCCTTGCCGCGCCGGATCTCGTCCAGCAGTTCGGTTTCCTGCTGGCGCTGTTCCATCTGCTTCAGGTACTTGAAGATGACGGCGATCTTGCCCGCGTGCTCCTTCGAGGTGCCGCGCAGCTTCTCCAGCTGCAGGAGCACGTCCTTGTGCGTCACCAGCATTTCGCGCATCCGAGTGAACACCCGGATGATCTGCTTGGCCTGCCCCGGGCTACGACCCGGGGCTCATCAATACGGCACGTTCGCTGCGCAGAACGTTGGAGAGCATCAGCACCCCATGCTCGGTAAAGGCATGCGGCAGGTACTTGGAGTGAGCGCCCCGCTTTAAGGTCACAGTTTGTGACCTTAAAGCTCCGGCCTCCTCCGGTGTCAACTTTACCAAGAAGTCGTCCGGGAAGCGCTGGGCGTTCCTGCGCACGGCCTGGTTGAGCACCTTGGTCTCTACACCATAGATCTGGGCCAGGTCACTGTCGAGCATCACCTTCAGCCCGCGCACCACATGAATGCGGCTCATCACGAACTCATCAGAGTATGCTTTGACCAGCTTGTCCATGTGCCGTAAACCTAGCCCATCCCGATCAAGATCACATTTTGTGATCTTGAAATGTCGAGCATCCCCTTCTCGCCACGGATCGAGAAGATCCTGCGCGCCACCATCTCATCCGGAATCTTGACCAGCGCTTTGCTCATGGCTCCAAAGTAGATCTTGAGGTCACAAATTGTGACCTCAAGATCAGCTGTTCGCACCAAACTTTCATCCTCTATGCGCTGCTCTCGACCACCGCAGGGTGCGCATCTGAGCGTAGCCTCATGCCTTCGCCAAGGCTTCGGCAGAGGCGCTGCGGTTGCGCTCGACAAGAACAGGAGCGCGGTTGTCTTTGGCCGGTAACCATGTTCGAGTCTGCCCACTGCTCGCGAGGCTCTTGCGAAGCGATGAGCGGCTGGCCCTCTGCCTCGCAGCTTTTCACCCATGCGGCATACCTTCAGCCGATGCAACATCTCACCTTGCTCAGTTTATCGATCCTGTTGATTGCCAGTTGCGGTAGTTCTGGCATTGAGGCTGCACTGAAGGGTCGCATCCGGAACCTGGAGGATAGTTTGAGCGCCTACCGCGATTCCGTTCACCACTTGCGCTACTTATGGTCGTTCAACACGATCTCACCCGTGGTCAAGGTGTACCCGCAGGCCTTCCTGCTCGGCGATTCGTGTTATGCGGATGTCTTCATCTCAGCCCGGAATACGGCGGACAATGGGTACCGCTACCATCGACCCAGCATGACTGCGGCAATCGCTTCCGCGAAGGGCACGAAGCTGCACACCACGGATATGAACGGCTGGTGGCGCATAGCCTTCAAGCCGAAGCGTGCCGGGGAGGATTCCATCATGGGCCGCGTGTACCTGCCCTGCAACGGCTGCACGGACACTACCACCTTGGATTTCATGAGCAAGTTCAAAGCGGTGATCCCGCCTGAACCGCTGCCGCCTTCGGCGAATTGGGATCGCATTCACGGTAAGGTCGGAGGAAAGTAGGAATGAAGACCACGCTGATGTCCCGCGCATTGGGCGGAGCCGTGCATTGTTCGCGAGGCTGTGACTGCGGGGCCGTCATTGCGAGGCGCATGTAACAGCAGAGCGCTGGCGCATGGCCGCCCAAAGCACTCCTCTCAGAAGGGCCTATTGCGCGACCCTGCAAACGAACCGACAGATGGTGTTCCTATTGCACGTGGTAATCGACCAGCTGGTACCGGTAACCCGTATTGCCCGCTGCGAAGTAGTCGTACCACTTCACGCGTCCGACGCCTTCCACCCAATAGTCGCGCGGATACTTCCACACAGGGATCACAGTGAACGTGCCGTACGAATAGCATGTACCAGTGATCACATACGATTGGAAATTTCCGGCGGGCACCGAAACCGGCACCATTGCTGAGCCTACGCTGTAATGGATGGAAAGCGTGCTAGGCGCGGGAATGGAATCCACCCAGATGGTCTGGCCGAGGTTGGCTGATGCGAAGAGCACTTCACCATAACGGCCAAGCAGATAGTCGGACGAGTCTCGCCAGAATCTGATCATTCCCGAGACCACACCGTTCGAGGCCATTCGCACCACGCTCCACGTGTTGCCATCGAGCACGGTGTCGCCAGTGATGAAGAGGCTGTCGCGGTAGTAGTAGGCAGGGTCTGCCACGTCCAAGGAGTCAACACGGTGACGGTCATACACCCAATAGTTGCCACTATCGAGGTTGCTGAACGCGGAGATGGACAGGGGTGCGGGTGCAGTCTCCGAAGGAGGACAAGCCGTTTCCTCCTCCTTGCGGCATGCGGTGAGGAGCACAGCGGCGCAAAGAGCGAACAGGGGCAGATAGGTTCTCATGGTGGTCGGATCGTGGCCTGAACGCTGGTGGCTTGCACATATTGCAAGCGGTAGTTCCATGGTCGGATTGACGGGTCCAGTTATTTCCCTTTGCGCGGCATTCAACCAAGGATTCAGCCCACGGATATCAGCTTCCTCGAACGCAACGCACCTTCGACTGTACAGCATGCACATGTCACTTCGCAGTTTCTTGTTCCTGATATTCTCCTTGATCACCGTTGTCGGTGCGGCCCAAACGGATTCACTCAACGCGGCCCCATGGCTCAATCGCGAGTTCCGCTACTGGCAGGGCGACCCCATGATGCACGGCCCGAATGGTGAATGCATCGCAGGCTTTACTGATGAAGAGCGCCGCATGAGCTTCTTCAGCGATGGCCGCTACCAGGAGATCATCTTCGAGGACCGTGGATCCGCCCAGGCACGCATCTGGGAGCCGGGCGATTGCGAACCACTGGAAGGTGATACTGTTGCCGTGCTCACCGGCATTTGGTCATGGGCGAACGACATGCTGCGCGTTACCGTGGAGCGCACAGCGCAGTATGCGTTGAAAGATGTGCTGGAGCAGTACCTGAAGCGCGACATGGTCAGGCCCTTCGTGATGCCGATGCGTCCGACGCGCGTGTGCAACACCGAGCGGGAGCGGCGCTTCTGGTTCGAGGGCAATCGGTTGGAGGAGGCGGTGCGAACGTGGCACTGATTCGTTTTGTCGCCCCCATGGCGCTTCCGGATTCGCCGGATCATTCTTCAACTCCAGCACCCGCGAGAGTCATGTTCCGCCTCGTCTGCCGTGGGCCGGGGGCCGCCTTCCGATCAATGCTGCTCGATGAAATCGTTGAATGCCTGCTTCGCCGCAAGGCTGTTGAACAGTGCTTGATGCCCGAGGCCCGGCAATTCCAGGAAGCTGCGCTCCAAGCAATCGGTGCAGGCTTCCATCTGACTGCGGAAGGTGGGCCACGAGTACATCTGGATCGGCGAGTCGGCGAGGCCCTGCACGAATAGGATGTCCGACAAGTGCCCGCTCGTGAAATGCAAGAGCGAGCGCTCCATGTATGCATTGGGATCGCTCTGCGTGGTGCCGTAGGTCTGCTGCAGCAAGCCGCACACGATCCCGGGCGGTAGCTGTCCGCTCTCTTCCAGTCCACAGCGATACACGAGGTTGAGCGGACCGGGTGCATTGGCGATCACGCCATCCACCGCATGCATGGTGTTCAGGCGTGTGACGAGGTAGCCGCCCTGCGAGTGCCCAGCGAGGAATATCTTGTTCACGGTGATGCCCAGCTCCTGCTCTGCGTGATCGCGCACCCAGAGCAGCGCTGCTTCGGCGTGGCGGGTGTTATCGCCGAAGAGCAGCCCTTCCTCGGGATAGGCCACGCTCACGAGCAGCATGTCCTCGCGGTCCAGAATGGCTGCGAAGCCATCGAGTGCATTCTGCGCGGCTCCCAGGATCAGGCTGTCGTAGGCCACGGTTCCGTGGTAAAGGAGCAGTACATCGAGCGTGTCGTTCGTTGGCTTGTCGATGATGGCTTCCACGCTCACGCTGTCGGTGCCGATGGTGCGCGTGATGGTGTAAGCGCCGCTGCTTCCTGTTCCGTTGTTACTGGTGGCTGGATCGGGCTGAGCACTCTCCTTCCTGCAGCCCATCAAGAGCGAGCCTAGAATGGTCGTTATGAGCACGAGATGCGGAAGCCGATACATCGGTGCGAAGGTCGGTGATCCTCGGTACGCTCCGCCGATCCCATTGCATGCGTTCGATATACTTGCGTTCCGCCTCCACTGCTGTTGCAATGCGCCCTCAGCATCGGCAAGGTCCTTCCCATCATTCCCCCAATTCAACTGCCGCATGGCTTCAATCAAGAACATGGACGGGCTCACTGTTGAGCAGATCAACATGGAGCTCAGCAACGGCGCCCGCTTCGTTGTCTTCCAGTATTGCATCAGCATCGTGGTCATGACCTTCAAGCGGGGCAGCGCTGTGTATTTCATTCGCTCGGACGAATCAACGGCCAAGCACAGTGTTGGCTTCACGCTGCTCACGCTCGTGCTCGGATGGTGGGGCATTCCATGGGGCCCCATCTACACGATCGGTTCGTTGTACACCAACATATCCGGTGGCAAGGATGTGACGCAAGAGGTTCTGGCCGCGATGAATGGAGCAGGCACAGAGGGCTGACCGCGCAGAATCAATTCGAAAAGCCTCACGAACCCAAGGGCCGCTGCGAGCCACGATCATCATGCTGATCCCGCCATCTTGCTTCCACAAGCCAATAGCCAGCTTCATGGCCCTGCTCCTGCTCTCCATCTTCCCCCTCGGCTGCCTCGGCAACAAGCAGGAGCGCGCCATCGCTAAGGTGGGCAAGCACATGCAACGCATCCACGACGCGCAATACACCTGGTCGCTGCGCAAGGCCACTTCCGCCGAAACAGCCGCGCGCATGCACAAAGAGGTGGAAGGCATCCGCAAGCAGTACGATGCGATCACGGATACCGCTGCGATCAAAGAGCCGCTGCGCACATTCCTTGAGCGATGGACCACAGCCGAGCAGATCGAAGCCTCGCTCCTCGATGGCAAACAGGATTTCATGAGCGCGGTGAGCGGTTTCTATATGCGCGGCCTTGTGAAGCGCAAGGAGGGCGGAAAGACGGTGTTCCCGGCGCGGCGGCCCTAATGAATTCAGCGAATGACCATGCAAGGCAAGATCACCAAGCTGGAACGGACGGACTACTTCGATGCCGATGGCATCCGCATGCACCGGTACTGGTTCACCGTGGCGGACCGCCAGATGAAGCTGGAGGTTCGGGAAGAGGCACCCTTGGAGTTGAGCGAGGGCGATGAGGTGGTGCTGGAGCCGGCACCGGATGGCGTGCTCGTTCTGTCCATCTACAATATGTTCCGCGACCGCGGGCATGGCCCACGTTGGAAGGCGCTCAAGAAAGGGTTGGGGAAATGGGCGAGCGCGCGCGTGATCGCCGGGGAAGTGAAGCACAAGGAGCGCAATCGCACGCGGGATGACCTATCGCGCGATGGCTACCACACGCTCGTGTACTATGTGATCGAGCTCACCAACGGCGACCGCTTCTTGGTGGATGAGCGCGCGGGCAAGTCGGTGCGGCCGGGACACGCGGTGGAAGCTCTGTTGGTGCGCGGCGGCCGGGACGAGTTCGATACGCAAGCGTTCAGGAACCTGAGCGCTGGAACGGATAGCATGCCATCGCCTTGGCCGATGCGTTTTTCTTTCGTAGCGACCATGGGAATGGCGGTGACCTGCATCCTGATCGCGCGCGACCACGAAATGGACGGTCCACGTTGGGCGATGCTCGCCTTGTTCATGGCCGTTCCCGGGGTGCTGCTGTACATGTTCAGCTTCCGGTGGCGAATGGCACGCGCCTCCTTGGAACAACTTTCCCGTAGTCGGGTTAGCCATGACCGAAGCGCGTTGGTCACCTAGTCCGACTGGCGCATCTTCGCCAAAGAGACTTCAAAGACCCGCCCAAGGACCCACGCGGAACCTTTCCGAACTTCGAGCCGCATGTCCGCATCAGCCCAAGCCCGACCGACCCATTTCTGGCGCACCGTGGTGCTCTATGGCTTGGCCTTGGCCGGGCTGGTCTTCGTCCTGAAGTACATCGAGTACCGCTTCTGGGTCCGCGACCTTCGGATGGAGGTGTACGTGGGCGTGGTGGCCGTGCTGTTCACGGCATTGGGCATCTGGGTGGGCAAGAAACTGCTCGAGGGCCGGCCTGCCGATGCGCCGCCCGTTCCTCCTCCACATCCGGGACCGAACCAGACGGTCATCGCCGATCTGGGCATCAGCGCGCGCGAGCTGGAAGTGCTCGGGCTCATGGCGAAGGGCTGCTCCAACCAGGAGATCGCCGATCAGCTCTTCATCTCCCTGCCCACAGTGAAGTCGCACTCCTCGAACCTCTTCGTGAAGCTGGATGTGGGCAGGCGCACCCAGGCCGTACACAAAGCCAAGGAGCTCGGCATCCTGCCATGAACCGGTCAGTCGGAAGTATGGATCCTCGCCTCAACTTGCCGATCCATACCAAAGGATGAGGGCCGAACGCGGCCCCCAGCCGTGCTTCGCAGCCACAACACCAAACCCATGAACAAGACAGTCCTCACCTACGGGATCATCGCCGGCCTCATCGTCACGGCCATGATGTGGCTCACCCTCGGCAATGGCAAGCACGACTTCGACAACGGGCTCTGGATCGGGTACACCACCATGGTCGTGGCCTTCAGCACCATCTTCTTCGCCGTGAAGTCGTTCCGCGATAAGCAGAATAACGGAAGCATCGGCTTCGGCAAGGCCTTCCTCATCGGGCTGTACATCACGCTCATCGCTTCCACCATGTACGTGGCCTCGTGGATGGTGCTCAGCGCCACCACCGGACAGGAGTTCATGACCGAGTACTATGAGCATGAGAAGGCCAAGATGGAGAGCAGCGGCATGCCTGCTCCGGAAATGGAGGCCAAGCTGAAGGAGATGAGCGACATGATGGAGCTCTACAACAGCAATCCCGTGTTCAAGGCCGGGATCACCTACACGGAGATCCTGCCGATCGGACTGCTCATCAGCCTCGTTTGCGCAGGATTGCTTAAGCGGCGAAGTGCGGCGCAAGCCGGTTGAATGGCCATGAACAATCTGGCGCGGCTCAGTGGCTCAACCACCCCGGCATCGCCGAAGCCTGCTTCAGCCAAGCGATGAATTGCGCTTCGTCGAGCACGCCATCTTCATGCAGGTGCACGTAACGCGCGTTGGGATCCTTGCTCTCCACCGGCGGCATGGGCTTCAGCTTGCGCCCGTAGAAGAAGGTGACCTTGATGTACTTGGTGAAAATGTGATAGGCCACGAACCATCCACGGCCTTCGAGGCCATAGAAAGGCGTGTTCCACTTCACCGCCTTCTTCACGCCCGGCACGGCGCGCACAATCAGCGCATCGAGCCGTTGGCATGCCTCGCGCTTCCAGCCCGGAGCAGCAGCTATATAGGCTTGCACCGGTGCATCGCCATCGGCTTTCGCGATTTGCGGATTGCCCCCGCTGAGCAGCTTCACCTGGGTCGCGCTCTTGGCAGCGGTGCGGTCTGAAGGCCTCTTTGCCGCTGCCTTCTTCGCGGCGCTCTTCTTCGGAGACTTCGCTTTCTTGTTCATGGCTTCTTCTTCGATTCACTGTTGAACGCCACCGCAGCCTTCACGAGCGCCTTGAACTTCGTCGCATCAACAGCATCGCCCTCGCGGATGTCTATCGCTCGGCGCGTAGCTCCGGTGAACGGTGCATTGAAGAGGGCGGCGGGATCGGGCAGCGCGGCGCCGTGCATGAAGGTGAGCTTCACCTTGTCCTTATAGGTCTCGCCGGTGCAGATGATGCCATTCTGCGACCACACCGCAACACCGTCCGGATTCGCGGGCTTCTTCCACTTGCGCTCTTCCACGGCCTGCGGCGCTGCTGCGCGGATGAGGGCGCGCATGCGGTCGAGCGTGGCGATGCGCCAGTCCATCGATGGGACCTTTGAAGAGGGCTTCACCACCGTTCGGGTTTTCGTTGTTTTCTTCTTGGGCATGGCACTGCACGTTGCTGTGGGCCAAAGATGGCGCTGGCTATCATGGGCCTCAGCGCTGCCAACCCGTATCGCAGAATTTTTTTCGCGAACCAAGCAACCGACACCAACAAGGCCCCGTCTTCACACCCGAAATGCGGAAGCTGCACACCATAAGCAACGAACAGCGCGACCTCTTCCGGAGGCATGGGCTTTCATGACGGATCACTGGCACGATCACCATGGAAGCCCCGCGCGAAAGCCGGGGCTTCGCATTTCAGGAGGAAGATGAAAGCAAGTACGAGTCGATCATGATCGACCCCAACGAGAAGAAAATGAGAAGCACATACCACATCGAGCAACGGACAGCGAGCTGCATGCTACGGCGCACGCCCAAGCACGCACTCAATGCCCAGCGCTTCCAGGGTTTCGATGAGAAACCCTGCCCCATAGGCCGGTACCGACACCGCTGATGTTCACGCATCAAGGTTGACGAGCCCGGTCCGCAAGACCGGGTTTTTTGTTGCCGGCATGCATCGCATGCGAAGGGGATCCCCGCACTGGCTGCACACGCTGGCAACAGCGTGGCGGGGATCCCCGGATCATCGGAACGCCCGGTTGGTGAAACGGAAGACACACCTCGCTCATCCCGCAGGACTGCTGGACGAGGAAGCTGGGGGTTCAAGTCCCTCACCGGGCACCAGAACGTTCTTTACATACTGTGCTTTCAGCACAAAACATCTTGTCCGCTGTACTGCGGACAAGCACGAGGAAAGGCCGCACGTGTCGGACCAGATGAGGGTCTCCAACGCCCCATGGTGCCGCAGCGCCTCGCCCGCGGCATGCCGCCGCACGGTCGTTCTGTTCCTCACCATTGGATGTCGCAGGTTCGAATCCTGCCTTCGTCTTAGGGCGATGTAGCTCAGTTGGTTAGAGCACCAAGAATTGTGGGTTCGAGTCCCACTGCGCCGTAAGGTGCATGGCGGAATTGGCAGACGCGCTGGACTGAGGATCCAGTTTCATGGAGGGAGCCGGACGCTCCTCTATCAAATGTCCATCCCTGAAAGCGATGTTGGATCCACCGGTAATGCACGCTGCCCTTGAGTGCGCAGAACAACCGGCGTCCGTCCTGCGGAGCATGCTCTGTTTCGGCACGGCCTACGAC
>JBATND010000336.1:0-1832 GCA_049290175.1 Flavobacteriales bacterium | reverse complement strand
GCGCCGGCCTTACGGGGCCGGCGCCTGACTATAGTGTATGAAACTTGGTTCTATAACTGAACGGGCACGCGCATCTGCACGCGCACGGGTTGGCCCTTGTCGGCGCCTGGCTGCCAAGGTTCGGTGCCTTTGACAGCGCCCGCGACCTGCTCGCCGATCTTCTCATCCTGGCCTTCGATCACCTTCACTTCGCTGAGTGAACCATCCTTCTCCACGATGAAGGTGGTGGTGTAGGTGCCCCTCACCTTGCGATTCGATTCCGTTTCGACCTTGCTCTTGATGTGCTTCACGAAGGCTTTCTGGTCGCCATCCTTGAACTGCGGCATGGTCTGCGCGCGCGTGTACACGATGTTGGCGAGCGGCTCCGGGTTGTAGATCTTCTCGGCCAATTCCTGCCCCCATGCGTCGTAGCGGAGCCAGATGCCGGCCTTGTTCCCGTTGATGTAATCGCCCTTGCTCTCCACGCGCCCATTGGGGTGGTAGAAGGTGAAGCTGCCATGCGGAAGCGACATCGCCGCATCGAGGTAGGTGCCCTCAGCCTTCAGCTTGCCTTCCATGGTGAAGGTCTTCCCGATGAAAAGCTCGCCTTCCTTGCCGGATTGCTCGCGGTAGTAAGCGGCCTTCTTCTTCGCAGCTGGCGCGAGCACATCGCTCAGGTACTGTCGCTGCTCATCACCACCCTGGGCGTAAGAGCTCAGTGTGGCGAGCGGCGCCATGAGCGCGGCGAAGAGGGCGAAGGAGTACGGTTTCACGTTGGTCGGGCTTCTGATCAGGCCCTTCCAACGGAGCATGCGTGTCTTGGTTACACGCGCTCACCCCGCCCATCCCTCTCTATCCAAGCTCCGGTACTGGATGGCCTCGGCCAAATGCTCCGTGCGGATGTCCGGGCTTGCGGCCATGTCGGCGATGGTGCGCGCCACCTTCAGGATGCGGTCGTAGGCGCGGGCGCTGAGGCCGAGGCGCTCCATGGCTTTTTCAAGAAGGGCCTTGCCGGCGGCATCGATGCGGCAGATCTCGCGCAGCTCCTTGCTGCCCATCTGCGCATTGCAATGGATCTTCTTGCCCGTGTAGCGCTCCTGTTGCACGCGTCGAGCTGTGATCACGCGCTCGCGCATGTCGGTGCTCTTCTCGCTGGGTCGCTCGGCGCTGAGTTCGGCGAAGGGCACGGGCGTCACTTCGATGTGGATATCGATGCGATCCAATAGCGGTCCGCTCACCTTGTTCAGATATTTCTGCACCACGCCCGGCGCGCACACGCAGTCCTTGTCTGGGTGATTGTAGTAGCCGCAGGGACACGGGTTCATCGCTGCCACCAGCATGAAGCTCGCGGGATACTCCACCGAGAACTTGGCGCGACTGATGGTGACCACGCGATCCTCCAAGGGCTGTCGCAAGACTTCGAGCACTTGCCGCTTGAACTCGGGCAGCTCATCGAGGAAGAGCACACCGTTGTGCGCCAGGCTGATCTCGCCGGGCTGCGGGAAGGAACCGCCGCCTACGAGCGCCACATCGCTGATGGTGTGGTGCGGACTCCTGTACGGGCGCACGCTCAAGAGGCTGTCCTCCTTGCGCAGCTTGCCCGCCACGCTGTGGATCTTGGTGGTCTCCAGCGCCTCGTCGATAGTGAGCGGCGGCAGGATGGTGGGCAGCCGCTTAGCAAGCATGGTCTTGCCCGCGCCCGGCGGACCGATGAGGATGATGTTGTGCCCGCCAGCCGCCGCGATCTCGAAGGCGCGCTTGATGTTCTCCTGCCCTTTCACATCGGCGATGTCAACCGGATAACTCCGGCTGCTGTTGGCGAACTCCTCTTCGATGTTCACCAGGATGGGCTG
>JBATND010000335.1:0-5903 GCA_049290175.1 Flavobacteriales bacterium | reverse complement strand
TCGGTGAGGATCATGTCCTCGATCTGCCGCAGGAACCAGATGTCGATCTTGGTGAGGTCCTGGATCTTCTTGAAGGGGATGCCGGCCTTGATGGCGTCGCACACGTGGAAGAGGCGGTTCCAGCTGGGGTTGGCGAGGCTTTCGAGCAGCACGGCCACGTCGGTGGTCTCCTTGCCGTCGGCACCCAGTCCGTTGCGTTTGATCTCCAGGCTCTGACAGGCTTTCTGCAAGGCTTCCTGGAAGCTGCGGCCGATGCCCATCGTTTCCCCGACGCTCTTCATCTGCACACCCAGCCTGCGATCGCTGCCCTCGAACTTGTCGAAGTTCCAGCGCGGCACTTTCACGATCACGTAATCGAGCGTGGGTTCGAAGAAGGCGCTGGTGCCGGTGATGGGGTTCTCCAACTCATCCAGGCGGTAACCGATGGCAAGCTTGCTGGCGATCTTGGCGATGGGGTAACCCGTGGCCTTCGATGCGAGCGCACTGCTGCGGCTCACGCGCGGATTGATCTCGATGGCGAAGATCTCCTCCTTCTCGTCGGGGCTCACCGCGAACTGCACGTTGCAGCCGCCCGCGAAGTCGCCGATGGCGCGCATCATCTTGATGGCCTCGGTGCGCATGCGCTGGTAGGTGCGGTCGCTGAGGGTCATGGCCGGCGCCACGGTGATGCTGTCGCCGGTGTGGATGCCCATCGGATCGAAGTTCTCGATGGAGCAGATGATGGTGACGTTGTCGTCCTTGTCGCGCAGCAGCTCCAGCTCATACTCCTTCCAGCCGAGCAGGGCCTTGTCGATCATCACCTCGTGGATGGGGCTGATCTGCAGGCCGTGCTTGAGCAGCTTGTCGAACTCGGCGGGGTCCTTCACGAAGCTGGCGCCGGCGCCACCGAGCGTGTAGCTGGCGCGGATCACCAGGGGGAAGCCGAACTCCTGCGCCACCTTCTTGCCTTCGAGGAAGCTGGTGACGGTCTTGCTGGGCGCCATGGGCACGCCGATGCGCTCCATCAGCAGGCGGAACTGCTCACGGTTCTCGGTGATGTCGATGGCCTTGGTGTCCACGCCGATCATGCGCACGCCGTACTGTTCCCAGATGCCGAGCTTCTCGCACTCGATGGCGAGGTTGAGGGCGGTCTGTCCGCCCATGGTGGGCAGCACGGCGTCGATCTTGTGCTTCTTGAGGATCTCCTCGATGCTCTCGACAGTGAGCGGCTTCAGGTAGATGTTGTCCGCCGTGACCGGATCGGTCATGATGGTGGCCGGGTTGCTGTTGATCAGCGTGACCTCGATGCCTTCGTTGCGGAGGGAGCGGCTGGCCTGACTACCGGAGTAATCGAATTCGCAGGCTTGACCGATGACGATAGGTCCGCTGCCGATGAGCAGGACCGACTTGATCGAGGTGTCTTTTGGCATGTCCGGAGGGTATCCGGGTCGCGAAGGTACCCGCGCATACCGGGCCGGAGGTGGAATGTGGAAAAGGCGGGGGGATCGTGGAGAAAGAGAGGAAAAGCGGATGGCCTACATTCGGGCCATGCACTCCATTACCAATGCGGGAATCGTGCTGATGGTGAGCCTCGGCGTGCTGGCCTCCGCTTGTAAGAAAGACAAACCTGCGGGCGACTCCGGCCCGAGCGCACCTTGTGGCCAGTTCGAGGGCATCTTCCGGCGTGACATCAATGGTGTGCAGATTCCTATGCAGCCCGATACGACGGATTGGCTTACAACTGATGAGTGGTGCGCTGAAGTGGAAGCACTGTTTCTCCCCGCCCTCGGAATCACATGGGCTGGCGAGGACAGCAGTATTTGGGTCGGGGCGTTTCCGAATCCTGCGGAAGATGAATTCATGTTTGTTTGCGTCCGAGACTCGGCATCCTTTGTTGACCTGCGAGTAGTGCGGGAGAACCTGCAGCCTTTGTTTCAGCTCGATTCCATGTGGGCGCATCGAATCGTTTTCGATTTGGATGCTTTCTCTGTCGTGCCCGGCGAAATGGTCCGTGTCTATTACCGCATCGTTCATCCCGACGGCACCTCGAATCGTGGCCACGGCGACGTGCAGCGCATGCCTTAGGCTCTCGACTTCACCCTAAGGATTGCACTGGCATTGCGTGCCTTGCAGCGCTGCGCCTGCTTGGGTTTTCGCCCATGCACATGTTTGGCATCGGCCTAGGGGTTCATCCGGCCTCGTAGGGCAAGCCGAATAAGGCCCAATCGAATCCCGAACTGAATAGCAGGGGATTCGTCTTGGTCCTCACTTCAGCACCGTCACATGCCCAACCCTTTCGATCAGCTCATTCGTGAGCCGGTTCTTGCACTTCATCTTCCACACGTACACATCCTCCTGCACGATCTCGCCTTGGTAGTCGCCGCCCCACGGCTCATGCACCTTCTCGCTCTGGCTCAGCAGCAAGCCCCAGCGATCGAAGATCATGAACTCGTAGTCGCGCACCATGTGCGGGAGGTTGAAGACCGGCATGAAGCTGTCGTTCTCGCCGTCGCCGTTGGGCGTTATGGCATTCGGCACCCAGACCACGAGCGCATCCAGCACCTCGAGGGGTTCGCAATGCGTGTCGGGGCAGCCATTGGCATCGTAAGCGGTGAGGCAGACCATGTAGGTATCGCCAAGCCCGCCGGGGAAAGTGAAGGTCGGGTTCTCTTCAGCGCTTGATCCCTGCCCGCCGAAGTCCCACGAGAAGCTCACGGCGTTGGGCGATGAGGTGTTCGTGAAGTCTGCGGTCGATTCGCCCACGAAGAGCGTCTCAGGCAGGTAATCGAAGTTGGCCACTACCGGCGCCGGGCGGATGATGGTGGCCGTGCCCGATGCCGTGCAGCCGTTCGCATCCATCATCACGATGGCGTATTGGCCGGGGCAGAGGTTGGTGAACACATTGCTCGTTTGGTAGCTGGTGCCGCCGTTGATGCTGTATTGCGCGCCTTGCGGATCAGTGATGGTGATGCTGCCGTCGCACGATCCGGGGCAGGTCTCGTTCACCGAAGTGATAGCGTCGATCACGAGCACTTCGGGCTGCCCGATGGTGAAGGGCGCCGAGGCCGAGCAGTTGTTCACGTCGAGCACCGTGACGGTGTATGATCCCGCGCAGATGCTCGTGGCCGTTGGCGTATTGCCCGCGATGCCGTTCGACCACGCATAACTGTATGCGCCGTTGCCGCCTGTGGCTTCCACGCTGGCCGTTCCGTTGCATGCGCCGTTGCAGATGGCATCGGTTGCAGCGACCACGGGCACGATCGCGTCGGTGAAGGTGATCGTCACCTGGTCCTGTGTGGCGCATCCGTCGTTGCTGAGCACGCTCCACGTGAATGTGTAAGCGCCGCCGGTTGCGGCCGTCACGCCGCTCGTGGGCGATGTGGGATCAGCGAACGTGATTCCCGCAGGACCGCTCCACGTTCCACTGGCCCATGTGCCCGTGGCGTTCAGCGTGAATTCAAGCGTGCAGGTAACGGCATCCGGACCGGCGTTCGGCGGTGCGATGAGGAAGACCGTTGCCGTGGAGCTGGCCACCGCATTCGGGCAAGGCGCAAGGCCCGTGACGGTGTAGGTGTACACGCCTTGCGCGCTGGTTGCCGGATCGAAGATGCCGTTGCTCGCTATGCCACCGGGACCTGTCCAGGTGCCACCGGGCCAAGGCGTTCCGCCCAGCAGCGAGAAGAGCGAGATGGGTGCGGCTTCGGGGCAGAGCGTGATCGCGCCGTTGGTGCCAGCATCGGGCAGAGGGTTCACGGCCACGAGCACATTGGCGCTGGCGTTGGGGCAGGGCGCCGTGGCCAGCACGGTGTAGGTGTAGCTGCCGGGTGCATCGGTCTGCGGGTCGAAGCTGCCTTCAGTCGCACCAAGCGGGCCGTTCCATGCGCCACCGGGATCTGGTGCGCCGCCCAGTGCGGTGATGAGCGCAAGCGGTGGTGCATTGGAGCAGAGCGTCGCGCTGCCATCGGTTCCCGCGCTCACCGGCGCCACCACGCTCATGCTCACCAGCGCGGTGTCGTTCTCGCAAGGCGCTGGCACGAAGAGGATGTAGGTGTAGCTGCCCGCCGCATTCGTCGCTGGATTGAAGGTGCCGTTCATCGCAGCGCCCGTTGGGCCGAACCACGAGCCACCGGCATCAGGGTTCCCTTGCAACAGGTTGAAGAGCGAGATGGGTGCATCGCTTCCGCAGAGCGTCGCGGCGCCGTCGATGCCAGCATTCGCGTTGGCCAGCACGTTCACGGTGATCGTAGCAGAAGCCGAAGGGCAAGGCGGCGTTCCCGTCACCGTGTAGGTGTACGCACCCGCAGTGCTCGTGCCTGGGGTGAAGATGTTGCTTGTGGCTCCACCAGGCCCGCTCCACGCACCGCCGGGATCTGCGCCGCCGAGCGCTGGGAAGAGGTCAACGGCATCGCCCACCACGCAGAGGTTGAGAATGGCATTGCTTCCAGCGTTGGGCAGTTGTGTCACGGCCACGGTCACGTTCGCTGTTGCGGCTGGGCATGGAGCAGTGCCGCTCACCGTGTAGGTGTAGGTGCCCGCAGCATCGTTTGCCGGATTGAAGCTGCCGCTGAAAGGCACGCCGCTCAACGTGCTCCACGAGCCGCCTGCTTCTGGCGTTCCGCCGAGGATGGTGAAGAGGTCAATAGCTGCACCGCTCAGGCAAAGCGTTGTCGCGCCATCGGTACCGGCATTCGGCGCGGTGATCACATCCACGGTCACGGTCTGGCTCACGCTCGCGCATGGAGGCGGCACATCGATGCTGTAGGTGTAAACGCCGCTTGCCATCGTTGCAGGATCGAACAGCCCGTTGAAGGAGGTGCCGCTCGGAGTGGTCCACACCCCGCCTTGATCCGGTGATCCTTCGAGGTAGCTGAAGAGGTTGTCCGGTGCATCGCTGCCGCAGATAGTGAGGAATCCAGGACCGCCAGGGAAGGGCTCGCTCACCACCGTCACCATCACCTGCGATTGATCATTCGGGCACGGTGCAGTTCCGTTCACCGTGTAGGTGTACACACCAGCGGTCATGTTCGCCGGATTGAACATGCCGCCAACCACCGGCGAAGGCCCGCTCCAATTTCCTCCTGCTTGCGCGCCACCGCCAAGCTGCGCGAACAGTGATGCCGCAGGGCTGCTGATGCACAAGGTGAGTGCGCCATCAGTTCCCGCGTTCGGCGGCGCGATCTCGGTGATGGTCACCGTGCTGCTCGCGTTCACGCATGGCGGCGGAACAGTGATCGTGTAGGTGTACACGCCGGGGTTCATCGTGGCGGGGTCGTAGTTGCCGCCGACCACTGCTGAGGGTCCGCTCCATGTGCCACCAGCGTCTGGCGTTCCGCCGAGCTCCGCGAAGAGGCTAAGTGGATTGTCAGTCGCGCAGAGCGTTGCGCTGCCCGGCGTTCCTGCGTTCGGTGCCGCCACCACGCTCACCGTCACCTGCGATTGATCGGCAGGGCACGGCGCGGTTCCGTTCACCGTGTAGGTATATGAGCCAGCGGTCATGTTCGCCGGGTTGAACATGCCACCTACAACTGCTGAAGGCCCGCTCCACGTTCCGCCCGCTTGCGCGCCACCACCAAGCTGCGCGAACAACGATGCCGCGAGGCTGCTGATGCAAAGCGTGAGCGAACCATCGGTGCCCGCGTTCGGCGGCGCGATCTCGGTGATCGTCACCGTACTGCTAGCGTTCACGCACGGCGGCGGGACGGTGATGGTGTAGGTGTACACGCCGGGGTTCATCGTGACGGGATCGTACATGCCGCCGACTACTGCGGAAGGACCGCTCCATGTGCCACCAGCATCGGGAGTTCCGCCGAGTTGCGCGAAGAGATTGATGGCATCGTCAGTCGCGCAGAGCGTTGCATTGCCCGGCGTTCCTGCGTTCGGCGCTGCCACCACGTTCACCGTCACCTGCGATTGATCGGCAGGGC
>JBATND010000334.1:0-5036 GCA_049290175.1 Flavobacteriales bacterium | reverse complement strand
GAAGGCCTTCGACACCACTGCCTTCGCGCAGCTGATCAGCGTGCCCTTGCCCGAGCTGCGCCAGCGCATGATCGATGCGCGCAAGTACTCGCTGTACAAGCCCAGCGTGATCGAGAAGCAGATTCCTGCTGGACAGTACGCGGCCATCAGTGTTCACCTGCACAAGTATCCAGGCTTCTATGGACAGAGCCGAACCCTGCGCACCTATCCGCCGCGTGTAGCCGCCCATCTGCTCGGCTACCTCAGCGAGGTGAGCGCCGCGAAGGTGGCCGCCGACCCGTACTACAAATCGGGCGACGTGATCGGCGTGGGCGGCTTGGAGCAGTACTACGAAGAGGTGCTGCGCGGCCGGCGCGGTTCGCGCTACGTGCTGGTCGATGTCCACAACAACATCAAAGGCAGCTTCAAAGAGGGGCGATACGACACGCTCGCCGTGGAAGGCAAGGACCTCTTCACGGGCATCGACATCGATATGCAGCGACTGGGCGAGCAGCTCATGCAGAACAAGAAGGGCAGCATCGTGGCGCTCGACCCGCGCACTGGTGAGGTGCTCTGCTTGGTGAGCAGTCCGACGTACGATCCCGAGTTGCTCGTCGGTCGGGTCAGAAACACCAACTATGGCATCCTGCAGAACGACCCCATCAAACCGCTCTTCGATCGTGCGTTGCAAGCACAGTATCCGCCAGGCTCCATCTTCAAGATCGCACAATCGCTCATCGCGCTCGACGAGGGCGTGATCAAGGTGAACACCAGCTTCCCGTGCAACAAGAGCCTCGTTGGTTGCCACAATCACCCCACGGCCGCCAACATCGAGCAGGCCATCCAGTTCAGCTGCAATCCCTACTACTACCGTGTGTTCGAGCGCATGGTGGAGCAGAACCTCGATAAGAAGAGCCGCTTCCGCGATGCGGCATTGGGCCTTGCCGAATGGGAGCGCCGCATGAAGAGCTTCGGTTTGGGCGAGAAGCCGCGCATGGACCTTCCCTCGCTCAAGGGTGGCAACATCCCTGGCCCCGCGTACTACGACCGCAAGTATGGCAAGGAGCGCTGGGCCTTCAGCACCATCTATAGCGCGAGCATCGGTCAGGGCGAAGTGCTCACCGTGCCCATTCAGATGGCGAACCTCGCGGCCATCTTCGCCAACAAGGGCTGGTATTACGATCCGCACGTGGTGCGCGCCGTGGGCGAAGCGGACAGCTTACAAGAGCGCTACAAGGAGAAGCACCTGGTGGAAGTGGCTCCGCATTGGTTCGACCACATTCAGGAAGGCATGCGGCGCGTGGTGCATGAAGCGGGCGGCACTGCTCGTCAAGCCCGCATCCCGGGCATCACCGTTTGCGGCAAGACGGGCACTGCCGAGAACCCGCACGGGCAGGACCACGCGGTATTCGTCTGCTTCGCACCGATGGAGGATCCCAAGATCGCGATGGCGGTGTATGTGGAGAACAGCGGCTTCGGCGGCACATGGGCGGCACCCATCGCCAGCCTGCTGATGGAGCAATACCTCACCGACACCATCACGCGTCCCGATGTGATGAAGCGCATGCTAGAGGCCGACCTGATCGAGGCCGAGAAGCATTTCGTGAAGAAGCCCAAGAAGCCACGTCGCCGATGAGTGCCCGCGAGAACGTCTCCGCCAATTTCGATCGGCCGCTGCTGCTGATGTACCTGGCCCTGATGTTCATGGGCTGGGCCAACATCTACAGCGCCGCCTACGATCCGGAGCATGCGAGCATCTTCGATCAGAGCAAGGAGTACGGCAAGCAAGCCGTGTGGATGGGCATCAGCCTCACCTTGGGCGGCGCCATCCTCTTGGTGCGCGGGCACATCTTCCGCGATTGGGCCAATGGCGTTTACGCCTTCGTGCTGCTGCTGCTCGCGCTCGTGCTCGTCATCGGCAAGGAGGTGAACGGCGCGAAGGCATGGTTCGGCGTAGGCAGCTTCGGCATACAGCCCGCTGAGTTCGCCAAGTACGCCACGGCACTCGCGCTCACGCGTTACCTCAGCGGCCTCAAGGCGCTCATCGATTTCCGCTCGCGCGCGATCAGCACCGCGATCATCCTCGCTCCGGTAGCGCTGATCATGCTGCAGCCTGATACCGGCACGGCACTCGTGAGCGGCGCATTCATCCTTGTGCTCTACCGCGAGGGCCTCTCGGGCAACATCCTCCTGCTGGGCATCCTTGCGGCCTTCCTCGCCATCCTCTCGCTCATCCTCAAAGAGAGCTTCTTCGATCTGCCCTTCACCGACAAGCAGCTCAGCGGGCCGATGTTCCTGCTGCTGGTGATCGCGATCATCGGCGCACTGGCTTGGTTCGCGGCGCGCAATCTGGTGGTGAAGCGACTGCGGCGCCGCATCCATGCCTACATCATCTTGGGCGTGCTGGCCAGCGCGGGCTGCATCGGCAGCATCGATTATGCCTTCGAGAAAGTGCTGGCGCAGCATCAGCGCGACCGCATCCTGGTGATGCTGGGCCAGATGGACGACCCGCAGGGCATCGGCTACAACGTGAAACAGAGCCAGACCGCGATTGGCAGCGGCGGCTTCAGCGGCAAGGGCTACCTCGATGGCACGCTCACCAAGTTCAAGTATGTGCCCATGCAGAGCACCGACTTCATCTTCTGCACCGTTGGCGAGGAATGGGGCTTCTTAGGCACCGCCTTCGTGGTGGTCCTCTTCACCGTGCTCATCCTGCGCATCATCCAGATCAGCGACCGCCAGCGATCACGCTTCACGCGCATCTACGCCTATTGCGTGGCCAGCATCTTCTTCCTGCACCTCACCATCAACGTGGGCATGGCCATCGGCCTGGCGCCGGTGATCGGCATCCCGCTGCCCTTCTTCAGCTACGGCGGCAGCAGCATGATCGGCTTCACCCTGCTCCTGGGCACCTTGGTGCGCTTGGATGCGGAGCGGTTGAGCCAGTTGAGGTAGGCAACAACTCCTGCACAGATGCGTTCGGCAACCATGCCGTACGGAACCATGCTGGCCTTAGCAATGCTCGCATGGCATTGCACGTGCTTCGCCCAGTGGAGCGCAGGCGGCGGCGCGGTGATTCATGCCGAGCGCCGTGAGCGTAAGGTGTACTTCGGCCCTGTGGCATGTGCTGAGTTGCGCATCAACGAGCGATGGAGCACGCGGGCATCGGGCTTCTGGGCCATACCGAAGAAACATGATGTCGATTGGACCAGCGGCGTGAACGGAAACCTTCCTTCTGGAATTCCTCCCAACACGCGGTACGACTATGCGAATACGAGCGCGCTATCGGCGTTGGACCTGAGCTGCGCCATGCATCTTGGGAAAGTGAAGCGCACCAAACGCAAAGGGCACGCGATCATCGGCATGGCCTTCTCGGTCTTGCGCGTCCACTCACGCAGCAGAGGCCAGCGCACAGACCTGATCACCGGCAGCACCACGCCGATCGCGCATGAACGTACGCAATGGCTGAGCGGGTTGTTCATGCGCTCAGGCTACGAGCGCGAAACGCGTTTGGGCGCTTGGTTCATCGAAGGCCGCGCACTCCTGGTGGCTGAGCGCCACGAACGCTGGTTATCACACGCCGCCCTTCAGTTACAAGCTGGCTATCGCTTCCGCCTTGGCAAGCCCTGAAAGCAAGAGCGCCGACCCTCGGGCCAGCGCTCATTGCGAGGTTCCTCGCGATCAGTTGTAGTGCAGGTGGCGGTTGTCCTTTACGCCAGCGGCTTCGCGCAGCGCATTGAGGACGGCATTCTCCGCACGGCTCTGCAAGCGGCCCAGCAAGCTGCCCTTCTCACCGGCGATGTCGCCATCGGCTGGAGCCTCGTTGCGGCTGTTCATCTGCGCCACGAACACGGCGGTCTCACCTTTCAGTGGCACGCTTGCTTGTCCGGCTTGCAGCCCGAAGATCTTGCCGATGACCTCGTACTCGGCATAGCCGCCAGGTATGCTGAAGTTGTTGAAGGCCATGTCGTTCGCATCCTGCACGCTGGAGCCGAGCTCGCCGGCCAGCGCGTTCAGGTCGGTCTTGCCCTTCATCTTCTCCACCCAGGCTTCTGCTTTCTTCTGTTTGGCGGCTTCCTTGGTGAAGGCCTCGCGCACATCATCGAGCTCGGGCACGCCTTCTTCCTTCACCTTCAGCAGGGCGGCCACCACGTAATTGTCGCCAGCATCCGTGGGTTCGCTCACCTCGTTCAATTTGGCGCGATTCACCCAGCCGATCAAGCTGCCGGGCTGGCTCAGGCCCTGCACGTAACGGCTGTCGGCGCGGAAGTCGGGCACATTGGTGACCTGCAGGCCCTGCTCCGCAGCAGCGGCCTTCAGGGTCTCGGGGGTCTTGTTGCGCAGGCTGAATTCGTTGGCCCTCTTGTACACCTCATTGAAGGTGGCGGGGCTGGGCTTCACGCTGCGGTCAACGGTGATGATGCGGCGCTCCTGGCGATTGCGCTGACCCAGCACCTCCACGATGTGGAAGCCATAGCTGGTCTTGCAGATGGTGGTGGCGCCCACTTTCTCATCGAAGCTGGCCTTGGTGAACTCGGGCACCATCTGCTCTTTGCCGAACCACTCGTACACTCCGCCGTTGCTCACGCTGCCGGGGTCGTCGCTGAACTTGGTCACCATCGCCTCGAACTTGCTCTTGTCGCGCTTCACCACGGTGAGCAGGCTGTCGGCGCGCTTCTTCTGCTCATCTTCATCCTTGCCCTTCTGGGTGCTGAGCAGGATGTGGCGCACACGGGCCTCGGGCACGCCAGCGAGTTCCTTCACCTTCACGAGCTTGTAGGTGTTGCCTTCGAGGAAAGGGCCTACCACGGTACCCACCTCGCCATTCACGATCAGGGAGTCGTTGAGCTTATCGATGCTGCCTTCGGTGTAAGGCACCTTGTTGTAGGCACGCGACTCGGCATTCACCAGAACGAAGGCGCTATCGTCTTCGGCCTGCTCGAAGGGCCCGCGCAGGGCGGTGAGGTTGCGGGCCAGAGCCTCGCGGTCCTGGTCGCTGGGGAGCACCGGGAAGAGCACGTAGTCGAAGGTGCGCGATGCCTTCTGCTTGTGCTTGG
>JBATND010000333.1:0-11936 GCA_049290175.1 Flavobacteriales bacterium | reverse complement strand
GTCTCGTGCTGCTCGCATGCGCCAATTCGCTCGATCACATGGGCAAGCCCGAAGAAGCGCTCACCATGTACAAACGCGGGCAGGAGGCAGCGCCCCGCGACCACCAGCTCTGGTATAACGAAGGTGTGACCCTCTCCGGCCTGAAGCGCTATGAAGAGGCCCTCATCAGCTTTCAGCGCGCAGCCGCCATCGACCCCAAGCATGCCAGCAGCCACAACGCCATCGCACGCCTAGAAGCAGGACGCGGTGAGCGCGTGCCCGCCGTGCTCGCCTTTGCGCGATTCCTCATTGTTGAACCAGAAGGCGCACGCGCCAAAGCCAACCTGCCGTTGCTGATGCAGACCATGGAAGGCAATGTGGAGCGCACCGGCAAGAAGAACATCACCATCCGGGTGGATGCCAGCCGGTTGCCAGCAGAAGGCGACACCACGCGCCGCGTGAACGATTTCACCACACAGGAACTGATGCTGGCGCTGCTCACCGCATCGGACATGGACAAGAAGAACAAGAAGAAGAGCCCATCGGAACGCTTCACGGAGAAGATGGACATGCTCATCGGGCTGCTCGACAACACGGACGGCAAGCAATCCGGATTCTATTGGGAGCACTACGTGCCCTTCTTCCAAGGGCTCAAGGAGAACGGCCACCTGCATGCCGCCACCATGGTGATGCAGGCCACCAGCGACGACCCTGATGTGAGCAAGTGGCTGCGCAGCAACGAGCCACCCGTGAAAGCATTGTACGCTTGGTGCCGGAACTATGCCTGGCCCGAATGACGGCTAGCGCTCCAGCACGCCTGCGATGTCGGGCCTGAAATAGGCCGGCCCTTTCATCACCTTGCCATCGGCGCGGTAAATGGGCTTGCCATCGGCGCCCAGCTTGCTCATGTTGCTGCGCTGGATCTCGCGGAACACCTCGTCGATCTTGTGCTCCAGGCCGTGCTTGAGCAAGGTGCCGCACAGGATGTACAGGATGTCGCCCAGCGCATCGGCCACTTCAACCAGATCGCCGCGCAGCGCAGCCTCCAGGTATTCCTCATTCTCCTCGCGGATGAGCTTGTAGCGCAGCAGCGCATCGCGATCGCCGATGTCCCCAATGGGCGCCGACGAATTGGCAATGCCGAACGCATCATGGAAGTCGCGCACATGCGAGGTGGCCTCGGCTAGCGTGAGTAGCTTGGTGGTGGTCTCCATGCGGCCGAAGGTATTGGGACATGCGCACGCTCTTGATTCAGGTGCTGAGCCAAGCGCATGTGCTTCGCATCCCGCTGGTTAACACGCTTTAACGGCGGGTGCCTAGCGCCCCGGAAACGCCCCCGGCACCTTTGCCTTCAGTCAAGAATCAACATGGAACCCACCATCACGCAATCGCCACAGGCGGTCACCTCCGAGAGCATCCGCATGCTCAACGACCGCATTCAGCAAGCAAGCGCCTTCGTTGACCTGATCGACCACGAGATGGAGAAGACCATCGTGGGCCAGAAGGACATGGTGCAGAAACTCCTGGTGGCGCTGCTCGCCGACGGCCATGTGCTGCTCGAAGGCGTTCCCGGCTTGGCCAAGACCCTCGCGATCAAATCGCTGTCGCGCACCATCGATGCAGGTTTCAGCCGCATCCAATTCACGCCCGACCTGCTTCCTGCTGATCTCATCGGCACGCTGATCTACAGCCAGCGCAACGAGGAGTTCACCGTGAGGAAAGGCCCGGTGTTCAGCAACTTCATCCTTGCCGACGAGATCAACCGCGCGCCGGCCAAGGTGCAGAGCGCATTGCTCGAGGCCATGCAGGAGCGGCAGGTCACCATCGGCGCCACCACCTACCCCTTGCCCGAGCCATTCCTGGTGATGGCCACCATGAACCCGATTGAGCAGGAAGGCACCTACCCGTTGCCGGAAGCGCAGACCGACCGCTTCATGCTGAAGGTGGTGCTCGATTACCCACGCCCCGAAGAAGAGAAGCTCATCATCCGCCAGAACACCCGCCCAGGCAAACAAGCCGAGCCGCAGCGCGTGGTAACGCCCGCAGAGATCCTGGCTGCGCGCCAACTCGTTCGCGAGGTCTATATGGACGAGAAGATCGAGCACTACATCGTGGACATCGTGCATGCCACGCGCAAGCCCGATCAGCACAAGCTAGGCGACCTCACCAGCATGATCGCCTTCGGCGGAAGCCCGCGCGCGAGCATCAACATGGCTTTGGCCGCGAAAGCGCTGGCCTTCACCAAGCGCCGCGGCTACGTGATCCCCGAGGATGTGCGCGCTATATGCCCCGATGTGCTGCGCCACCGGATCGGCCTCACCTACGAGGCTGAAGCCGAGAACATCACGGTGCATGAGATCATCGACCGCGTGCTGAATACGGTAGAGGTTCCTTGAAGAAGTGAATTGCAGGCAGTCATCGTTCGCAGCATGCCCCATGCACTGCGAATAGCCGCTCAAGATCTGCCGACCATGCCACGATGAGCCAATCAGCGCAACACACCAAGGAGCTCCTGAAGAAGGTGCGGCTCGTGGAGCTGAAGACCCGCGGTCTCAGCGAGCACATCTTCAGCGGCGAGTACCACAGCGCCTTCAAAGGGCGCGGCATGACCTTCAGCGAGGTGCGCGAATACAGTCCCGGCGACGAGGTGCGCACCATCGACTGGAACGTGACGGCGCGCTTCGGTCATCCGTTCGTGAAGGTGTTCGAGGAAGAGCGCGAGCTCACCGTGATGCTCTTGGCCGACCTCAGCGCATCGGGCGATTTCGGCAGCACGCAGCAGCTCAAGCGCGAGTTGGTCACAGAGGCCTGCGCCACCATCGCCTTCAGCGCCATCAAGAACAACGACAAGGTGGGCCTGCTCCTCTTCACCGATAGCGTGGAGAAGTTCATCCCACCGAAGAAGGGCCGCGCACACATCCTGCGCATCATCCGCGAGCTGATCGAATTCACCCCCAAGGGCAGCGGCACCGACATAGCGGGGGCCTTGCGCTTCCTCAATAGCGTGATCAAGAAGCGGAGCATCGCCTTCCTGGTGAGCGACCTGCTCGCCACGGGCTATGAGGATGCCCTGAAGATCGCCAACCGCCGCCACGACCTGGTAGTGCTGCGGACCACCGACCCGCGCGAGACCGAACTACCGGACATCGGCCTGGTGCGCATGGCCGATCCCGAGACCGGCGAGCAGCATTGGATCGACACCAGCAGCCGGCGCGTTCGCAATGCCTACCGCGCGGCCGGCCTGAAGCATGCGCAACGCTCGCGCGAGATCCTGCGCCGCAGCGGCGTTGACCATGCCGTGATCGGCACCGACACGGGCTACGTGCGGCCATTGATGCAACTCCTCAAGCAGCGCGAAGGCAGCCGATGAAAGCGCGCTTTACCATAGCACTCGCCGCTTGGCCGATGCTCTTACAAGCGCAGGATGCCTCATCCGTGCGCGCCAGCTTGGAGCCACAGCGCATCCGCATCGGCGAGCATGCCGTGATCAGCATCACCGCTCCGGCAGACGGCCCAACGGTTCAATGGCCCACCATCACCGACACGCTCAACGCGCACATCGAAGTGATCGGCAGTGCCGAATTGGATACGGTTGCCTCCGGCCAAGGTGCATCCGTGCTCGTGCGCCGCATCACCATCACTTCATTCGACACGGGCTACTGGGCCATTCCGCCATTCTAGCTGAAAGCAGGCGGCAAATCGCTGGAAACCGAACCGCTCCTGCTGCAGGTCGATGGCGTCCCGGTGGATGCAGCTTCCGTTCCTGCCGACATCAAGCCCATCCACCGCCTGCCCTTCAGCCCCCTCTGGTGGGCCATGCAGCATTGGACATGGATCGCTGGCGCCTTGGCAACAGCCTTGCTCGTTGCACTCATCGTGTTCCTCGTTCGGCGTAAACGCGAACCGGCGCAAGAAGCAATACCGCAAGAAGAACGTGTGGAACTTCATCAACGGGTGCTCGCGCAGCTCGATGCCTTGGAGCGGGAGCGACTCTGGCAACAGGGCCTGCACAAGCCCTATCAATCGCGCCTCACCGATCTGCTGCGCGGCTACATCGAAGAGCGTTATGAAGTGCCCGCCTTGGAGCGCACAACGGACGAACTGCTGCTCGAACTGCGCGTGAGCCCCTTGAGCTCCGAGCACCAAGCACTGCTCGGCAACATGCTGCGCGCGGCCGACATGGTGAAGTTCGCCAAGGCCCTGCCCGGACCTCAGGAGAATGAGCAGCTCATGGCCTCTGCGCGCCGCTTCGTGATCGCAACCGCTTCTACCAACCATGCGCAACCGCAGGCGTGATATCGATGCCGCCTTCTGGGCATGGTGCGCGCTTGCATGCGTGCTGGCCGGTGGCGCCGCATGGTTCGCAATCAGGGAATTCACCTTGGTGCATCCCAGCTTGCTCTGGCTCCTCGCGTTGCTGCCCATCTCTACTGCGCTGCAGGCTTGGCGCGATCACAGACGAGCAGGACTCACGCGCCTGAGCACATTGACCGCGCATCTGCAAGGCCGCACCGGCTGGAAGGCCCCGTTGAAAGCCATGCCACTCGCCTTCTGCCTGGCGGGCACGGGCCTGCTGATCATAGCCATGGCACGCCCGCAGAGCCACGACACTAAAGAGAACGTCCATCAAGAAGGCATCGACATCGTGATCGCGATGGACATTTCGGGCAGCATGCTCGCCAAGGACCTCAAGCCAGACCGCTTGGAAGCAGCCAAGCGCACCGGCAGTCGCTTCATCGACGCGCGGCCAAACGACCGCATCGGCTTGGTGGTGTATGAGGGTGAAGCCTTCTCGCAATGCCCGCTCACCACCGACCATGCAACCCTGAAGCAGCTCTTGGCCGAAGCCCGCAGCGGCTTAATCGAGGGCGGCACCGCCGTGGGCATGGGCCTGGCCACAGCCGTGAACCGCTTGCGCGAGAGCGATGCGAAGAGCAAAGTGGTGGTGCTGCTCACCGATGGCGTGAACAACACGGGATCGGTGCAGCCCATCGATGCCGCGCACATCACCGACGCCATGGGCGTGCGCGTGTACACCATCGGCGTAGGCACGCGCGGCAAAGCGCTATCGCCCGTGGCGCGCTATCCCAATGGCCAGTTCAAATTCGAGTACGTGGACGTCGAGATAGATGAGGCCACTTTGCAAGAGATAGCGAAGCTCACCGGCGGCAAGTACTTCCGGGCCACCGATGAGCAGCGGCTGCGCGCCATCTACGAGGAGATCGACCAGCTCGAGCGCACACGCATCGAGGTGGAGCAGTTCACCAGCCGGAAAGAAGAGTTCCATCCGTTCGCGCTCTTGGGCGCGGGCCTGCTCTTCGCCGGCTTCCTGTTCGACCGCAGCCTATTGCGCGGCATCGCATGAGCACCAGGACCACATATCACTGGGGCATCGTGGCGTGGACCGCCATCGCATTCGAACTGATGCTGACAGCTGCGGGGTTAGGCGCGTGGTGGTTCATTGATCACTGGGTGCCGTCCTTCCATTTGGCGCGAACCGATCTGCTGCCCTTGCTTCTCGCCGGTCCTGCTGCACTGCTGCTCTTCATCCTGAACACGGCTTGGCGCGACCGCGCGCTCCGGCGATTCGCGCATAGCGGCACCTTGTCGCGAATGATGCCCGGCGTGAGCGCCGCCCGCAATCTGGGCCGCTACCTGCTGATGCGAACCGGTGTGGGCATGGCGGGCATCGCGTTGCTCACCCCGCAACTCGGATCGCGCCCCGAAACCGTCAAGAGCAAGGGCATCGACCTGGTGCTATGCGTTGATGTGAGCAACAGCATGGAGTGCGAGGACCTGCGCCCGAGCCGCATGATGGCGACACGCCGCGCCATGCTTCAGATGATCGATCGCTTGAAGGGCGACCGCCTCGGCCTGGTGGTCTTCGCTGGCGAAGCCTACATGCAACTGCCGCTCACCACCGATCGCAGCGCGGCCAAGCTCTTCATCCGCACCATCGGCACGCAGTCGGTCAGCACGCAAGGCACGGCCATCGGTGCGGCCATCGATCTGGCGCGGCAGGCTTTCCAAGCGGAGAGTGCCGCAGGCAAGGCCATCATCGTGATCAGCGATGGCGAGAACCACGAGGACGACGCTGTGGGCGCCGCCCAGCAAGCAGCCGCTGAAGGCATCGTGGTGCATACCATCGGCATCGGCACCGCCAATGGGGCGCCCATCCCGATACGCAAGAATGGCCAAGCCCAGGGCTTCCGAAAGGACACGCAGGGCCGCACCGTGGTGACACGCTTGAATGAGCCGTTGCTGCGGCGCATCGCTTCCGCTGGCAACGGCTCCTATGTGCTTGCCTCCAACAGCAACATGGGAATCGTGGAATTGGTGGAGCAGCTCAAGCAATTGGAGCAGGCCGAATTGGGCAGCGTGCGCTACACCGCCTACGACGACCAGTACCAATGGCCCTTGGGCACCGCCCTGGCTTGCTTCGCACTGTACCTGCTGCTCGGCGAGCGGCGCAATCCGCGCGCGCTGTGGCGCGCATCCGCAGCATGAAACGCATCCTCCTCATCGGCATGGTCGTGCTCGCTTCCTGCGCAACGCCGGAGGAGCGCTTGGCCGAGCGCGCTTTGCGTATGGGCGCCAGTGCTTACGATGCGGAAGACTACGCAAAGGCCGATAGCCTCTTCGCCAGTGCGCCCTTCGATGCGCGCGCTTTGTTCAATAGCGGGAATAGCGGCTTCCGCATGGCCCGATGGAGCGACGCCATCGCCCGTTTCCGCGAAGCACGTCACCTCGACTCATCCGCTGCCCACCGCCATCACGTGCTGTTCAATCTGGCAGCAGCGCACCTCGCCGATGCCCGCGACGCCGACACGAGCATTGTGCGCCTTACACGTGATCTGGGTGCCTTGCGCATCGAAGGGCACGATATCGCGCAGGATGTGAGCACCTTCGTGCTGCGCGACAGCCTGCGCCTTGACCTCATGCGACTGGAGAGCTCCATCGATTCGTCCTACGCCGCAGCCATCCGCTGGAACAAGGCCGTCCTGCGCATGAACCCTGGCGATGACGACGCTCGCTTGAACCTCGTGCTCGCCAAGCGCGCTTACGATGCGCGCAAGAAGGCGCGTGATGCCCGCGACCAGCGCGACAAGGACAAGGACAAGAACCAGGAACTGAGCGTGCGGGCGCAGCTCATCATGCAGCAGGCCGATTCGCTCGTGGAGCAGTACCGCTTCAACAAGGCGCTTGAGCTCATGCATCAAGGCCTTCGCGAGGACCCGAGCCTCAAGCAGAAGGAAGAGTACATGAAGAAGCTCGAGACCGTAACGAACGCCGCACAAGCCTCATGAACAAGGGCTCCGTCATAGTGACCCTTGCGCTGGCTTGCTTGGCATTGAACAGCCTGGCGCAGACCGACACCACCGGCGCGCACTCCGCCGAGGGGTACTTCAATCGCGCATCGCGTCAATACGTGAAGGAGGACAAGAGCAGCGCCATGCGCATTCTCGATGAGGGCCTGCGCGCCCATCCCGGTGATGCGAGGCTCCTGAAGCTCGCGGAGCAATTGCTGAAAGAGGACCGGCAGAACAAGCAGCAACAACAGCAGCAGCAACAGGAGCAGCAACAACAGAAGCAGGAACAAGAGCAGCAGCAGCAACAGCAAGGCGAAGAACGGCAGCAAGGCCAGGAGAAGGACCGCAGCAACGGAGGCATGGACAAGCGCGATGCTGAGCGCATGCTCGATGAGTTGAACCGCAAGGAGCAAGGCGTGCAGGACCGCGTCCGATCGCGAAGCACGCCCTCGCGCAAGCCGAAGCCCGCAAAGGATTGGTGACATGAAAGCACTGCTCACCCTAACGCTCGCGCTCATCGCAGCTCTCATCGCGCCAAGCGCGTTGGCGCAGGAAATCACCTTCACCGCGCAGGTCGATCGGAACCAGATCGCAGCCGGCGAACAGGTGAAGCTCACGATCACGCTCACCAATGCGCAGGATCGATTCGAGGCGCCGGACCTTGGTGGACTGGTGATTGTTCAGGGACCCTACGAGAACAGCAGCTACAATTTCATCAATGGGCGCAGCAGCAGCAGCGTGAGCCGGACGTGGGTGCTCACCGCCACGCGTCCGGGCCGCTACGTGATCGGAGCAGCGAAAGCACGCGTGGGCAATGGCGTGGTACAGACCGCACCGATCACGATCGAAGTGGCCAAAGGCAGCGCCGCACCGCAAGAGCCGGCTGTTGCGCAGGGCCAGCACCGCGATGCGAACCTCTTCATCGCCCTGAGCTTGAGCAAGAGCAAAGCCTACGTGGGCGAGCAGGTCGTGGCCACCTACCAGCTCTACAACCGATACGCTGGCTTGGAGGCCCCGCAAATGGACCCGCCGAAGCTCAATGGCTTCTGGAGCGAGGAGCTTGATGTGCAGAGCGCGCGCTGGGAAGAGCGCGTGGTGAACGGCTTGGGCTACCGCGTGCTCACCATCAAACAGCAACTGCTCATTCCGCAGCGCGCCGGCACCTTGCGCATCGACCCCATGGGCCTCACCTGCATCGTGGGTCGCAGCTTCTTCAATCGCGGCACCACCATCGATGTGAAGAGCAATGCCGTGGAGCTCACCGCACTGCCGCTACCCGCCAACGCCCCGGCCGACTTCAATGGCGCCGTAGGCGAGCTCGAGCTCTCAGTGAAAGCCGATCGCACCGAGGTGATGGTGGATGATGCCATCGAAGTGGAAGTGCGCCTCAGCGGCCGAGCCAACCTCAAGCTCATCGAGGCGCCCAAGCTGGCATTCCCTTCCGACTTCGAGGTGTACGAGCCGCGCATCACGGACCGCATCACGGTCGGCGCCAACGGCATGAGCGGGTCGCGCGGCTTCCAATACACCGTGATCCCCCGGCACGATGGCAGTTTCGACCTGGGCTCCGTGAGCCTGAGCTATTTCGATCCGAAAGCCGCCGCCTACAAGACCCTGCGCAGCGCGCCGATCACCTTTCAGGTAACGGGATCAGCCAGCTCCGGCCAAACAGGGAGCACCAGTCGTGTGCAGCGCTCGGAGGTAACCGCGCTCGATAGCGACATCCGCTACATCCGCACGGGCGACATGCACTTGCGCGAAAAGGACCGCTTCCTCTTCGGCACATGGCCTTGGGCTGCTGGCATGAGCGCTCCGCCCCTCGCCTTCGCCCTTCTGCTCCTTTGGCAACGCAAGCGAGCGCGCGATCTGGCCGATGCTGCCGGCCTGCGGCGGCGCACTGCCGAGAAGATGGCCCGAAAACGGCTTCGCGAAGCAGAGGCCGCGCTCAAAGGCAACGATCGCGCGGCTTTCCATGGCGCGCTCACCAAGGCGTTGCACGGCTACCTCGGCGACAAGTTGGGACTCGGGCTTGCTGAGGCCAGTGCGAGCCGCATAGCGGAACGCCTTCATCCGCATGCCGACGCGCAAGCCATCGCCACCGATGCCACGCGCATCATTGCCGCATGCGACATGGCCCGCTTCGCACCGGTTGACCAGCAGCCCCAGCAGACCTTGTACAACGACGCCCTTCAACTCATCCAGCGCATCGAGCGCGCCGTTCACGCATGATCCGTGCATCGCTCCTCCTCTGCGCCTGCATCCTCTTCGCGCAGGCTTCAGCGCTCAATCGATCCGAGGCCGATTCGTTGGTTGCCGTTGGCCAGCGCGCTTATGCCGAAGGGCGTTATGAAGAAGCACGCGCTGCATTCGACAGCACGGCGCGTGACTTCCGCTCCGCTTCGCTGTGCCTTGCCCTCGGCAACGCGCATTACAAGTTGGGCGATGCAGCGCATGCGATCCTCTGGTATGAGCGCGGATTGCGGTTGGCCCCGAACGATGCCGACCTGCAGACGAACCTCGACCTGGCCAATGAGCAGATCCGCGATCGCATCGCTGCCGGAAGCACAACGGGCCTTGGCAAGACCTGGAGCATGCTGCGCGGCAACGACCCCGACGCATGGGCGCGCTATGCGCTGTTCGCCTGCCTCCTGCTCTTCATCATGCTGGGCCTAGCACGTCTCTCGCAAGGTTTGAAACGCCAAGCGGCTTATGCGCTCAGCGGGTTCATGACCATCGCGCTTATCACATGCGTGACCATCGCTTGGTCGAGCCATCGTGAGCTGGTGTCCGATGCGGAGGCCATCATCATGGTGGCCAAGGTCGAAGCGCTATCTGAACCACGCAGCACAGCGAAAGCGCTTTTCGTGCTGCACCGTGGAGCCAAGGTGCTAGCCGCTGCGGAAGCCGATGGCTGGTGCGCTGTTCAACTGCCCAACGGCACCACCGGTCGGTTGCCCAGCAGCGCGCTTGAGCGGATCTGAGAGCCTGTTTGGGATCTCTTGAATGAAGGGCTCCGAGGCTATTTTTCGTTCAGGCGCAGCCGGAAAATCATCGCGTAGTGGTGCCTACGGGATCATTTTCCGGCGAAGCATGGGCGGAAAAGAGACCGGAGAGCGAGTTTGAAGAGATTCCAAACAGGCTCTGAGGCTTACTCAACGATCAACTTGCCGCGCACTGCTCGCCCGCCGTTGATGGCCTCGTAGAAGTACATGCCCGCCGCCCGACCACTGGCATCCCACGGCAACTGCAGCGTGCCGCTCTCGGGCGCTTCGCCCCGATAGATCCAGTTCACTAGCGCTCCGCTCAGATCGAAGACGCGCACCTCGAGCGGCGCATACGGGTCGAGTCCGCTGAAGCTGATGATGGTTGCGCCCAACGTGGGATTGGGGAAGGCCGATGCGCGCAACTCGTCCGACTCCGACCAAAGGCCATCGCCCTCCTCGAAGGTGAATGCTGACATGGTGGGGCAAGCGAGCAAGCCGCTGTTCATCACACCGCCCTGGTAACCGGAGTTGATGTTGCGCACGATGGTGTTCACCGTATTGAACGTGTATTGGGAGATGCAACCGCCCAAGGTCTGGTCAGCAAGATTCACCACTTGCTGAACGGTCCAGCCGGCAAAGGTGCCTTGCGCCACGATCATGTCCTTCAGCAGCACATCGGCCGTACTGAAGGAGGGGTTCATTTCATCGAGGCGAATGCTGATCTTCAATGCCGTAAGGTTGCCGAGCAGCGCGTTGTTCAAGGTGCCATTCGGATTCAGCGTGGTGCCGATGGGCAGCAGCGCGAAATCGCCGTAGAGCGGCAGCGCGTCGATCACTCCTTGGGCAGAGGTGAAGCGCACGAGACGCTGGCCGCAACCGATCGTGAGGTAGTTGGGCGCAGGGAAGGCGTTGGGGAAGTTGGCGGCCATGTATGCCGCCTGAAGCGAACTGGAAGTGGTGGCGCCCCAGGTGGTCTGCGATTCCGTGCGGATGCCCGCGCAACTGCCGCCCGACAAGGTGATGCTGGTTGAACAAGTAGCAGAACAACCGTTGGCGCCAGTCACAGTCACGGTATAGGTGCCGGATGAAGACACTGTTGCAGTCGGGGTGTTCTGCGCTGGTGACGTATTCCAAGCATACGTGTATGGCGATTGACCACCTGTGGCGGTGACGCTCACCGTGCTGGTGCTCGCGTTCGATGAGCATGTCAGGACCGGCACCGGCCGAACCGTAACAGTGGTTGCCGTTGAAGTGCTGCTGCAACCGCCATTGGCCACAACAACGGTGTAGGAGCCAGCAAGGGTGGCGGGGTAAGTCATCGCCGTTGCACCACTTATGGCTGCGCCATCGCGACGCCACTGATAGGTAAGGCCGGTTCCGGAATTCGCTGAGAGCGATACGCTGCTGCCGTTGCAGAAGGTGGTGCTGCCGCCCGCCGTGATCGTGGCCGAGGGCGCTGCGCTAACCGTGACCGTGGTGGCTGCGCTGGTGACACTGCATCCGCCAGCGGCAACCACAACCGTGTAGCTGCCAGCCGTTGTTGCCGTGTAGCTGCTCGATGTTGCTCCACTCAAATTGGTGCCGTTCCTGCGCCACTGGTACGCGTAGCCCGTGCCCGTTGCCGCCGATAGCGCCACATTGCCGCCGGAGCAGAAGCTCGTGG
>JBATND010000332.1:0-6097 GCA_049290175.1 Flavobacteriales bacterium | reverse complement strand
CCAGAGCTGCAGGCGCGTATATCCCATGGCCAACTGTGTGCATATGCCCGCGAAAGACATCAGCACGAGCACGAAGCCGCCGATAAGGAGCACGGTTGTCAAGTGCGCCAGCACCCTCCAGCGTGAGCGCACCGGTAGCGCATGCGCGATCCCATCAAGGCCCATGTCGCGGTCGCGCCAGTACAATTCACCACTGTAGTAGGTGATGATCACTACGATGAAGAGCATGGACAAGCCCCGCAACAACTCCGTGACATTGTAGGTGACCGGCCACGAGCGATTCCCGAATGCCTGGTTCACTTCGCTTAATGCGACCGCGCACATGAGCAGACCCAGCCCGACAATGATCCAGAACACCGGTGATCGGTAGATGCTCCCGAGATCTGATCGCATCAGTCGGCCGAAACGCTTCCAACGCGAAGAACCTGCGTGCGAAAGACTGACGACCGGAAGCTCGGTATTCATCCGCCCACCATCCTGCCCATCGGCAACAGGCCGGGCGCTCGACCTGCGTTCAGTGAACGAGAACCGCCAATACCCCAAGACGAAAACGATTGCCCCAATGGCCAGCCAGAGCAAGCGATTCACGGTCAATGTCCCGACAACAGGCAACAGAGACGTGTTGCTGTCATGCACGCTCCAATAGCGTGTCACCTCGTCCAAAGCCTTCACACCGAAAGGATCGAGCAACGAAGCGAGCCATGCATTATCCACCTCGGTGGCGTAAGCCGTGGCCATCACATTGAGCACCACCAATGCGATGGAGGTGACGAACGCCGCCGCTGAGGAACGCACGAACGTGGCCACCGCGAACATCACCGCGCTCTGGAAGGCGATACTGCTCACCGCGAACCACAGGAATGCCTGCGCGTGTACCACCCAGTTGTTCGGCCCGAAGCGAATGGCATCTCCGTACGGGATCCAACTGCCCGCAACCAATCCCGCCGAAATACCCATCGTGGGGATGAGCGCCACCAACGTGCTACCGAGAAAGCGACCGAGCAGATATTGCCGACGTGTGACCACCGTGCTGAACACGATGTCCGACGTGCGATGAGCGAAGTCCCGAATTGCCGTCGCGTTCACGAATGCCGTGACCATGGGCAGCCAGAGGAAGGCCAGGTTGGCGTACAGCTCGAATACATGACGTGGCGAGTTCACATGCACCATCCCTGGGCTGCCCACACCTCCGCTCTCGAACACAGCCAGCGCGCATGCGAAGGCGAACGCAAGCCCGAGGAATACCCAAAGCAGCGGCTGGCGGAACCAGAACCGCAGTTCAAAGAAGATGAGGCGAAGGATCATCCCGCGACGTGAGCTTGGTTCGCGTGAATTGCGCCGAAGAACACGTCCTCCAAGCTCGGCTCCGTGCTCACGAATCCATTGCCTGGATCACCGGCGCTCAACACGTGAATGATCGGTCGGCCAGCAACGAGTTTGTTGCTGATCAGGGCATGGCTGTTGGCGAATTGCTCCAACTCATGCTTGCTGATCGCCTTTTCCCACACCTTGCCGCGCATGGATGCCAACGCATCGTTCGGCGCTCCGGCGAAGAGCAAGACGCCCTTGTTGATGATCGCCATGTTTCCGCACAGCTCCAGCACGTCCTGCACGATGTGCGTGCTGAGGATCACCACCACGTTCTCGCCGATCTCCGTGAGCAGGTTGTAGAAGCGGTTGCGCTCGCCGGGATCAAGGCCCGCCGTTGGTTCATCCACAATGATGAGCTTGGGCTCGCCGATCAGCGATTGCGCAATACCGAATCGTTGCTTCATGCCGCCGCTGAAGCCTGCGATACGTCGCTTGCGGTGCTCCCATAGGTTCACCCTGTTCAGCAGTGCTTCAACCAGTTCCTTTCGTTCCCGACTATTCAACACGCCTTTCAGCAAGGCGATATGATCGAGCATTTCGTAGGCGCTCACACGCGGATACACCCCGAACTCCTGCGGCAGGTAGCCCAGCACCTTGCGCACCTCCTGCTTCTGCTTCAGCACATCGATATCGCCGAGCATCGCTCTGCCACTGTCCGCTTCCTGCAACGTGGCGAGTATGCGCATGAGTGTGCTCTTGCCTGCTCCGTTGGGCCCCAACAGCCCGAACATGCCCGTGGGGATGGTGAGGCTCACGTTATCCAAAGCCTTCACGCCGTTCGCGTAGGTCTTGCTCAGGCCGGAGATGACGAGTTCCATGCGGAGTTCGGTGTTGATTCCCTGCGAAAATGCCGAATGACCTAAAAGAGAACGCCCCGATCACATGAGCGGTTGAATGCGAGACTTGTCCGGACGGCCAGTCGTGAGGGTCGCATCATCGGAACTCTACTTTCGCCACCATGCGTCAACTTCTCCTTGTTCTCACGATTGCCACATTCACTCGCGTCGGAGCCCAGCAATGGAACTGGGCCGTAAGTGCCGGCGACGGCAGCAACGTGGATCAGTGTTACGGTATCGCCACCGACAGCCAGGGCAATGTCTATTGGGCGGGCAGCGTGCGGGGAACATCCCAATTCGGGTGCGGCACCATCACTACGGGCAGCAACACAGCCGGCGTATTGGCGAAGTACGATGCCTCCGGCAATTGCCTATGGGTCCGCAGTGTGCTGGTCACCTTCGATGATGCCTTGGCCTACGACATCGCGATCGACGCGGTGGATCGCATCTACATCACAGGCAGCTACAATGGCACCGCGAATTTCGGCGACGGCATCACCTTGGGCTCCTATGTCGGCGATGACATCTTCGTTGCACGATACGATGTGGATGGCACCTGCCTGTGGGCACGCCGCGCAGGCAGCAGTTCCAATGATGAAGCACGAGGCATCGCCGTCTCTGCTGAAGGCGATGTGTTCATCACAGGATTCGTCGGAGGCTTCACGGTGCGTTTCGATCCGCTCCAGCTCACCAACAACGGCCAGCGTCAGGTCTTCGTAGCGAGCTACGACAGCACCGGCACGTTGAATTGGGCCAAGCTCAGCACGGGCATCGGGCAAACAAAGTCGAGCCGAGGCATCTCGGTGGCAGGTGATCGGTTGTTCATCACCGGGCAATTCGGTTTCGCCATCGGTGAGTTCGATGGACTGCCGATCTCGACAACATCGAACACGGGCAAGGCCTTCGTGCTGGCCTGCGACCTCGATGGCAATGCGCTATGGGCTAACAGCTACGCCTCCGGCGACCACGAGGGCATGGGCATCACGGCAGACACCCTGGGCAACGTGTTCATGGTCGGCAGGTTGTGGGGCAGCATGTTCCTGCCAGATGACACCCTCATCTCTGCGAGCAGCAACGATGACTTCATGATCTTGAAGTTCGATGCGGATGGCAATTACCAATGGGGCAAGAGCACCGGTTCCGCGCAACGCGACCTGGGCTGGAGGGCTGCTGCGGATGGATTAGGCAACGTGTACGTGGCCATTCAGTTCTCGAACACGGTGGACTACTTCGGCACCTCGCTCACCAGCATCGGCGGCGAGGACATCGCGATCATGAAGATGGATGGCGAGGGCGATGTGGTCTGGGCGCAAAGGGCCGGTGGCTTTCAGCGCGACGTTCCGCTCTGCATTCATCGGCAAGCCGCTCCACCGCACCAATTGTACTTCGGCGGGTACTACTGGGGCCTGGTCACCTACGGCAGCACCACCATCGACGATGTGTCGAACGGCGATGCGATGATGGTCTCCGCAACGGACACCACCTTCGATGTGAGCTCGATCGCCGCGGATGTGTGCCCCGGCGCGTGCAATGGCGCGATCACGCCCTTCATGAACGGCACCTCGCCCTTCACCTACCTGTGGAACACGGGCTCATCGGAGTCGGAACTCGTTGGCCTTTGCCCTGGCCTGTACATCGTTGAGGTGACCGACGCGAACGGACAGGTCATCATCGACACGGTGTACATCGAAGAGCGCGCTGATCCAGGCTACACGGTGCAACTGCTGAACGACTCGCTCTGGACCAGCGGCGGCATGGCGTGGCAGTGGTACTTCAACGAGAGCACATGGGTGAGCGATAGCGCTTCCACCATCGCCACGCAAACAGGAGACTACCACGCGATCGTGACCGATGCCTTCGGCTGCGCATGGAGCACGGATACGGTGCTGGTGGTGCTGAATACGGGCGTGGAAGAAGCGATGGCGTCTTCGTTGCGAGCCTTCCCGATCCCGGCCTCATCAGTTCTCTTCATCGATCATGCGGGCGCTGCAACACAAGCAATGCTGCTGAACGCCTCAGGGCAGCAGGTGATCGGCTTCGTTCTGCGATCGGGACGGAATGCGGTGGATGTGAGCAGACTTGCGCCGGGGCTTTACCTCCTGCGGATTGAAGGAGGAGAAGCGGTGCGGTTGGTGGTGGAGTGAGGCGAGCCTCAGCTCCTCCTATTCGCCAACAGCACCGGCGCCTGCCCATCGAAGGGATTATCCATCCTTCCGATGCTATGCGCCCCCATGCCGGCCGCGCGCATCACGGTGCGGTCCCCGAAGCGCTTGCGGATCCTATCCATGGCTTGGTAGAGGTTCATGGCCTCTTCGGTGTCCGTGAACGCGTTCATCTGGTGGCCGCCGCCAACCAAGTGGCTGAAGCGCACGCCGATCAACCGGATGCGCTGGCGGCGATCGTACAGCTTGCGGAAGAGCTCGTGGATCACCGGCAGGATGATGTGGTCGCACGCGGTGTAGCCGATGCGCTGCTGCTGCGTGTGCGTCTCGAAATCGGCGTAGCGCACCTTCACGGCCACGCAGCTCGTGAGCTTCTGCCCCTTGCGCAATTGGAAGGCGAGGCTCTCGGCCATGGCGGTGAGCATGCCGCGCAATTTCACCACATCGATCGTATCGCGCTCGAAGGTGCGCTCGGTGCTGATGCTCTTGCGCTCGTGCCACGCGATCACGGGGCTGTCATCGATGCCATTCGCCTTGCGCCAGAGCATGGGGCCGTGCTCACCCAGCAAGCGCTGCATCAGGTCGATCGGCAATTCCTGCATCGTCGCGATCCGCATCACGCCCATGCTGCGCAGCAGGTGCGCGGTCTTCTCGCCCACGCCGGGTATGGCCTCGATCGGCTTCGGCGCCAGGTAGGGCTTCTCCGTGCCGCGCTCCACCTGCTTCTGCCCGTTGGGCTTCGCATCGTCGGTGGCCACCTTGCTCACCGTCTTGTTCACGCTCAGCCCGAAGCTGTTCGGCAGCCCCGTCTCCTTCTCGATGTACTTCTTCAGCTCCGTGGCCAGCTTCATCGCGCCGAAGAATTTCTCCGTGCCGCTGAAGTCCACGTAGAACTCATCGACGCTCGTCTTCTCGAACAGCGGCACCTGCTCGCGGATGATCTCCGTGACCTCATCGCTCTTCTTCATGTACGCGCCGCTGTTGCCGCGCATGATGATCGCTTCCGGGCACAACTGCTTCGCCATGCGCATGGGCATGGCGCTGCGCACGCCATACTTGCGCGCCTCGTAACTGCAACTGGCCACCACGCCGCGATCGCTGTCGGCGCCGATCAGGATCGGCTTGCCGTTCAACTCGGGATGATCCAATCGCTCAACGCTCACGAAGAAGCTGTCGAGGTCGAGGTGGAGGATGGTGCGCTGGCTGTTGGTCATGCGTCGGGTCGATGCAGTGCATCGACGTTACGGGTGCGTTGGATCGGGATCAGTGGTTGGCCGCCGGCTCGTTGTTCGCCATTCATCATTTTACATTCTACATTTTTCATTCTTCTGTTGGCGCTGGGCCATGTCGACCCTCCGGGTCGACGGTACGGGTGTGTTGAATCAGGATCAGTGTTTGGCCGCCGGCCGGGCTATCCGCTGAGCCTGCCCCGGCCTACGAGCCGGGGCTGCTATCCCTGGCGGGCTGACGCATATCCCGTCGATCTTTTGGCCAATAATGTAGCGCGTCCGGCATTCTGCTCCGGTACCCGAACCTCCTCTCCGCATCGTTGTTAACCCTGCGCCCACGCAGGCCCAGCGCCTACATTTGCCTCCGAAGCCTGTTTAGACCGTTTCTAAACAACAGGAACCCATGATCAAAGTCTCCGAACCCGCCAAGGCCGAAGTCACCAAGCTCCTCGGCGAAGAGGGCCGCGGCCCCAACCACTTCGTGCGCGTAGGCGTGAAG
>JBATND010000331.1:0-4153 GCA_049290175.1 Flavobacteriales bacterium | reverse complement strand
CCCCTCTCCCGCACCGAGATCCGCCGCCGCGCCACCGCCTTCGCCAAGGAGTGGGCCGATGCGCATAATGAAGACGGGCAGGCCAAGACCTTCTGGCACGACTTCTTCGGCATCTTCGGGCTCAAGAGCAACCGCCTCGGCAGCTATGAGCTGCATGTGAAGAAGCTGAACCCCGTGTCGAGCACGGGCCAGGCAGCCGACGGCTTCATTGACTTCTTCTGGCCCGGCAAGCTCATCGTGGAGCACAAGAGCCGCGGCAAGGACCTGGAGAAAGCGCTTCAGCAGGCCAACGACTACCTGCATGGCGTGAAGGCGCACGAGATGCCGCAATACATGCTCGTGAGCGATTTCGAGCGCTTCGTACTCCTGGACCTCACAACCAGCGAGCGCTCGGAGTTGCGCCTCGCCGACCTCCCCAAGCGCATCGAGCTCTTCGACTTCATCAGCGGGTGGAGCGCCCCCAAGCCGCTGGAGCAGGACCCCGTGAACCGCAAGGCCGCCGAGCTGATGGCCCGCCTGCACGACGAACTGAAAGCCTCCGGTTACACCGGCCACCACTTGGAGCACTACCTGGTGCGCTTGCTCTTCTGCCTATTCGCCGACGATACCGGGATCTTCGAGCAGCAGGTGTTCTACGATTTCATCGAGGGCCACACCAAGGAAGATGGCAGCGATGTGGGGCAGCAGATCGCGTGGGTGTTCCAATTGCTGAACACGCCCGACGAGCGGCGCAGCAAGAACCTCGACGACCGTTGGAAGGACTTCCACTACATCAACGGCAAGCTCTTCGAGGAGACCTTGCCCATTGCCACGTGGGATGGCGCCATGCGCACCACCCTGCTCGAATGCGCCGCGCTCGATTGGACCAACATCAGCCCCGCCATCTTCGGCGCCATGTTCCAAGGGGTCATGGACCCCAAGCAGCGCCGCGACCTGGGCGCGCACTACACCAGCGAGAAGAACATCCTCAAGCTCATAAAACCGCTCTTCCTCGATGAGCTGTGGGACGAGTTCAACCGCGCCAAGGGCAGCAAGGCGCACTTGGAGAAATTCCACCAGAAGCTCGCCGGCCTCAAGTTCCTCGACCCCGCATGCGGCTGCGGCAACTTCTTGGTGATCACCTACCGCGAGCTGCGGCGCTTGGAATTGGAAGTGCTCCGCGTGAAACTGAAAGGGCAGCAGGTCACCAACGTGCAGCACTTCGTGAACCTCGATGTGGACCAGTTCTATGGCATCGAGATCGAGGAGTTCCCGGCGCAGATCGCGCAAGTAGCCCTATGGCTCACCGACCACCAGATGAACATGGAGGTGAGCAATGCCTTTGGCGATTACATGGTGCGCATACCGCTGCGGCACAGCGCCACCATCCACCATGGCAATGCACTGCGCGTGGACTGGCAGAGCCTCTTGACGGGCACCGTCACTCCGGAGGCCGGGCGATCGCAGATCGCGGGACCCGGCCATCCGGAGTCTCACCAAAGCCACGACGTGAGCCTTGGTGAGACTCCGGGTCGCGGGCGCAAAGCCGCCCTTGCCCGGAGTGACGTTCAACCACGGTACGACTACATCCTTGGCAACCCGCCCTTCGTGGGCAGCAAGCTCATGAGCGCCGACATGCGCGCCGACATCGAGCGCGTGTTCAACGGCGTGAAGGGCGCGGGCACCTTGGACTTCGTATGCGGCTGGTACGCGCTAGCCGCGCACTACATGAAAGCGCATGGGCAGCACGCCACCCGAACAGCTTTGGTAAGCACCAACAGCATCTGCCAAGGCGAACAGGTGGGCATCCTCTGGGGCTACTTGCTAGGGCAAGGCATCAAGATCCACTTCGCGCACCAGACCTTCCGGTGGAACAACGAGGCCAAGGGCGTGGCAGGAGTGCATTGCGTGATTATTGGGTTTGGCAATTTTGCGCCTAACAAGCACCTGCTTTACAGCTATGCAGACATTCGCGCGGATGCGACCGAGGAAATAGTCGAGAACATCAGCCCATATCTGTTTGCTGGACCTGACATTATTGCGGAAGGACGTTCAGCACCATTGAATGGCGTTAGCCCGCTTGTGAATGGCAGCATACCTGCGGATGGGGGAAACTTGATTCTGGAAAACTCCGAGGCGCGTGAGCTTGTTGCCGCGGAACCTGACGCCCAGAAATGGCTGAGGCCTTACGTCGGCGCCGAAGGATTCATTCACAATGAAAATCGTCAGTGCCTGTGGCTCGTTGACTGCCCGCCCGATGTCTTGAGGGGTATGCCCGCTGTACTGGGCCGCGTACAGCTGGTGCGCGAGATGCGCCAAGCAAGTAAGAAGATCCCGACGCGAGAGAAGGCGAACACGCCAACCCTGTTCACGGAGGATCGCCAGCCTCGTAAGGGCAACTATTTAGCGATACCGAGGACCTCTTCGGAGAATAGAAGGTTCATTCCCCTTGGCTTCTTGACTCACGAGGTTATTGCCGCGAATGATCTACAAATGGTACCAAACGCTTCGCTCTACCTCTTTGGCGTTCTATCAAGCACGATGCACAATGTTTGGACGCGTGTTACGTCCGGGCGCCTTGAGAGCCGCATACGTTACTCAGCAAAGTACACGTACAACACTTACCCATGGCCGGAGAGCCCCACCCTGAGCGGGACCTCAGGGCAGGCTCTCGCGCAGAAGCAAGCGGTAGAAGAAGCGGCGCAAGGCGTGCTGGATGCACGGGCCAAGCACCCCGGCGCCAGCCTTGCGGATCTGTACGATCCGCTTACCATGCCGCCAGACCTCGTGAAGGCCCACAACGCACTGGACAAGGCCGTGGATAAGTGCTACCGCGCGCAGCCTTACGCAAGCGATGCCAAGCGGGTGGAGTACTTGTTCGAGTTGTATGAGAAGTACACGCAGGGGTTGTTGGCGGGGGAGAAAAGCAGGTCGCGTCGCACTGCTCGCGAGAAGAAGAGATGATCAACGGCCGATAACACGTGGCAACGCTTTGATGGCAGCAACTGAACACAATGGCTATACTGGCCCTCGGCGTTTACCAGCTTGAACTGACCTTGGATGAGGTCTGGGAGCATGGCTTGGACTACAAGCTGGTGCTCATGTGCAAGGGCATCAACGTTTTCAGCGCATTGGTGGAAGAACGGGATGGATGGCCCGCAGGCACTTTGTACATTCCAGCCTGTGCTTCTTTCGATGAGTGCTTCCGGCCTTTGCTCACCGAAGAATGGCCCGTGCGCTGGACAGATGAAGAAGACCAATGGATCACCGTGGTCGGTTATCCAGGCAGCTTTCTGTATGCTCTTGAAATGCGGGAGCCTTTCGGCCACAACGAATCATTCTGGACTGACTTGGGGAAGGCGGCGAAAGACAGGGATTACGACCGTTTCAATAGGACCGGAACGGAACCCAAGCGCTTCAACCTGGAGCGCGACAGCAGCGCGAACTATGTACGCCTGAGTTTCCAGTTCCACGATTCAATCCTGCAATTGAGAAATAGGCCGATGCCCTATGCGCCTTCAATGGGCTTCTTGGCGTTCGATGCGTACGTATCGTATGCGGATCTTGAGCGCTTTCTGGACTTGCTGGAGCAAGAGCGTTCGCAATTGACGAATGCCAAAGCTGAATAGGACAAGTCTTCAGAAATGCTGGGGCTATTGTGCTTTCTCTCTAGCGGACCCGTCTCGGCCTCTGTCCAGTGTTCTACCAACTAGACGAAGATGTCTCCCAGACATAACTCGGCTACCTTTCCCCCATGATCAAGAAGGTCCATATCCGGAACTTCAAGACGCTGCGCGATGTGGCGTTCCCTTGCACGCGGATGAAGCTATTCATCGGCGCTGACCTCACGGGCAAGCCTGAGTTTCGCAAGACATAGTCTCGGCTTCGTCCATTTCACTGCCAAGTCTCATCGCCCAATCAACTGGCGGGCCTTCACTGCTCTAGCTTTGAAGTGCTCCACATCTGCTCGCCCATGTCCCTCACCCAAGAATGGTTCGATCTGCGTTGGCGCCGCATGGACCGCTTGTCCTACAAGCCCGGCCACGTTGACCTCGAGGCCTTCATGCGCGCTTGCGGCTTCACTTGGAAAGACCTTGTGGCTGCTGGCCTATTACAGCGCAAGCGTGCCATGAGTACCGCCGAGCTGCTGAAGCACGAGCCCACGCCCCAAGGC
>JBATND010000330.1:0-4707 GCA_049290175.1 Flavobacteriales bacterium | reverse complement strand
TCCCCACCAGCTCATCCTCGGCCATGGGGCAGCCGCCGTAGCCCTTGATGGCGCCATCGAAACGGCGGCAGCCGGCATTCCAAGCGGCATCGGTCTTCGCTTTCCAATTGTCGGGGGTGCAGTGCAGGTGCGCGCCGAACTCAACGGCGGGCAGCGCGGGGACAAGCGCCGAGAACATTGCGGAGATATCGCCGGGCCGTGCCACGCCGACGGTATCGCTGAGCGCGATGATGCGCACGCCCAACTCGCTCGTGAGGAGATTGATCCAATGCAGGGCCACGTCCGCACTCCACGGATCGCCATACGGATTGCCGAAGGCCATGCTGATATAGACCACGAGCTCCTTGCCTCCTGCGTGCGTGATCTCCGCGATGCGTGCGATGCGGCTCCAGCTGCCCTCGATGCTCGTGTTGGTGTTGCGCTGCTGGAAGGTCTCGCTGATGCTGAAGGGATAGCCGAGATAAGTGACGCTCCCCTGCTTCACTGCTTCTTCCGCGCCGCGCTCGTTGGCCACGATCACGAGCAAATTGCTCTTCGTCTCGCTCGTGTCGATGCGGGAAAGCACCTCGGCGGTATCGGCCAATTGCGGAATGGCCTTCGGGCTCACGAAGCTGCCGATGTCGATGGTATCGAAGCCAACGCGCAGCAGTTCGTTCAAGTAGCGCACCTTCACCTCCGTGGGAATGAAGGGCACGATGCCTTGCATGGCGTCGCGCGGGCATTCGATGAGCTTCACTTGTTCCATGAGCGAGGCGTTTTACGTTAATGCAGTACCACGGATGGACACGGATTGACACGGATGCGAATCACAGAACGACTCGTTGCCATTCCAATCTGGCGCGTTCGAAATTGAGGATGAGGCCTACCCGATGTCCGGTCAGGCCAAGGTAGTTGAGCATCTGCCCTTTCTCGTGATTGCTGATCCTGTCGATGACCTTGGTGTCCACCACCACGCACCCATGCACGATGAGATCAGGGACGTACACGCCAACACGAACATCCTTGTACATGACTTCATACTGAGGCTGCTGCTGGAACGGGATGGATCGTAGTCGGAACTCGACTGCCAGCGCATTCTCGTAGGGCTTCTCCAGCAATCCATGGCCAAGCACGTTCAGCACTTCCATGGCCGCGCCAATGATCTGCTCTGTCTCCGTAGAGAACATCAAGTCATGGCCGACTTCTTCAGCACTAGACATCCGTGTTTATCCGTGTTGATCCGTGGTTCATGAATTCAGCGCGGCGAACGCCGAATTGATGCGCTTCACCAGGGCTGGCCCTTCATACACAAGCCCAGTATACACCTGCACCAGATCCGCGCCCGCCTCAATCTTCTCTTTCGCCGCCTCCCACGAATCAATGCCACCCACGCCGATGATGACGAACGGCTTGGGCAAACCCTCGCGCAGGTAGCGCACAACATCCGTGCTGCGCGAGCGGACAGGAGCGCCACTCAATCCGCCTGCACCGATGGCTTGCAACGCAGCTTGTGGCGTGCGCAATCCATCGCGTGAAATGGTGGTGTTGGTTGCGATCACGCCTGCGATACCGCTCACCTTCACCACGCTCACGATGTCATCGAGCTGGCCCTCGGTGAGGTCGGGGGCGATCTTGAGGAGGATGGGCTTAGGAAGTGGCAAGTGTTGAGTGGCGAGTGGCGAGTGGCTGCCGGAGGACTCGCCACTCGCCGCTCGGTACTCGCCACTTGCTTGAATGCCATACGAGAGCTTATTCCCGAGTTGCTGTAATGTCCCAAGTATCTCCAGCAAGGGTCCCTTCTCTTGCAAGGCGCGCAGGCCGGGCGTGTTGGGGCTGCTCACATTCACCACGAAGTAGTCAACCACCGGATGCAGCGCATCGAAGCACGCGATATAGTCGTCGATGGCGCGCTCGTTGGGCGTGTTCTTGTTCTTGCCGATGTTGCCGCCGACGATGATGCCGGGCTGGCGCTTGCGCAGGCGTTCCACCGCTGCTTGCACGCCGCCGTTGTTGAAGCCCATGCGGTTGATGAGCGCGCGATCCGCCTTCAGCCTGAACAAGCGCGGCAGCGGATTGCCCGGCTGCGGCTTGGGCGTGAGTGTGCCCACCTCGATGAATCCGAAGCCGATGCGCGCAAGGGCACCCACATGCTTGGCGTCCTTGTCCATGCCGGCGGCGAGGCCAACGGGCGATGGGAAACGCAGGCCCATGACTTCGGTGGCCGCGTTGCTCGGGGGCTTTGCGCCACCAACCAGCGCAAGCATGCCGGGGAGGCGCGATGCGATGCCCAACAGACGGAATGTGAGGTGATGCGCGCGCTCCGGAGGAAGCAGGAAGAGCAATGGTCGGAGCAGCGCGTACATGGTTGCGTTGTGGATCAGGGCTGTTCTTTCAAGTGCTCCAGCTCGAAGGTCTCCCATGCCCCGACTTCGGTGCGATCAGCGAGGATGCACAACGGACATGCGGCGCCTTCGGATAGCTCTGCACTGAGGTAGCGCCCTTCGGTGGTGCGGAATGCGAATCGACCAGAATCCAAAGGGACGACCTCGAGCAACTCCCAATCGCCCACCCATTCGCGGTCGGCGACGGCTTGGTAGGCGCCTTCGCGCTCCGCGCTCACGAACTTCCCATGGCTGGCGCGCAACGCGTAATGCGAGCTATCCTGCTTGACCAGCTCGAAGCGCTCCCAATCGCCCACGCTTTCGCGGTTGGCGATGAGTGCTCCTGTACGCGGAATGCCCTCGGCCTGATCGGCGCAGACATAGAGGCCGTTGCTCGCGCGCAATGCGATTGGTCCGGCGAACTCATCGCGAGGGCGGCTCGGATCGGTTTCTGGCGCGAGACCATTGGGGCCTTGGCCGCAGCCTGTCAGGATGAGCGTAACGCCCACGAAGATGAAATGATGCCACTGCATGTTAGAGGCTGCGAAGATGGCTTATGCCCCGCATCCGCACCGGTACCTTCGCCGCCCTATGCCCTTCGAGCTCATTTCCGAATTCACGCCCACCGGCGACCAGCCCGAAGCTATAAAGCAATTGGTCGAGGGCCTGCGCGATGGCGTGCGCGCGCAAACGCTGCTCGGCGTTACCGGATCGGGCAAGACCTTCACCGTGGCCAACGTGATCGCGCAAGTCGATCGGCCCACGCTCATCCTCAGTCACAACAAGACGCTGGCGGCGCAGCTCTACGGCGAGTTCAAGCACTTCTTCCCCAACGACCGGGTGGAGTACTTCGTGAGCTACTACGATTACTACCAGCCCGAAGCCTACCTGCCCACCACCAACACCTACATCGAGAAGGACCTCTCGGTGAACGACGAGATCGAGAAGTTGCGCTTGAGCGCGAGCAGTGCCCTGCTGAGCGGAAGGCGCAATGTGATCGTGGTGGCCAGCGTGAGCTGCATCTATGGCATCGGCAATCCGGCCGAATTCAAGCACAGCGTTGTAGAGCTGCACAAGGGCATGAAGGTGAGCCGCAACGCGCTGCTGCACCGTTTCGTGAGCGCGCTGTACAGCCGCAAGGACATCGATCCGGCGCGCGGCAACTTCCGCGTGAAAGGCGATGTGGTCGAAGTCTTCCTGGCCTACGCCGATGAAGGCATCCGCATCCACTTCTGGGGCGATGAACTGGAGCGCATCGAGCGCTTCGACATCGGCACCACCAAGACCATGGAGTCGGTGGAGCAGGTGACGATCTACCCCGCGAACATCTTCGTGACCAGCCGCGAGACCATGAACGGCGCCATCAAGAGCATCCAGGACGACATGGTGAAGCAGGTGGCCTTCTTCCAGGAGATCGGCAAGCACCTCGAAGCGAAGCGCCTCGAAGAGCGCGTGAGCCACGACCTGGAGATGATGCGCGAGCTCGGCTATTGCAGCGGCATCGAGAACTACAGCCGCTATTTCGACCGCCGCGACACCGGCCAGCGTCCCTTCTGCCTCATCGACTACTTCCCGGACGATTTCCTTTTGGTGATCGACGAGAGCCACGTGACCGTGAGCCAGGTGACCGCGATGTACGGCGGTGATCGCAGCCGCAAGCGCAACTTGGTTGAGTACGGCTTCCGCCTGCCCAGCGCCATGGACAACAGGCCCCTGAAATTCGAGGAGTTCGAGGGCATGATGGGCCAAGTGATCTACGTGAGTGCAACCCCCGCTGACTACGAATTGATGCAGAGCGAAGGCGTGGTGGTTGAGCAAGTGGTGCGACCCACCGGACTCTTGGATCCGCCGATCGTAGTGCGCCCCAGCCACAACCAGATCGACGACCTGCTGGACGAGATCCGCCACCGCAGCAAGAAGGAAGAACGCGTGCTGGTGACCACCCTCACCAAACGCATGGCCGAGGAGCTCGATGAATTCCTGAAGCGCAACGGCGTGAAGTGCAAGTACATCCACAGCGATGTGGAGACCTTGGAGCGGATCGAGATCCTGCGTCAACTCCGCTTGGGAATGATCGATGTGCTCGTGGGCGTGAACCTGCTGCGCGAAGGCTTGGATCTGCCAGAGGTTTCGCTCGTGGCCATCCTCGATGCCGACAAGGAGGGCTTCCTGCGCAGCAACCGCTCGCTCACTCAGACCGCTGGCCGCGCCGCGCGGAACGTGAACGGCTTGGTGATCTTCTACGCCGATAAGGTGACGGACAGCATGCAACGCACCATCGATGAGACCGATCGGCGCCGCGCCAAGCAGATGGCCTACAACGAAGAGCACGGCATCACGCCCACGC
>JBATND010000329.1:0-9257 GCA_049290175.1 Flavobacteriales bacterium | reverse complement strand
CAAGGCGCGCTCGATGCGTTCAACCGCCGCTTGCATGCCGGCCATCAAGAAAGGGTCGTGCAGGTCGTCGAGCGCCGGGCGGAAGAAATGCGCGGCCATGCGCTTGTCGCGGATTCCGCGTTGGGCCAGGATGGTGGCCGCTGGTACCGGGCAGCGCTCGTAGGTGAGCTCGGCCACGGCCTTAGGATCGGGGGCGGGTTTCAGGCGCCAGCGCTTGGCGAGGGGGGCGGGCATGTGCCGAAGATAGGCGCATGGTTGAAAGCTGCGAGGCCCCTGCCACCGATCGGTGGAGGGGCCCCGTAGCCTTAGGCGTTTCGCCTTCAGCAGCAGGCGTTGGACGCTGCTCGCTAACGATAGCCGTTGATGTAGGCGTTGGCGATGATCTCGCTCTCGCGGATCAGGCCTTGCACTATCTCACGGATCACGTCGTCAAGCTGTTGGTCCGAGTAGCGATTCAGGTCGTTGTACACATGCGTTTTCCGCTTGCTGCTCTTGATGAAGGCGATCTTGTCCTTCTTCGTCATGGGGCCTTCTACGGCGATGCCCGGAAAAGGATCGCACAAGCGGGAAATCGGGCACCGGACCGTGGTTCGGGAAAACGGTCCACAGGCAGGGCTTGCCGGGTGGAATGCCCAGCCAGGAAGGCTGGAATATGCTGCTCGAACACCTGCCGTAGGTGGCAGCAGACCGGCGCCAGAATTCCTTTCAAGCGCAGCTCAAGTCAATAACCGAGTCAATGCCGTGATCAAGTCGCCGCAACACCTTCAATACACCTATGGCCTAGTGCGCGATGATTACGCGCCGTGCGACGATCGGCTCCCCTGCCCTGCCATCCCGCATTAGTCGTATCCCATACAGACCATCCGCCAAGGCCGAAACATCCATGCGCAGCATGCCTGTGTTGCCCACGCGTTCTTCCCGCACCAACTTCCCTTGCGGAGAGATCACCTGCACCAAACAGCTTGGGCACGGCCGCCCGATCCGGATGAGGAGTTCCTCCGAAGCAGGACTTGGCATCACTTCGAGACCCGATCCGTGGTCCACGCTGGATTGGCCCGTCGGAATGAAGTTGAAGGAACCACTGTTGAGCAAGCAGCCATTGCCATGATTCGCGATCACATGCACCGAGCCCGCACCACTGGGCGTGAACTGCGCACCGGTCTGCCCCTGAACGGCCGTTCCTCCGAAATACCACTGCAACGTGCCATCGCTGGCGGTGAAGAGCAAGTTGCCGTCCTGCTCGATCACGGGCGCATCCATCGGGCAGCGATCAACAATGCGGAAGATCTTCCCTTGATTGCGATTGCCCAAGAAGAGCTCGCCCGCATCATCCTCTACGATGCACGTGTTGCCGCTCATCAGGGTATCCAATGAAAGCTCGTTGATGTACCCTCCGGACCCGTTCGGGCGCAGGTTATAGATATCGGCATTGCAGTAGTCGGTGAAGAAGAAGCGGTCGGAGAAATGCGGCCACAGCGCACCGTGATACACGCGGCCCACCATCACCGAGCAGAAGTTGCCGCCGCTGCTGCCATGCGAAAGCGGGATCACCGGCGCCACATAGGCCGAAGCAGGCTGGCATCCAGTGGGCTCATAGAATGCGTTGCCCTCGAAGCAGGGCCAGCCGAAGTTGGGGCCGCTCAGGTCGCCAGCGGGTATGCGATTGAGTTCCTCCCAGTTGCCCTGACCCACATCGCCTATCCATAGGTCGCCATTGCCGCTATCGAAGCCGATGCGGAACGGATTGCGCAGGCCCGTGGCGAAGATCTCCGGCAGAGTATCGGGGCCACTGCTCACGAACGGGTTATCCGGCGGGATCGAGTAGGTGCCGCCGCTCACATCGATGCGAAGGATCGCGCCGTGGGCATTCGACAGGTTCTGTGCATTCGCCGACCCGAAGCCATCGCCCTTGGAGATGTACAGCATGCCATCGGGACCGAACTCGATATCGCCACCGCGGTGGTAAGGCGGCCCTGCGGTCGGTATGCTGTAGATGATGGTCTCGCTCAACGGATCGGCTGCATCGGGATCAGCGCTCACCTGGAAACGCGAGATCCGATTCGACAGGTTCGATGCCGGGTTGTAGTGAACATAGAAGCGACCATTGTTCGCGTAATCGGGATCGAAAGCCAGCCCGAGCAGGCCCATCTCGAAATTGCTGAAGACGAGGGCCGAGAGATCCAGGAATGGCGTGGGCAGCACTTGCATGCTGTCGGTTACGATGCGCACGAATCCATCCTGGCTCGCCACATATAGGCGGCCATCGCCATTGACGGCGATGTCGGTCACACTTCCGATGTTCTCGGCCCATGGCACGAGCGATACGCGCACCGGATTCTGAGCGACCACCGCTTGCGCAGCGAGGGAGAGTGCGAGGAATGCGCCGACAGGCTTCATGTTGTTCCGTTTTGCCAAACATAGACGTCGGCATCCGCTTCGGTGGCCTCTACCTCCGCCGCCTATCCCCTTCCAGCATCCACCGCTCCTCCAACCATCCGGCACTTTCAACTAATTTCTTAGCTGTTCGACTAATTTTCTAGTTACAATTGCCCCATGGAACGATTGACCCGCGCAGAGGAACAAGTGATGCAGGCCCTGTGGAAGCTCGGCCCCTCCTTCGTGAAGGACTTAGTGGCCGCCATGCCCAAGCCGCGCCCTGCAGTTACCACAGTGAGCACCATCGTGCGCATCCTCGAAGAGAAAGGCTTCGTGGGCCACACGGCGTTCGGCCGAAGCCACCAGTACCACGCCAAGGTGAGCAAGGCCGCTTATGGCGATCGCAGCATGCGCCGCTTGGTGAAGGACTACTTCGGCAGTTCGGCGAGCGCACTGCTATCGGCCTTCATCGCCAAGGAAGAACTGGACGCCGCGGAACTCGACGAACTGCTCACGCTGATCAAGGACCAGAAGAACAAGCCCTGACATGGAAGCCATCGCCTATTACATCAAGGTCAACCTGATCTTCATCGCGCTCTATGGCGTGTACTTGCTAGCGCTGCGTCGCGAGACCTGGTTCAACGCGCGGCGTGCGTGGCTGCTGCTCGCACCGGTGGCCAGCGTGCTCATCCCGCTGATCCCGATTGCAACGGAAGCGGTTCCCATGATGCAGGTGGAACTGCCCGCAATAGGTGTTGAAACGAATGCGACGGCAAGCACCGGCATCACCATCTCTTGGCTGGTGCAAGCGCATCTCGCGGTGTCTGCAGTCTTGTTGGCGGTGCTGTTCTATCGGGCCATAGTTGCTGCACGCTCCATTCAACGCGCGCAGGGACCAGCCGCTTCCTTCTTCCACCTGGTGCGCGTACCCGCCACAGCATCCGCAGCCGACCGACAAGCGATGCTCGCCCACGAGCAGGCCCACGCCGCACAATGGCATTCGCTCGACGTGATCGTGTACGAGGCCTTCGCAGCGCTCTGCTGGACGAATCCCATCTGGCGCTTCGCACTTCGTGAGCTGCGGCTCGTGCATGAACATGCGGCCGATGCCATCGCGCAGCACCAGCACACCAACTACCCATCGCTGCTCGTGGCCGCCACGCTCAACGTCTCACCGCAAACGCTGCTTCACACCTTCTCGACGTCAAACCTCAAACAACGCATCATCATGCTGCAGAACACACGTCCCGCCCGTCTCGCCCGTCGCAAACTCCTCCTCGCGTTGCCCGCGCTCGCTCTGGCTGTCGGCCTCGCATCGTGGCGCATCGCTCCCGCTTCACAGCCCGACCATGCATTCGCTGCGCGCGTATTCCCCGGCATCGAACAGCAGCCGGAATTCCCTGGTGGCATGGAGGCGCTCGCCAAGCACCTCGGCGCCAACATCCGCTATCCGGAGCAGGCAAAAACCGACAAGGCCGAAGGCACCGTGTACGTGGCCTTCACAGTGAAGGCAAATGGCGCCATCGCCGATGCCAGCATCAAGCGCGGGGTACGCGCCGACATCGATGCTGAAGCCCTGCGCGTGGTGAAAGGCATGCCGAACTGGAAACCCGCGACCGCAGATGGCAAAGCGGTGGATGCGCAGATGACCTTGCCGATCGCGTTCAAGCTCACGGCTGACAAGTAGGGCTGCGGCACTATGCACACAGAGCCCTCGCGGTCTCGGCCAAGAATGCGAGCAGGTGCACAAGGCATCGCACAACGACCGTTCACCTTGTGCTGCATGTGAGGCAACAGGCCATGCACCGGGCAGGCTCGCTACTTTCGGACCGTGCCTTTCGTTGAACGCTACGCCGAGATCAAAGCGCAGGAAAGCCGCAACCTGCGGGCCGTGGCGCGTCATAGCGCCCTGGATGCCCTAGCCTTGGCACAGCGGTTACGCGGCAAGACCGCCGAAGCATTGGCCCTTCCCCGTGTGCAGTTCCTATACATCCACCACACCTTCACCGATGAACTGCACGCCTTGGAGGCCATGGTGAGGGATCTCGCACGCACGCACACCTTCATCTCCTACAGCGAAGCCGTGGAGCGCGTGCGACAAGGGCGCATGGACAAGCCTTACCTCTGCGTAAGCTCCGACGATGGTTTCCGGAACAACCTCGACGGTGCACGCGTGTTGCGCGACCTCGGCATCAGCGCCTGCTTCTTCATCAACCCTGCGTTGATCGGACTCTCCGACGAAGCCGAGGTGGCCCGCATCTGCACCGAGCGCTTCCACCTGCCACCGGTGCGCTTCCTCAATCGCTCGGAACTGGACGAGCTTGCCGCCATGGGCCACGAGATCGGGTCGCATACCTGGGAGCACCTGAACATGGCGCGCATCAGCCCACAGGAATTGGCGGAAGATGTACAACGCTCGCGCCGCACCTTGATCGAATGGATGGGTAAAGCGGATCACTTCGCATACCCATATGGCCGGTTCACCGATTTCACGGCAGCCGGTTACCAGGCGGTGCTGGCGGCGGGCCACACCAGTTGTGCCACGGCGGAACGTGGCTGCCATAGCGGCACTGCGCCCATTGCGGCACATGAACTCCTGATCCGACGCGACCATATCATCCTGGATTGGCCGTTGGCGCACATCCGCTATTTCCTCGCGGCAAATGCGCTGCGCGGCAATGCCACGGGAAATCCCTTCCTGGCTTCGGCATGAGGGTGGCCATCCTCACCAGTGCGTTGCGCGGCACGGCCAGTCACCACTTGCCGCACCTGATCGGAAGCGGCCATTTCAAAGTGGTGCAGGTGATCCTGGCGGAAGGCGCACCGCGATCCAAAGGCCATTGGAAGAAGAAGTTAAAGAAGATCCTGCGTATCGGTCCGCTGGGAGCTTTGGTGGGCTACCGCATGCGTTCTTGGTATGGCGCCGATGTGCAGGCCATCGCACCCTTCGAAGACCTCGATGTGCTTTGCAAGCGGCACGGAATACCGTTCGTGCGCACCCCTTCGGTGAACCATGCCGATACCGTGGCGGCCATGCGTGCCGCTGAAGCCGATGTGGCCATCAGCCTGGGCAACGGCTACATCGGCTCCAAGGTGTTCTCTGCACCGCGCTTGGGCATGCTCAACATCCACCACGAACTGCTGCCCGCGTACCAGAACGCTCAAGGGGTGATCTGGCAGCTGTACAACAACTCGGCGGTAACGGGCTATACCATCCACCGGATCGACAAAGGCATCGATACGGGCGCCATCGTGCATCAGGAGGAAGTGCCCATCGTGCTTCAGAAGACCTTGCGTGCAACCGTGGCCCACACCATGCTGGCGGTGCTTAACGCCAGTGCTGCGGGCCTGCGCGCAGTGCTCGATGAGCTGCCAGCTCGCTTGGCCAACGCACGCCCACAGGGCGAGGGCCGCAAATGGACCACGCCATCGTTCCTGCAATTCCTCCGCATCCACCGCAACCACCGCCGATTAATGCAACGAACAGCGCGGTGATGGATTCACGGCAGTAGTCGCGGCAGTCGTTTGCGTTGGCGAGCGTCATCGGGCCAATCCCCCAAGCCTGCATCGCTATGCGCAAGCTGGAGATCCAATGCCCTTGTCCTACCTACTGCTTCACCTGCTTGCGCAGTCTCAGTTCCAATGTCATGATGCGTTCCACTTCCGCGCGCAGAGTGGCATCGTGAGGTCGCTGCTCCTTCTGGTAGCGCTCCAGCATCTCCAAGGTGCGCTGCACTTTTACCAGCTCTTGCAGGTCGGCGATTGAGGAGCGGGTATGGCGATATGCGCTATCCAATCCTCGCGCATCTCGGACGTCTGCTTCGTACCGCTCCTGGCTCTTACGCAGCAGCGTGAGTTGCTCCGCGCGTGCGATGGTATCGGACATCCGCTCGCTGTGCTGCTTGGCATCCTCGTAGTACTGCAGGTTCTTCTGCTCGTAGTGCTGCCAGCGCTCCGTAGTGTCGGCATGCGCGTGGTGCTGCGCTTCGATCGCCTCGAAGAGTTGCCGAAGTGTGGAATCGCTCTTCAACGCCTCCTCGAAGAGCGCTTCTACCAAATCGTAATTCCCCGAGCGCCCACTGTACGACTTCAAATCATCCATCACACCCGGCTCCTGCAGGGCCTTGGGCACTTGCGGTTCTTCGGTGCGTGGCGTGGAGCATGCGGCAAGTGCCGCGAACAGGAGAAGCCAAGTGGTTCGCATGCCACGAAGCTAGAGCGATAAGGGCTGGCAAGTGGTCTTGTAGGTGGTCCGGATCACAGATCCGAACCAACGAGAAGAGACTCGCGGGAGCGGGGGCAAGCCAGCCCGCCACTTACTTTTGGGCAAAGGCCATCGGTCATGAAGCTCAACGAACTGAAAGTGGAACTCGCCAAGCAGATACTGGCATCGGAGGATGAAGAACAGCTGCAAACAGTGGATCAGCTGCTCAACCCATCAGACCAGTTCAAGTTGAGCGCCGCACAGAAAGCCGAGCTCGATCGCGATTTCAAGGACTACAAGGCGGGCAAGGGTGCGAACTACACATGGGCCGAGGTGAAGTCGCACGTTCGTGGTCTGCGCGGGAAATGAAACGCAGGCTCATTCTTCGTCCTTCTGCCAGGCAAGACATCGTAGAGGGCGCCAAGTGGTACGAGAAACAGAACAAGGGCCTTGGTGACCGCTTTCTCTTGGAGGTTCAGCGCTGCCTTGGATTCATCATCGCAAACCCAGGCGGTTTTCAGCGAGTGCATGAACAATTCCGGCAGGCACCGCTGAAGGTGTTTCCGTATGTGATCGTCTATCGACTTGATGGTGATGTGATCGTTGTCATGCGCGTCTTCCACACTAGCCAGCACCCGAGGAGGCGGTTCAGGAAGAGGAAGTGAGCGCTCTACTTACTCGAAGTCCTTCGGGTGGTACCAGCCATCGCTCAGGTCATTCCAGTTCGGGTTCTCTTTCTTGATCAGCTCTTCCTTCCAGGCACGGCGCCAGTGCTTGATGCGCTTCTCTTGCTTGATGGCCTCCACGATGGTCGGCAGGAACTCGAACCACACGAGTTTGTGCAACAGGAACTGATCGGTGAACGAGCCCTCGAACACGCCCTTCTTGTGCTGAAGCACGCGCTTCATGATGTTCGATGTGACACCGGTGTACAAAGTGGTGTTGTGCTTGTTGGTCATGATGAGTAACATCTCGTCATTCCAGGACGGCAGGAGATGCGCCGCTATTTTTCTGCAAGACGATACGAAGAGCATGTTGCGTAGCCCGAGCTACGAAACGTGCTCTTCGGAGAAGTCATGCGGGAAAAGAGCAAGCAGCTTGGCCGGATTGGAGTGATGAGGTGGTACAAACCCAGCCGCCTTTCATGTGCGTGAAGGTCGTGCGAAACGTCACTCCGGAGGCCGGGCGATCGGAGATCGCTTGTCCCGGCCATCCGGAGTCTCACCAATGCCATAACACGCGCTGGGCATTGGTGAGACTCCGGGTCGCGTTCGCAGAGCCTCACTTGCCCGGAGTGACGGATGCGCTGGCATGAGGCACAGGTGCGACTAGCGATCATAGCTGCGTAAGCTCACCGCAGCCTTTGGCTGCCGCATTCGTTGTTGCCGTGCGGCAGGTAGCCACAGGCTTGCCTGCCGAAGGCATGGCTACCATGTTCCTGTTCTTGTCGAGCGTAGCCGCAGGTTCACCTGCCGAAGGCAGGCTACGCTCAGATACCGGACACGCTATCTTTGATCGCATGGTCACCATCATCAAGAAGAGAACGCCGAGGCGCCGCCTGCGTGATGCTGTGAAGCGTGCCAAGCCGGTGCCGCAAACGGGCTTCGATGCCAGGAAGCACCTGGGCAAGTGGAAGCTCGATGAAGATACGCTGACCACGCAGAAAAGGCTGCGGGCTGATCTGTGGGCATGACTGAAACACCGAACGAACGAGAAGCACACGCCATGTCCACCATCCTCAAACGCAAGGTCGCTCTCATCAATCGGCTCACAACGTTGGATGACGAACGCACCATCGCGGCCATGGAACGCGTGCTCGATGGCGGAACGCACTACACGCTCAGCGAGGAACAGCTCAAGCAGCTCGATGCGAGCTGGGAACGCTATGTGCGCGGTGAAGCCAAGACCTACACGCCTGCCCAAGTGAAGGCCCGTGCGCTGAAGGCGATCGGGCGATGAGGCGCTTGCCGGTTCATGTCTCTGACGAGGCTGATGCCGACATCTCTTCGTCTGCCAAGTGGTATGCGGAACGAAACCCGAAAGCGGCCTTGAGCTTCGTTGACTAGGTGATGTCCTGCTTCGATGCCATTGCCTTGTTCCCGAGTGGTTCGCTGCGCGTGAAGGGAATGTTCCGGCAGCTCCCGCTCCACAACTTCCCTTTCGTTGTGCTCTACCGGCCCATGCCTGACCGAGTCGTTGTGGTGCGCGTCTTCCACACCAGCCAGCATCCGAGGAAGCGGTTCAGGAAGAGAAAAAAGTGAGCGCGGCGTTCGCAGGACCGGTCACTGCATGTCGCGCTCATCATACCAACCCTCACTCAAGTCCTTCCACTCCTTGTTCTCCTTCGCGATCAGTTCATCCTTCCAAGCACGCCGCCAATGCTTGATGCGTTTCTCTTGGGCGATGGCGCCTTTGATCGTGGGCACGAACTCGAACCACACCAGCTTGTGGCACAGATACTGGTCGGTGAACGACTCGGGGAACACACCCTTCTTGTGCTGAAGGACGCGTTTCATCAGGTTGCTGGTGACACCCGTGTACAGCGTGGTGTTGTGCTTGTTGGTCATGATGTACACCCAGCCGCCTTTCATGTGCGTGAAGATGGGGCGAGTTGCACAACCTCCGATGTTTTCGCCAAGCACTGGCCCATTCGAAACGTCACCCCGGGCGACGGGAG
>JBATND010000328.1:0-20079 GCA_049290175.1 Flavobacteriales bacterium | reverse complement strand
ATTCTACAATGTGGAGGAACTGATCACCTCATTGGGGATAGGCGAGGCCCTCGTGACGGCCCTCAGTGAGAAGGGCACGCCCACACCACTGGCGCACACGCTGCTACGCGCGCCGGTGAGCCGCATGGATGTGCTGAGCCCTTTGGAGATCGATGGACTCGTTGCGCGAAGCCAGTTGGTGCGCATCTACAACGAGGAGATCGACCGCGAGAGCGCATTCGAGATCCTGGAGAAGCGCATGCAAGGCAAGGAGGAAGAGCAGGCAGCGCCCAAACCGAAGCAACCGGCGCCGAAGACCGAGCCGGGCACCTTGGAGAAGATGACGAAGAACCCGATGGCGCGCCAAGTGGGCAACACCATCGTGCGAGAGCTCACACGCGGCCTGCTGGGCGTGCTGGGCATCCGCAGCACCGCGCGACGTAGACGGTATTGAACGCGAAGCCCCGGAATAGCCGGGGCTCCGATGCAGGTCTTTCCGCGATTAGCGCCTGCGGTTCATGAAGATCATGATGTAGTAGAGCAGCGTGGCCAATGAGCCGATGGCCGCCACCACGTACGTGCGCGCGGCCCACTTCAAGGCATCGGCGCTCATGGCGTACTCGCCCTGCGTAACTATGCCGCTGCGCTGGATCCAGGCCAAGGCGCGGTTGCTCGCATCGTACTCCACCGGCAACGTGATGAAGCTGAACAAGGTGGTAGCGCCGAAGAGCACGATGCCCGCGAGCAGCACCGGCTCACCCAGCGGCGATGCGGCCGACATCAGCAGGATGCCGCCCAGGATCACCCATTGCATGAAGCGCGAGGCCACGCTCACCACCGGCACCAGCTTGCTGCGCATGTTGAGCCACTGGTAGGCTGTGGCATGCTGGACTGCGTGCCCCACTTCGTGCGCAGCAACGGCGGCCGCAGCGGCATTGCGTGCATGATACACAGGCTCGCTCAGGTTCACGGTACGGTTCGCCGGGTTGTAATGGTCGGTGAGTGCGCCTTGAACGCTCACCACTTTCACGTTGGTGATGCCATGGTCGTGCAGCATGCGCTCGGCGATCTCGCGCCCGCTCATGTTGTTGCGCAGCGGCGTGCGGCTGTATTTCTCGAAGCGCGATTTCAGCTGATTGCTCACCACCCAGCTCACCAGCATCATCACAATGCCGATCACATACGCGCCCATCATCGGATTTCCCTCCATCATGATTCGTTGTCTTTGGCGTTCGGCCCGGCAATTCCACTGCCGTGCTCCGTTCCCTGACGATCCGGCAGCCGGTCCCGCCGAACCTTCCGTCGCGAAGGTTGTTCTTTCAGCACAACTTTGCTCCATGTCTGCTAGGACGCTTCTCCAAATCACCGCAGTGCTGGTCCTCCTGCTCACGGGTTGCACCGTTGCCAATCCGGCCAAGTATTACAGCCGCGCCGAAATGAAGAAGCCCTACGATGCGCTCATCGTGCCGGGCATGCCCTACACCGACGATGGCGGTGTGCATATCGGCTTGAAGGCACGGCTGGTGTGGGCTGTCCATCTGTACAGGAAGGGCTTCGCCGACCGCTTGATCATGTCGGGTTCTGCTGTTTACACGCCGTACAGCGAAGCACGGATCATGCGCGAATACGCCGTGGCCATGGGTGTTCCGCGCGAGCACATCCTCTTGGATGAGCGCGCAGAGCACAGCACGGAGAACATGTATTTCGGCTATCAGGTGGCCTGCGCCGCGGGACTGAAGCATGTGGCCCTCGCCAGCGATGAGTTCCAGGTGAAGATGCTGAAGCCTATGCACCGCCGGATGAAGCGCGAGTTGGGCGTACACATCGAGCTGCTGCCATTGGTGCGCGACAGCGTCTCGGAGCTCTTCGCGGCCACCAATCCCGTCTTCGATCCCCAAGTCGCGCTGGTGCCCGACTTCGTTTCCATTGTGGATCGCGAGTCGTTCTGGCGGCGTTGGCGCGGCACCTTGGGCAAGCACATCCCGTGGGAGGATGCCGAACAGTGCAGTCCGGCGCAGGCCGTGCGCTGATGGACGGACCGCGCGTGCGATCTTGCGCGGCCTGAAACCATGAGCCACTCCCGCCGCGCAGCATCCTTGCTGATCACCCTCGCCGCTTCATTCATCGCGCAAGCCCAATGCGACCGTTGGCAGCAACGCGTGCGGTACGATATGTCCGTGGAGCTGGACCCAGCCACGCATCGCTTCACCGGAACCACCACGCTGGGCTATACCAACAACAGCCCCGACACGCTGCGCGAGCTCTTCTTCCACCTCTACTTCAATGCGTTCAGGCCGGGAAGCGAGATGGACGTGCGCTCACGCACCATCGCCGACCCCGATGGCCGTGTGCGCGACCGGATCGCCGGATTGAAGCCCGAGGAGATGGGCGAGCTGCGCGTTGAGCGCATGGCGCAAGGCGGCAAGCCTGTGCAACTCGAGCATCTGGGCACGGTGCTGCACGCGGTGCTTCCGCAGCCCTTGCTGCCCGGCAAGAGCACGAGCCTCGCCTACAGTTTCGCTGGGCAGGTGCCGGTGCAGATCCGCCGCAGCGGCCGCGACAATGCCGAAGGCGTGGCCTACAGCATGTCGCAGTGGTATCCGAAGCTCGCCGAGTATGACCAGCGCGGCTGGCACGCCATACCGTACGTGGGCCGCGAGTTCCATGGCGCATGGGGCGATTTCAATGTGCGGCTCACGCTCGATAGTGCCTACACCATCGCCGCCACAGGCGTGCTGCAGAACCCGGAGCAGATCGGCCATGGCTACCCGAGCAAGAAGCCTTTGAAGCGCGCACCCGGCGGCAAGCTCACCTGGCATTTCGTCGCCAAGGATGTGCATGACTTCGCGTGGGCGGCCGACAAGGAGTACGTGCATCTGGTGCAACCCATGACTGATGGCCCGGAGCTGCACTTCTTCTATAAAGCATCGCCGGAGTTGGAGGCGGTGTGGAAGCAATTGCCCGACTACATGATGAAGAGCTTCCGATTCATGAATGCGCATTTCGGCAAATACCCATGGCCGCAATACAGTTTCGTGCAAGGCGGCGACGGCGGCATGGAATACCCGATGCTAACCCTGATCACGGGCAAGCGACGCATCGGCAGCCTTGTGGGCGTGAGCGTTCACGAGAGCGTCCACAGTTGGTACTATGGTGTGCTGGCCAGCAACGAGGGCCGCTTCCCATGGATGGATGAAGGCATGACCGAATACGCCAGCAGCAAGGTGATGGAGCACCTCTTCGGTGGTGAAGGCGATCCGCACGAGTCATCGATCAATGGTTACTTCGGCCTCGCCGAGAGCGGCAAGCACGAACCGCCCAGCATCCACGCCGATCACTTCATCACGAATGCGGCGTATGGCACCACCGCGTACAGCGTGGGCGAGATGCTCATCCATCAGCTCGGCGCTGTGATCGGGGAGAAGGATCTCGCGAAGGGCCTCTTGCGCTACTACGATGCGTGCAAGTTCAAGCACCCGGAACCCATCGATCTGGAGCGCGCCTTCGAGAAGCAGAGCGGCTTGGAGCTCGATTGGTATTTCGATGAATGGATCAACACCACGCGCACGCTCGACTATGCCATCGTGGAGCTGCTGCAAGCGGGCGATTCGATCCAGGTCACGCTGGCACGCAAGGGCGAAATGCTAATGCCTGTTGATGTTGTGCTGGTTGCACGCGATGGCAGCCAGACCCTCTATCATGTGCCGCTCTCCCTGTCGCGCGGCGCGAAACGGCCAGGCAGTGATCGCCAGTCCTTTACCGTGCTGCCGCCTTGGCAGTGGACCGACCTGCGCTACACCTTCAGCGTGAAAGGCGATATCGGTGCCTTGATCGGCGCATCGCTCGATCCGTATGGCCGCACCGCCGACCGCGATCGCGAGAACGATTCTGTACTGATGCCCGAAGGCGTGCGCGGCGTGGCGCGTCCGTGACCAACACCATCACAACCAGGGCGGGCGGCATACACGTCGCCGTTACGGGACATACATCTTCTTGATGCGCATCATCGGCCCGGGGCAGTGCGTGGTGTGGCAATTCGCGCAGCTCTGCACCAGAGCATTGTAAGCGCGCGTCCGATCCTGGCGCGCTGCTTTGTACAGCCCGTCCACTTTCGCTTGGTAATCCGTTCCGAATGCGGGGAAGGTGATGGGGTCGATGTGCATGTCCTTGGTGGGTGTGGCCGTGAGCAGCTTCTTCACGCCAGCAGGATAGGGGGGCAGCTTCTTGTCGCCACGAGCGAGGCCCGCTTTCACGCTATCGGCGTGCGCTGCCATTTCGCGCATGAGCAGCGCCAACTCGCTGGGCGGCGTGAGGTCTTGGGCATTGCTGGCTGGCGCATCGTTGTTGGTGCGCGCTGCGCAAGCCACGATGGCGATGAGTACGAGGGCGATGAGGGCGAACCGTGCGTTGCGCATGCCGCAAAGAAACAGGAAGAAGTGCCGTTCCGTCAGGTAGCCGAACAGGGCGTGATGCTTGTCACCTTCGCGGCATGCCCGATCAGATCCAGCAGGCCACGGCCCCCGCAGTGCGCAACCGCATGGCCACCGCCTTGGTGCTTCCAGCAATAGCGGCAGTGGTGATCTGGTGCATCTGGCTCCTCGATCACGGCTTGGAGCTGAACCTTCCCCGCTTCGGCCTTTACCCGCGCGAAGCCAAAGGCCTCTTCGGCATCGCCTCGGCGCCGCTGCTCCACGGCGATTGGGAGCACATCTTCAACAACAGCACGGCGGTGGTGATGCTGGGCTGGTGCCTCATGTACTTCTACCCGCGCCTTGCGGGTCGCGTGGTGGGCCTTACGTGGCTATTGGGTGGCATCGGCGTTTGGCTCATCGGCCGTGAGGGCCCGCCGCACGTGGGCGCCAGCGGCGTGATCTACGGCATGGTCGCCTTCCTCTTCACCAGCGGTATGCTGCGCGGGCAGCGCACGCTCATGGCGCTTTCGTTATTGGTGGCCTTTCTCTACGGCAGTTTGGTGTGGGGCATCTTCCCCATTGTGGCGGGCATGAGCTGGGAGAGCCATTTATGCGGCGCCTTCGTGGGCTTGGTGCTGGCCTTAGTGCATCGTGCTGTGCCTCCCGCAGTGAGCGATCCGCGCCCCGCCTTCCTCGACGAGGACGATGACGAGGAACCGCCCGCGCCCTATTTGGAGGACGATGCCGGCGATGCGGTGAACGAGAGCGAACTGGCCTGGAAACGCAAGCTGGCCGAACGCGCCGAGCGTCCCGGCAATGTGAGCACGACGTGGAATGCTGACTGAACGGGGCTTACTCGCCGCGCAACTGCGCCAGCTCCTTTCCACCGCCTAACAAGCGCAGCTGGTTGTCGTCGAGGCGGAAGCTGTCCACCTTGTCGAGCATCTCCTTCACCGCGTTCTCGGTGGGCTGGATGCCTTCGCAGTACTTCTTCGTGCTGCCGATGTTGGAGAAGCTCAACTTGGTGCCCTCCATGGTATAGCCGCCCATGAGCGCATTGCATCCGCCGAAGCCCTGCAGTTGATCACCGGCGAGCTTCAACCAAGGCGTCTCCGCGCCATCGGGCAACTCGGGGCGCTGGCCATTCAGCGTTTCCACCACCCACTTCTTCTCTTTCAAGCTGGCTGTGTCCACTCCTTTTTTAACGCATTTGTTGGCGGTGAGGGTGATGAGGAGCAGAAGGGCGATGGCTGGGTATTTCATGTAGCTGTGAAGTTGCCGCGAAGTAACCAACTACAGTGCCGCACGCAAGGCAGCACTACGCCATGCCCACCTGCCGCAGATGCCGCAGATGGCTCAGCAGGGCGCTGCGCATGGTGGGGAACTCGCGATAGGCCACATCGAACTCGGCGCAAACCTGCTTCAGGCGCTTGCTGAGCTCGGGGTAATGCACATGGCTGATGCGCGGGAAGAGGTGGTGCTCGATCTGGAAGTTGAGTCCGCCGAAGAGCCAGTTCCAGAGCTTGTTGCGCGTAGCGAAGTTGACCGTGGTCTCCACCTGATGCACGGCCCATTCCGCTTCGATGGTGCTGCCATCGGTGGCGGGGTGAACGAATTCAGCAGGCTCGACCACGTGCGCCAATTGGAACACCACGCTGATGACCACGCCAGCAACAAAGACCATGACGCCATAACCCGCCAGCACGGGCAGCACGCCCACCATGAACATGGGCAGCACGATGAAGAGCCCGATGTAGAACACCTTCGAGCCCCAAAAGAGGATGTGCTCCTTGCGGTTCATCGGCCGCAATGGGGTGTGGTCGGCGATCTTGCCGCTGAAGTACTTGCGCAGATCGTTGTAGAAGATCCAGAACAGGTAGGTGGTGCCGTAGAGCACCAGGCTGTAGATGTGCTGGAAGCGGTGGAACCAATAGCGCTTCTGCCCGGCATGCACGCGGATGAAGGGCTTGATGTCGATGTCATCGTCCATGCCCTCCACATTGGTGAAGGTGTGGTGGTTCTCGTTGTGCTTCAGCTTCCACAGATACACGTTGCCCCCGAGGAAGTTGAGGCTGTGCGCCATGGTCTCGTTCACCCACTTGCGACGGCTGTAGCTGCCATGGGCGCCATCGTGCATCACGTTGAAGCCGATGCTCGCCACCACCAGGCCCATGACCGCGCAAAGACCCAGCGCGAGCCATGCCGATGCCGGAGTGAAGAAGACCAGCACCACGTAGAGCCCGACCAGTGCGGCGCCGAGCACCGCGGTCTTGGTGTAGAGGCGCAGGTCGCCGGTCTTACGCAGGTTGTTCTCCTTGAAATAAGCCTCGGTGACTTCCCGGAGGCGCTGGAAGAAGACCGGGGAGGTCTTCGCGAAAGTCGCTGGTTGCATCGGCGGCGAAAATACCTGTGCCCGGCAAGTCGCCGACGAACAATTGTCACCCTGTTCCGCCGGACCTTGTTGATGAAATGATGGAGTAAGCCCCAACGCTCCACCTTCCGAACCAAGCCACCACCTGTGCGTTACCTCACGCCATGTTCAACCTGTTCAAGAAACCCTCCGAGCGCGAACGCTTGGAGAAGCTCTACAAGAAGCTGCTCGAGGAGTCGTTCCGCTTGAGCACCATCAACCGCAAGGCAAGCGACATGAAACGCGCTGAGGCCGAGGCCGTGCAGAAGATGCTGGAGGCGCTGCCGCGCTGACCAATCAGCCCAGCTTCGCTGATAGCGTGACGGGCACGCTCTTCAGCAATTGGCTGATGGGGCAATTCGCCTTGGCATTCTCGGCGCACTCCTGGAATGCGGCCGCATCGATGCCAGGCACGCTGCCCACCAGGTCGAGGTGGATGCCGGTGACGCCCATGCCTTCGCCCACCTTGTCCATGGTGACGGTTGCGGTGCAGTCGAGCTTGTCGGCCGTGAAGCCTGCGGCGTTGAGCACGAAGCTCATTTTCATGGTGAAGCAGCTGGCGTGCGCGGCAGCGATGAGCTCTTCGGGATTAGTGCCCGCCTTGCCGTCCTCGCTCACGAAGCGCGTGGTGAACGAATGCGGGATGCCGTTGAGGGCGCCGCTGGTGCTGCTGATGCTGCCGGTGCCTTCCTTGCCGGTTCCGGACCAAGAGGCAGTGGCTTTGCGATGGAGTGCCATGTCGATGGGTTAGGCCGCGAAGAAACAACGTGCTGTGCTCCGCTCAACGCGCCACCACGAAGCGGGCATGCACGAGGCCCGCGCGTGTTCTGATCTGCGCGATGTAGATGCCCGGTACCAGTGCACTCACGTCAACGGGCAAGGATGAATCGGCTACCTGCAGCACCACGCGTCCGGCGCCATCGACAATGCTGGCGGGTCCGTTGGCATGGGCGAATCGCACGGCTTCGTTCGCCGGAACGGGCACTGCTTGCACGAGCGTGTGCTGCATGTCCACCGTTATGGAAGAACTCAAGCAAGAGCCGGGCTCACTGGCGATAGGCGCCCAGAAGGTGGCCAGTTGCTGGCATCGCGCAGCGCGGCCGAGCACGTAGTGGTAGCTGCCGTTGTCGCCGTAGCGCGCGCAGTCGATCAAGGCGATGTCCGGATTGAACGGAGCGCACGACTGGAAATCGGTATGGTAGGCCGGAGCCGAGTTCATTCCAGCGAAGGCATTGGCAATGGCACCGCTGCCGCGCATGGTCGGGTACTGGTAATGCCAAGGCGCTGCACCCAGGTTGCAATAGTTGCTGATGATGCTCATGGGCTTGCCTTGATTGTGCATCACCACCCCATCGCAGGTCTGGTGGTAGAGGTAAACCGCTGGCGTGTCGGTGCCCTGCCACCAGTCTTGCGTGAAGGCTTCAGCGGGCACGCCGCCGTAGAAATTGGCCACCCCGCGCACACGGGCATCGTGGCCGTTCAGGTTGAGGGCGCCTTCGACCGAACCCAGATCGGGCCGTGCGCGCATGGTTGGCAGCACCGTGTATTCATGGCTCTCGCAATCGAAGCCGGTGAGGTTGAGGAAGAGCGAATAGGGCTCCGGAGCATCGGGTTGCGCCGCGCATGCTGTTGGTCGCTCTTCCGCGCGGTCGAGGAAGGCTGCGGCCAGCGCCACGAAACCGCCGGCGCTCTCGCCGCCCACGAAGACCTTGTCGGTGCATACGCTATCCAGTGCAGCGCGCGCCTTCAAGAAGCGCACAGCGGCTTTCATGTCCTGCTGCCCTCGGAAGATCGCGCGCTTGATCTCGGCGCTATCGAGCGCATAGAGCGCACGGTAGCTCTCTGGCCAAGGCGAGATGCCAAAGCCCGCCACGTTGCCGCTCACGAATTGCGCCTTGTGCCAGCCGAGCCTGTAGTTGATGCTCGCCACTACGTAGCCGCGCTGCACGAATTCGATGGCCGTGGGCACCACTCCGAGCGGGTCGTGCTTGCATCCGGCCAGCCACGAGCCGCCATGAGCGAGCACCAAGAGCGGGCGCTGCGGGTCGAGGTTGCCAAGCGGTTTGTACAGGTCGAGCTCGAGGGTGTCGATGAGGCCGAGGTAATTGGTGTCGGCGCCGTAAACGATGTCGCTCTCTACCGTGTAGGCGAACTGGCCAGGTGTCACGTAATCCTGCGCCGCGAGGCCGTTGGCGACCAAGGACATCAGTTGCGCAAAGGCGTTTCGCTGGAGCAATGAAAAGAGTGCTTTCATGTCGTTCGGTTCGGGAGCAGCTGAGAGTCTATGCTATGAACGGCAACCGTTGGGCTGTGTGAGCAAATGTCGGTTGAAGCCCGTGCAGTTCGCGCAGCGGGTGGCGCGCCATCCACAGGCAACGGCGCGCACGCACGAAAATGCGCCCGCTATCTTGGCCCGCGCTAGCATGCTCGCGCTCATCCGCAAAGAGTTCCGGGGTTTCCTCGGCTCGCTCATCGGCCACATCGTCATCGCGGTCTTCCTGCTGCTCATGGGCTTGTTCCTCTGGGTGTTCCCCGGCAACCTGCTCGATAGCGGCTTCGCCGACCTCGGTCCGCTTTTCTTCATCGCACCCTGGGTCTTCCTCTTCCTGGTGCCTGCGGTAACCATGCGCAGCTTCAGTGAAGAGCGGCGCACGGGCACCATTGAGGTGCTGCTCACTAAGCCGCTCACCGAAATGCAGGTGGTGCTGGCCAAGTACCTCGCGGCTGTTGCGCTCATAGCCCTAGCGCTGGCGCCCACCTTGGTCTATGTGTGGGCCGCCGACCGCTTGAGCACTTCCGTTACCGCCGTGCCCGCGCAGGCCGTGCAATGGCGCAGCTTCCTGCATTTGGTCTTGAGCATTGCGAATGCGCTCATCGGCATCGTGTGGCTGGTGCGGCGCAGGCGCTCGGCCCAATGGGATGCCCGCGGCTTTTTCGTGAGGCTCTTGGTGGTGCTCGCATGGTCGGTGCTCTTCAGTGCCGTGCTGCATTGGATGCTCTTCATCGGCGGCGTCGATGCCGGTGCTACATGGGGCGCTTACATCGGCCTCTTCCTGCTCGCGGCCTGCTTCGCCAGCATCGGCGTGCTGGCCTCGGCCCTCACCGACAGCCAGATCGTGGCCTTCCTCATTGCCGTCTTCATCTGTTTCTTCCTCTACATGGGCTTCGACCTCGTGGCCAGCTTCGACCTGCTCGGCGGATTGGAAGGCCCCATCAAGTCCATCGGCATCCAAGCGCACTACCAGAGCCTCGGCCGCGGCGTGCTCGACCTGGGCGATGTGCTCTACCACTTGGGGGTGATCGCGGTCTTCTTGTTGCTCACGCGCGCGGCGCTCCAAAGCAGGACCTGGTAGCATGAGCCCCCTCCGCAGCAAACGCATCACCGACCTCACGGAGCTTCTCGTGGGCATCGGCATCGTGGCGCTGCTGCTCTTCATCGGCTCCTTCGCCCGCGTGCGCATCGACCTCACCAGCGAGCAGCGCTACACCCTCACACCCGCCACCAAGGAACTGGTGCAAGGGCTGGAGGACATCCTGTATGTGAAGGTGTACCTCACCGGCGAGCTGCCCGCAGACCTGAAGCAGCTGGAGCGCGCCACCCGCGACGTGCTCGACGAGATGCACGCGGTGCATCCGGATCATGTCCAGTACAGCTTCATCGACCCGAGCGCGGAGCCGGACGATAGGGCGCGCAAGGAGCAGTACGACAAATTGCAGGATGCCGGCCTCGTGTACAGCAGTATCCGCGTGAAGGAGAAGGGCGGCTTCAGCGAGAAGATCATCTTCCCCGGAGCGCTGGTCACCTTCCGCGAGAAGACCGTGCCCGTGCAGTTGCTGAAGACCCAGTTGCGCACCCCCGATGCCGATATGGTGGCGCGCTCCATCACCAACGTGGAATACGAGCTGGCCAGCGGCATCAGGCAGTCCACCACCCGGCAGCGCCCGCGGATCGCCTTCCTCGAAGGCCATGGCGAACTGGCTGCGATCGAGACCGCCGACATCGCCCAAGCGCTCGGCGCGCAGTACGATGTGGGCCGCGTGAGCATCGATGGCCGCGTGGATGCGCTGAGCACCAAGAACGAAGGCGTGCGCTACCGCGTGAACAACTACGAGGCGCTCATCATCGCCAAGCCCGACAGCACCTTCTCGGACCGCGACCGCTACGTGCTCGACCAATTCGTGATGAACGGCGGCCGCATCCTCTGGTGCATCGATGCCATGGATCCGCACCTCGACAGCCTGCGACAGCGCCAATTCAGCATGGCCACTGCCCGCGAGCTGGGCATCGAGGAACTGCTCTTCGCTTACGGCGCACGGCTCAACAAGGACCTGGTGCTCGATAAGAGCTGCGCGCCCATCGAGATCTTCACGCAGCCCTACGGCAACCAGCGCAAGCTCGAGCGCTTCCCGTGGTACTTCGAGCCGGTGAGTGTGCCGCAGAGCGCGCATCCCATCGTGGCCAACATCGATCCGGTGCATTTCAAGTTCGCGGGCACCATCGATACCATCGGCGTCGATAGCGTGCGCAAGACCGTGCTCCTCACCAGTTCGCCGTTGAGCTTCGCGCAGAAGAATCCGGTGCGCGTGAGCCTCAGCATCGTGGAGATGGATCAGGGCTTCGAGCGCCGCGCCACGCCGCATCTGCCCATGGCTGTGCTGCTCGAAGGCAAATTCCGCAGCGCGTATTACGATCGCCTGCCATCGGCCATCCGCGCCGATAAGGACGTGGCCTACCGCGAGCGCAGTGCGCGCACCGCGCAATTGGTGATCGCCGACGGCGACGTGATCGCCAACCGCGTGGACGCCGCGAAAGGCATGTATTACATGCTGGGCTTCGATCGCTACGCGAACGCCAAGCTCTATGGCAATCGCGAGCTCATCCTCAACGCCATGAACTACCTGCTCGATGACCGTGCGCTGATCAGCATCCGCTCGCGCGCGATCACCTTGCGGCCTTTGGACACCAATGAAGTGAGCTTGCGCCGCACTTACTGGCAGGCCATGGGCATCGGTGCGCCATTGGCCATCAGCCTGCTCTTCGGATTCGCTTATCAACTGCATCGCCGCAGCCAGAACCGGCGCGCAGCACCACGCACTTCTACTGCTTCACGCCGATGAACCGACGATTGATCGCACTCTTGCTACTGCTGGCCGCGCTCGCCCTTGCGGCGTGGTGGCTGAACAAGGGCAGCACAGATAGCACGCTCGACCCAGCGCTCTCCGATTTCGCCATTGCCGACACGGCGCGCGTCACCCGCATCTACATCGCTGATCGCGCCGGCAAGCAGATCGACCTGCGCAGAACGGACGAAGGCTGGATGGTCAATGGCACCTTCAAGGCACGCCAACCCGAAGTGAGCATGGCACTGAAGACCTTCAGGCGCATTGAAGTGAAGAGTCCTGTGCCCAAGAGCTCGGAGGAGTTCGTCCTGCGCAACATGGCTGCGCACAGCACCAAGGTCGAGATCTACACGGGCGGCTCGAAACCGGAGAAGGTGTGGATCGTGGGCCATGCCACCAAGGACCACTTCGGTACCTACATGGTGCTGGAGAAGCCCGGTTTGGGCCGGAGCGGGGCACCCTTCGTAATGGGCGCACAGTCCTTCACGGGCATCCTGAACACGCGTTTCCCCACCGATCCCGACCAATGGCGCAGTCCAGCGGTTTTCAGCTACCCCGACTTGCATGCGCTGGCCGAGGTGGAAGTGCGGCACACCGGGCGCGATGCCGCGTCGTACCGCATCATCAACTCGGGCCAAGGAGTGCCCCAATTGGGCTCGCTCGATGGCGCCCCGCAACCCATGGATACCGTGCTGGTGATGGCCGCGCTCATGCCCTACAAGGAGTTCAACTGGGAGGACATCGTGCGCACCATGGCGCCTGCGCGACGTGATTCCTTGCTCAGTGCCCCGCCCAATTTCACGGTCACGGCAAAGTCGAGGAGCGGCGCCACGCAGGCCATGAAGCTCTGGTACATGCCCTACACCGGCGATGGCAGCGCGTTCGAGGGCGCGCGCCCCCTGCATGAGCCGCTGCGCATGTGGGCTTTGGTGGAGGATACCCTGCTGGTTACCGTGCAGCGGCAGTACGTGGACCAGATGATCTTGCCCGCAGCAGCCTTCAAGCCATAGCGGGGAGCGCTTTCTGTGGAAAACCCGGCTTTCCTGTTGAAAACCGCTTCCACGGGCCGGATACATTTGCCCGTCCTGAAAAAACCCTTCAGCTTCCCATGAAATTCATCGTATCCAGCACTGCCCTGCTCAAGCAACTGCAGAGCCTGCAAGGCGTGCTCGCCAGCAGCAACACACTGCCCATCCTCGATAATTTCCTTTTCGAGATCGACGGCAAGCAGCTCACCGTTACGGCGAGCGATCTGGAGACCACCATCACGGCCACCATGCCCGTGGAGGCCAAAGAGAAAGGAAGCGTTGCCATCCCGGCCCGCCTGCTGCTTGATACGCTCAAGGCCTTCCCTGAGCAGCCGCTCACCTTCAGCATCGACCCCAAGCATCACGGCGTTGAGCTGAGCAGCGAGCAGGGCAAGTACAAGATGACCGGCTTCAACGGCGCCGAGTTCCCCAAGAGCCCTGTGCTCGAAGGCGCTACCAGCCTCAGCCTGCCCGCCGGCACCTTGGCCAAGGCCATCAACAAGGCCATTTTCGCCACCGGCAACGACGATCTGCGTCCGGTGATGAGCGGCATCTTCTTCGAGCTCACCGAAGAGGACATCCGCTTCGTGGCCACCGACGCGCACAAGCTGGTGCGCTACAAGCGCACCGATGTGCAAGCCCCCAAGGCCGCCAGCTTCATCGTTCCGAAGAAGCCCCTGAATCTGCTGAAGGCCGCGCTGATGGGCAGCAATGCCGACCTCAGCATCGAGTTCAACGAGAGCAATGCCGCCTTCCGCTTCGACAACACTTTGCTGGTGTGCCGCTTGATCGATGGCAAGTACCCCAACTACGAGGCGGTGATCCCGAAGGCCAATCCCAACAAGCTCACCATCGACCGCGGCACCTTCCTGAGCACCGTGCGCCGCGTGAGCATCTTCGCCAATAAGACCACGCACCAAGTGCGGCTGCACATCAACGGCAGCCAGCTCACGGTGAGCGCAGAGGATCTGGACTACGCCAACGAGGCCCGCGAGCAATTGCCCTGCACCTACGAGGGCGAGGAGATCACCATCGGCTTCAACTCGCGCTTCCTCATGGACATGCTCAACAACATGGAGAGCGAGCATGTGAACCTGGAGATGAGCGCGCCCAACCGTGCAGGCATCCTGCTGCCCGGCGAGGCTGGCGAACCCGGTGAGGACATCCTCATGCTGGTGATGCCGGTGATGCTGAACAACTAAGTGTGCGCACGGGGCCGCTAAGCGGTCTGGGTGAATAAAGCGGTTGCTGAGCCGAGTGTCGGCTCATGCGCGATTCCGTTGGCGTCGATGAACGCTCGGCAACGCTCAGAACAAGCTCGTGAAGCCGAAGTGGACCTTGCCGCCGCGAAAGGCGATGGGGTTCCCGAATTGCTGGCCCAGTGCGTAGGTGAGTCCGAAGAGGCCCGCCTTGGTCTCGAAGGTGGTGCCCACACCGAATCCCATGGGCGCATCGGTGAGCAGGTTCGTGCGTGCGGCATCTTCCCACCAGCCCTGATCGATGAAGGCGAAGAAGTTGGCGTTCTCCTCGTACACGAAGCGGTACTCCAGCGTGCCGATCGCGAATGCTGATGCATAGATGGAGGCTTCATCGACGCCGCGCAGCGTCCTGAGTCCGCCGATGCGATACAGTTCGTTGCGATAGAGGTTGTCGTTGATCATCCAGCCGCCCTGTGCCGCGAAACGCAAGGTGCTGCGGCGCTTGATGGGCAGATGCCCCACGATTTGTCCTTCGAGCTCGTACTGCAAGCTGCGTACGGTAGGCGAGGGCACGGCTTCGCCGATCACGGCGGTGGTGGTGCGCTTACGGCCCACGGAGCCATCGATCTTCACGCTGTGGCCTCGCCGCGGATTGATCCGGTAATCGAAGCGCTCGCGCGCGATGCCCAATCCATACGCCGTGATCTTCACATCGCCGAGCCCGGACAATGCGGTGAGGTCGCGGCCCAGGCGCTCGCTGCTCTTGCTGTTCACGAACACGCTCACCTTGTCGCCGCGATTCATCAGGTACTCGAGCGCACCGCGCGCGGTCACTTCCAGGAAGGTGCTGTCGCGCTTGAAGATCTTCAGGCTGGCATCGGTTCCGAATGGCGTGTTGAGCGCATACGGCAGGTTGAGCCGCACGCGCAGATCCTGCGTGGCATCGGCCAAGCTGCGCCAGTTAAGGTCGATGGCCTCGCCGCGACGCAATGCGCTGCGCAATCGCAGGTCAAGGTCGCCGGTGAGCTTCACCTTGCCGGTGACGGCATCGGGCTGCACGCCCAGCACGCCATTCACCGAACTGGCCCGCTTGCTATCAAGGAAGAGGACAAGCTTGGTGCGCTCCTCGGTGAATTGCACGTAGGGTCTTCCGCGCTGCGTCACGAAGGGCAGTTCGCGCATGCGGCGGTCGAGCGCGCGGATCAGGGCCTCGTTGTACCGATCGCCCTCGCGGATGCCGATGTGCGCCTGTAAGTAGCGCGGCGTGATGCGGGCCGTGCCTTTCACGATCACACTGTCGATGCGCACGGCGCGGCCACGATCCAGCCGCACGGTGGCGCGTAGTCCATCGGCATCGTGCCGCAGGCTGTCGAGCCTCACCCAAGCGAATGGGTGACCATCCTCTTCGCAGAGCTTCAGCAGCCCATCGATCAAGCGTTTCACGGCGGCAGGCGTCACCGGCCTTCCTTCGTACAACGACGCGCGGAAGCGGGCGGCACTTGCGATCTCCACCGGGATGCCAGCGCCACTGAGCTTCGCCCACGAATAGAGCTCGCCCGCATGCAACGCGCAAACCGTGGTGTCGCCGTTTGCTGAGCAGCTGTCGATGCTCGCTTCCAAATAGCCTTTGCCGTGCAGGAAGGCCAGTTGCTGGCTGAGCGCGCGTGGCACACCATCGGATGCAGAGAGGTCGATCGGGCGCAGCCACCGTGCAGGCAGCGAATCGGTGGTGGTGAGCACCACGCGGTGCCGCTGGCCACTGGCGCTCATGGCAAGGAGCATCGCCAAGGCGGGCGTCAGGTGGCGGAGCGCACGGGTCATAACTGCCAGTTGATGGGTGCTTGCCCTTGTGCGATGAGCAATTCGTTGGCTTGCCCGAAGTGGCCGCAGCCAATGAAGCCGCGATGCGCCGAAAGCGGTGAGGGGTGCGGTGCCTTCAGCACATAGTGCCGGGAACCATCGATCAGCGCTTCCTTCTGCTGCGCGAAACGCCCCCACAACAAGAAGATGAGCCCTTGGCGCTTGGCCGACAGCTGCGCTATGGCCGCATCGGTGAATTGCTCCCAGCCCTTGCCCTGGTGCGATCCGGCCTCGTGTGCGCGTACCGTGAGGGTGGCATTGAGCAGGAATACGCCCTGCTTGGCCCACGGCGTGAGGTCGCCCGATGTTGGCGCCAACAGCCCGAGGTCGCGCTTCAACTCGGTGAAGATGTTGTTGAGCGAAGGCGGGAAGGGCACGCTGCCCGGTACCGAGAAGCAGAGGCCGTGCGCTTGGCCCGGGCCGTGGTAGGGGTCCTGGCCGAGTATCACCACCCTGACGCTATCGAAGGGTGTGAGGTCGAAGGCGTTGAAGATGGCGCCGCCCTTGGGGTACACCGCATGCTGGGCGCGCTCGGCCACGAGGAAGGCCTTCAACCCGGCGAAGTAGGGCGCTGCGAACTGGTCGGCGAGCACCTCGTGCCATCCGCCGCCAATAACGGGCTGGGGGCTTGCGTTAGGTTCGGGCGGGCTGGCCATGAACAGATTGCCGTGCTGGCTGTTGAAACATTGTATCGGGCGGACCGTTTGACAGGCTAATTTTGGGCGCGACCCCGCGTTCAAAGGTCCAAACCAAAGGACACAAAACTCGCAACGATGAAAAAGGCTCTTCTTGTACTGGTGGTCTTCGCAATGAGCGGTTTGCTGCTCACCTCCTGCGGCAGCACCCACGGGTGCCCCGCCTACGGCAAAGTAGCGAAGCCCGCCGCCGAGCAGCCCTGCTGAGCAGCGGCTCATCTCCAATAGCAGCATCGAGCCCGGACCACTGGTCCGGGCTTACCTGTTTTCAGGCGGCTGCGGCGCCTCCTATCGGTAGGTGATGCGGACGTCCTGGATGAGGTCCGGGTGAAGGCTCAATGCTACGGGGCAGGTGTGCGCCGTGTGTTCGATCAGGGCACGGTCAGTAAGCGACAGGCCCTCGCCATCCAATTCAATGTCCACCTCCACCCGGCTCACGCGCCGCGGGTCGGCCGCCATGTGCTTCACCACCGTCGCCTGCATGTTCCGAAGAGAGATGCCTTGCGCCCGGGTCTTGATATCGATGGTGGTGAGCATGCAGGCTGCCAATGAGGTAGCCAGCAGGTCGGTGGGGGAGAAGGCCTCGCCTTTGCCTTGGTTATCGACAGGCGCGTCGGTGATGAAGCGCTGGCCGCTGCGCACGTGGAGGGCTTCGGTCCGGAGGTCGCCGAGATGGGTGATTCGGGAAGTATGCATGGCGGCTAAAGTACCGGCAGCGCTTGGGGGGAGAAGGGCCTTAGCTTTGGGCGCCATGGCCCGCCTGCTGTTCAGTTTCCTGCTCATCATCGCATGCGTGCGGGAAGGTGTGGCCCAACAGACCATCTACGACGAAGCCCGCGTTCCCTTCCGCCGGGAGATGTACGGCGGTGGTGTGCTGCATGGCAATGGCTGGGGCATCCACTTCCACCACGCCAAGTACCGCACTGCTACCAATCGCCGACTGCTGAGCGTTGAGGTGGTTGGCATGCGCCATCCGAAAGAAGTGAAGAGCTTCAATCCGTACTTCGAGGACTCGCGCGGCTACTACTATGGCAAGCTCAACACCTTCACGATCCTTCGTCCCACCTACGGACGGAAGATCCAGCTCACGGACAAGATCCGTCGGAGTGGCGTGGAGATCAATTGGCTTTGGGGCATCGGCCCGTCCATCGGCCTGCTCAAGCCGGTTTACCTCGAGATCGTCGAGTTCGATGCAACAAGTACCGGTTCATTCAGCATTGAGCGGTACGATCCGGATTCACATGATGTGCAGAACATCTATGGGCGTGCAGGCTGGTTCAATGGATTGGCTGAAATGAGGCCCTACCTCGGCGGCTTCGGACGCACCGCGTTGAATTTCGAGTACGCAGGGCGCATCACGGGGATCAAGGCCATCGAAACGGGCATCGCCCTCGATGCCTATCCGGTCGAAGTGCCCATCATGGCGCAGTTCGAAGGGGTCGCCAACAAGCGCTTCTTCTTCCAATTCTACATCGCCGTGCAATTCGGCAAGCGTTACCTGCAATGAGTGAGGAGGTCGTGGTCCCGCTGGATAGCGGGATGAAAGAGCGCCAGCGCAAGCCCGATTGGCTGCGCGTGAAATTGCCTACGGGCGAGAACTTCAAGCAGGTGGCCAGCATCGTTGGTGAGCACAAGCTGCACACCATCTGCCAGAGCGGCAATTGCCCTAACATGGGCGAATGCTGGGGCGCGGGCACAGCCACCTTCATGATCCTGGGCAACATCTGCACGCGCAGCTGCGGCTTCTGCTCCGTGGCCACCGGACGGCCCGAGGCAGTGGATCCCTTCGAGCCGGCACGCGTTGCCCGCAGCGTGGAGCTCATGGGCGTGAAGCATTGCGTGATCACCTGCGTGGATCGCGATGATCTCGCTGACGGTGGTGCCGACATCTGGGCGAAGACGATCCGAGCCGTGCGCCGCCGCTCGCCGGAGACGAAACTGGAAACGCTCATCGGCGATTTCCAAGGCCAGTGGGAGAACCTGCAAGTGGTGCTCGATGCCGCGCCCGACGTGCTCAGCCACAACATGGAGACCGTGCGCCGCTTAACGAAGCAGGTGCGCGTGCAGGCCAAATACGATCGCAGCCTCGAAGTGCTCATGCGAGCCAAGCGCGCAGGCTTGCGCACCAAGAGCGGCATCATGCTCGGCCTGGGCGAGACCGATGCCGAGATCATCGAGACCATGGACGATCTGCGCAGCGTGGGCTGCGACGTGATGACCATGGGGCAATACCTGCAGCCCACCAAAAAGCACCTGCCCGTTGCGGAGTTCGTAACGCCCGAGCGCTTCGAGCACTACCGCCAAGAAGGTCTGAAGCGCGGATTCCGTTTCGTGGAGAGCGCGCCGCTTGTGCGCAGCAGCTATCACGCGGAGAAGCATGTGCTTTGAAATGCAGGTTGAGGGTTGCTGGTTGAATGTTGCCAGTTGCCTCAACCCTCAACCACGTTCAACCAACAACCCTCAACCGGCCAGAACGAAATGAAAGTAGCGATCAACGGATTCGGCCGCATCGGACGCGTGACCGCGCGCCTGCTGCTGCAACGCAACGATGTGGAACTCGTGGCCGTGAACGACCTCACGGACACGCGCACCCTCGCGCACCTGTTCAAGTACGACAGCGTGCATGGCGTGTTCGCTGGTGAGGTGGGCCACGATGAAACGCATCTGATCCTGGGAAGCAAGAAGGTGAAGGCCTTCGCCTCGAAGGACCCCTCGGCGCTGCCGTGGAAGGAACTCGGCATCGACATCGTAATTGAATGTACGGGTCACTTCCTCACAAAAGAGACCGCTTCTGCGCACCTGAAGGCCGGAGCCAAGCGCGTGATCCTCTCCGCGCCCGCCAAGGATGCCGAAATACCCAGCGTGGTGCTCGGCGTGAACGACCACATCCTGAAAGGCGACGAGCCCATCATCAGCAACGCCAGCTGCACCACCAACTGCGCCGCGCCCATGATCATGGGCATCCACGAGCTCTGCCACATCGAGGACGGCTTCATCACCACCGTGCACAGCTTCACCGGCGATCAGCGTTTGCACGATGCGCCGCACAAGGACCTGCGCCGTGCACGTGCCGCAACTGTGAGCATGGTGCCCACCACCACCGGTGCAGCCAAGGCCATCACGCGCATCTTCCCCGAACTCGATGGTCGCCTCGGCGGCGGTGGCATCCGCGTGCCCGTGCCCGACGGCTCCATCACCGACATCACCTGCCGCGTGAAGGACCTGAAGAGCGCCGAGGAGATCAATGCCTACTTCAAGTCGCTCGCCGAAGGGAAGCTGAAAGGCATTCTGCGCTACACGGAGGACCCCATCGTGAGCGTTGACATCGTGGGCGATCCGCACAGCTGCATCTTCGATGCGCAGCTCACCAGCGTG
>JBATND010000327.1:0-3157 GCA_049290175.1 Flavobacteriales bacterium | reverse complement strand
TCACTATTCCCCTTGATTCGAATCATCACCAGCGAATGTAGCCGCCTCCTCTTCGCAAAGCCCACTCTCACTCAAACAAACTCCCCGGCTTCACGCTCGGCACGCGCCCGAGGTGCTTGTAGGCGCGCTCGGTGGCTTGCCGTCCGCGCGGCGTGCGCTGCAGGTAGCCTTCCATGATCAGGAAGGGCTCGTACACCTCTTCGATGGTGCCCGCCTCCTCACCGACGGCGGTGGCAACGGTGTTCAGGCCAACGGGCCCGCCGCTGAACTTGTCGATGATGGCGCCGAGGATGCGGTTGTCCATTTCATCGAGTCCGTGCGCATCAACGTTCAGGGCCTTGAGTGCATGCTGCGCAATGGGCAAATCGATGGTGCCGTCGCCTTGGATCTGCGCGAAGTCGCGCACGCGGCGAAGCAATGCATTAGCAATGCGAGGTGTGCCACGGCTGCGGCGTGCGATCTCGTTGGCGGCATCCTCCACGATGGGCACGTTCAGCAGGCCCGCGCTGCGTTTCACGATGCCCTTGAGGATGGTGCTGTCGTAATAGTCGAGGCGGCTGTTGATGCCGAAACGAGCGCGCAATGGCGCGGTGAGCAAGCCGCTGCGCGTGGTGGCGCCTACCAACGTGAATGGGTTCAGCGCGATCTGCACCGTGCGCGCGTTGGGGCCGGCATCGATCACGAGGTCGATTCGGTAATCCTCCATCGCGCTGTACAGGTACTCTTCGATCACCGGCGTGAGGCGGTGGATCTCGTCGATGAAGAGCACGTCGTGCGGTTCCAGGTTGGTGAGCAGGCCCGCGAGGTCGGCGGGCTTGTCGAGCACCGGCCCGCTGGTGATGCGGATGCCCACGCCCATCTCTTGCGCGATGATGTTGGCCAAGGTGGTCTTGCCCAATCCGGGAGGGCCATGCAAGAGCACATGATCCAAGGCTTCGCCGCGCTGCTTGGCCGCTTGCACGAACACCTTCAGGTTGTCGGTAACGGCCTTCTGGCCCGCGAACTCCTCGAAACGGCGCGGCCTCAGCACCTGCTCCATCTCCTTATCGGAACTGGAGCGTTGCTCTTTGCGCACATCGAAACCTTCAGACATGGCGCCGAAGGTAGCCGAAGGTCATTCGTCAGCGCCCCGCATGTCGCGCCAGATGTCGCCGAGGAACACACGCAGGCCGAAGATGTACACCGGCGCTGTGAGCCGCTCGCCGAGGTCCTGCCCGGTTTGGATCACGATGCGGAAGCCCCAGCCAGCGCCCACGCCGAAGTAGCGGAGGAAGCGGTACTGGATGGTCATGGCGGGTTCGTACAGAATGAGGCCCGAGCGCGCCGTTGTGATGCGGCGGCCTTGCGCATCGAAGTAGCCCAGTGATCCCGCGCCGAAACCGATCTGCACCGGGATGCGCGCCTCCCATGGCCCGCGCTGGAAGAAGGCGTAATCGACATAAGGCGCCACGTAGCCCATGCGCAAGCGGCCCGCCCGCACCTGGCCATCGATGGTTACCTCGCGCGCTTCGGAAGGGAAGAGCAAGCTGTAGCCGATGCCGTATTGGAAGCGCTTGCCATGATCGAATCCGGCCTTCACGCCAACGAAACGAACGCTGCGGTTGCTGATGAAGCCGCCGCGTACATCGGCCTTCACCACGATGCGAGCTGGCTCTTCGAGGAAGATGCCGATGCTGTCGAGCAATTGGCCGCACGCGCCTTGCCAGAGGAGCAGGGCGAGCGGCAGCAGCATCAGGCGCATGGCTGCAAAGGTGGCATCGGGAAGCGCAAGCCATCGGCTCCCGGCTTTCTTTGTGCCATGCCAGAGGGAGTGGTGATGCGCAGCACCGGTAGCCGCTACCTCGTGCGCGGCGACGACGGCAGCGCGCATGAATGCGTGGCGCGCGGCCAATTGCGCATCAAGGGTTGGAAGAGCACCAATCCGGTGGCGGTTGGGGACAGGGTCACCTTCGAGCCGCAGCGCGATGCCGAGCATCCGGGGTCCATCATCGACCTGCACGACCGCCACAACTACCTGGTGCGGCGCAGTGTGAACCTCAGCCATCACAAGCATGTGATCGCCGCCAATGTCGATCAGGCCCTGATCATGGTCACGGTGGCGCGGCCCCGCACCAGCTTCGGTTTCATAGATCGTTTCCTGGTGACCGCCGAGACCTACCAGGTGCCTGCGATCATCGTGTTCAACAAAGCCGATGACCTCCAGACGGAAGAAGAGCTGGATCTCTTGGCGGAGTATCAAGAAGTGTATGAGGAAGCAGGCTATCGCACGCTGACCACCTCCGCGCTCAAAGGCATCGGTGTTGATGAGGTGAAGGCCATGCTCGCAGGCAAGGTCACGCTTGTGGCCGGGCACAGCGGTGTAGGCAAGAGCAGCTTGATCAACGCCATTGATCCCGCGCTCGACCTGTTCACTTTGGAAGTGAGCGAGGCCAGCGGCAAAGGAGTGCATACCACCACGTATGCCGAGATGTTCGAGTTGCACCTTGGCGGCGACAAAGCATCCTTCATCATCGACACGCCGGGCATTAAAGGCTTCGGCCTCGTTGACCTGGAAGAGCAGCACATCGGCGACCAGTTCCCCGAGCTGTTCAAGCTGAAGGCCGATTGCCGCTTCTCGAATTGCCTGCACAAGGAAGAGCCGGGCTGCGCGGTGCGCAAGGCCGTAGAGGAAGGCGATATCGCCGAGAGCCGTTACCGCAGCTACTTGGACATGCTCGCCGGCGTGGACGATGAGAACCCTTACCGAGTTGACTGAAGCACAGCACCATGAACATGCACTTGCACTTGAGCCGATGGGTCACGTTCGCATCGCTTGTCGTATTCCTCGTGGCCTGCTCGAGCAGCAAGCCAGCCGTTCAAGCACCGGGACATGAAGCACTGCTCGCACAGCAAGGTGCCGATGCCGTGCTGTGGCAGAACGCATCGGCCGAAGCGCATTGGCTCTATAAGCAAGCGTATGAGCACGCCTTCCTCAAGTTGGAGCGCAACATCGCACAAGCAGGCGGCGCAGGTCCACTCGCCGTGATCGTTGACATCGATGAGACCGTGCTCGACAACAGCCCATACCAAGTGGAAGCGATCAAGCGCGGGCGCACCTTCGACCAGAACACCTGGCGCGAATGGACCGACAAAGCCGAGGCGAAGGCCAGTCCTGGTG
>JBATND010000326.1:0-7312 GCA_049290175.1 Flavobacteriales bacterium | reverse complement strand
TGCCGCGCGCATCGTTGCCGAAGCCGTAGGGCTCGTTGGGGATACCGAGCTTATTGGTGTCGAGCAGTCCGTTGGAGTTCACATCGTGGAAGACCTTCACCGCATGCTGGCCCGGTGGCATGGTCAGGAAGAACGCGCGCACCTTGGGGCCGTTGGCATCCAATGACTTCGTGACGCAGCCCTTCTCTTCATCGTAGGCCTCTTTGCTTGGGCACACCGCCAACATCACTTTCCCGCCCGCCTCCGGCTCGCTCAGGAAGATGTCGATGCTGAGGGAAGCCTGTGCATGGCTCAAGAGCGGCATTATTAGGCAGACGGCAAGTGCTAGGCGCATGGGAATCGTGCTTCTTGGTTCAGCGCGCGGCGCAACCGCTGATCGAAATCAGCCGCAGTGATCTCGACCGCGCCCAAAGCGCGTGTGAAGTCATTCATGTACTGGGTATCGAAGAGCATGAATCCGTTGTTCCGCAATCGCGCCACCAGCGCAAAGAACGCCGCTTTGCCGGCATTGTTCGTGCCGAAGAGGCTCTCGCCGAAGAATGCGGCTCCGATGGCCACGCCATAGATGCCGCCGATCAACTCACCGTTCAGGCGCAGCTCCACTGAATGCGCGTGGCCTTGGCGGTGCAGTTGCGTGTACGCCGCGACCATATGATCATCAATCCAGGTCTCTTCGCGATCAGCGCAGCGGCGCATCACCTCCTCGAACGCGGTGTCAACGGTCACCGCTGCTTGCTCGAGCAATCGCCGGGTAGGGCGATCCGGCGGTGAAATGCGCTCCAGCTCGAACACCGCACGCGGATCAGGCTGGTGCCACTCGATGGCCCCGCCCTCGCCCACCATGGGGAAGATACCCTTGGAATAGGCGGCGAGGAGGAGTTCGGGCGTGAGCGCGGGGGCGCTGGCGGGCGACTTCATGGGTGCGCTAAGCTCGCGCTACTCCACCACCACCTTGCCCCCCGCCAGCCACCGCTCCGCATCCGCGATGTGCAGGTAGTACACACCACTCGGTAGGGCGCTGATGTCCTCCTTCACAAGAAGCTCATCGCCGCTTCGCGCGATGGGCCACGCGCGCACCTCTTGGCCTTGGGCGTTGAGCAGCACCGCGCGCGGGGCGCCTTGGAGTGAAAGACCAGCAGGCAAGGCCAGTTGGGCTTGGAGCAAGTGGCTTGTAGGGTTGGGCGCAATGCGCAGGTGCTCGTTCAGGTCCACCACGATCTCCTGCACGCCCACAGTGTGGCAGCCCGGTACCACGCAGCCCAGGCTATCGGTCTTGAGCAGCCATTCGGTCTCCATGAAGGGCGTCGGGTCTCCGATGTATTGGACGCAGCTGCCTGCGGCGATGAAGCCGCCATCGCTGGTAGGCTCCACGTCGAAGAGCCGGGGGCTTCCCTGTGAATCGAAGGCGGTGTAGATCCGCGTCCAAAGACTATCTCCATCGGAGCTGAAGCGCATGAGCTCGGCGCCATGTTCATGCTTGCCCACAGCAATGATCGAATTGTCCTGGAGCACCTCGAAATCGCCGTTGTCATAGTAGTTCCCGAAGTGAGACTTCTTCTGCCACACGATATCGCCATCGGCGTTCCATTTGGTGAGCATGAACTGCGCGTGGTACACGTTCGGGAAGCTCTGCTCACGGTAGGGTGTGAAAGAGATGATGTTGCCTTCGCTATCCAGCCGGACGGCGCCATCGACTGCGCCAGCGTAGTTGCCAAAGTTGCGTATCCATAGCATGCTGCCCTGGGTATTGGTGCGCATCAGCCAGTACTTGTTCTGGCCACCACCACCGCGCTTACCGACAATAATGGCACCTCCATCCACGTACTCCACAACTCCAAGCGCGGTATATCCAAAGCTCGGATTCATCGAGTACGTCCTAGTCCAGAGTGTGTCGCCCAAGGCATCTGTGCGTACTAGCAAAACCCGGCTCAGTGCTGTTGCAGGGAAATACGGATCAAACGTTCCACAGAGCAGAAAACCGCCGTCCGCACAAGGCCGAGCTTGACTTGGTGTTACAAGTACACTATCCTCAATAGGGTATGCCAGAACGACATGTGTAGCGACTGTATCACCGACCACGTTCATGAAGAAGAGACTTGTGCGCATATCAAAACCTTCGCTGATGTCGAAGATCGGAACCGCGAAGTTTCCATCCGCTCGATTTGCAATCGGGTCAACTGGTCCAGAGACATAGTGCCGTTGAAATCCAGTGAAGAATTCTTGCTCATATTGCTGACTGCCAATCTCATCCATCGCACGGATTCTTAACCGCGTCCGATTGGTTCCGTCATTGCTCACTTGCGAGCAGAAGAGCAGGTAGCCGCCGGGTACTTCGCGCACCGAGAATATCGCACCTGGCTTGCCCGCTTGTTCGGCATCGAAATGCCTGATGAAACCTTGCGCCTGCCCGCGATTGGGCCCGGCCAAAAGGCCGAGCCCAATCGTAATGGCAGCAATCGCTCTCACTTTACCACCGTGAATTTGGTTTCGCCCAAGACAAAGCCATCTAGCGTGATTCGTGCCATGTAGAGTCCCTCGGCATAGCCCCTCAGTGGCAGCTCGAAGAAAGCCAACTGGCCGTTCAGTTCGATGTGTTCCATGAGCCGTCCTTGCGAATCGAAGAATTGCAAGATACCGTTCTCCATGCCCCGCTGATATGTGATCTGAACACGCTCTCGCGCGGGATTAGGAACGGCGGTGACCAGGGGAGCACCGGTCTTGCCATGCTGCCCATAGCGAGTGGCACGGCTCATCAGGCTCTTGAAGGTTTCCGGAAGCTCAAGCGAGGGCAGGCTGTCCATGACGCCGACCTCCACGAGCGCTGACCAAGCCCAAGCGCCCACGTAGGGTGCCTGCTCGTAAGCCAGGTCGAACAGTACCTGCTGCTCGCCCGGATCGGTGTTCTCCCATTCGCCTTGCCTGCTCTCATACACGGCGGACAGTTGTGCAAGCGCATCGGTCCATTCATCCACGAAGAGGGTCGGCGCCATGCCCGCTGCGGCTTGGAAGTCCAGTTCACCCAAGTGGAACTGGTAACGTCTCGCCAGCCCTGCCTGCGTGGAGTCCTCCAGCAGCATCGTCATTAGCGAGCCGCGGAGTCCAACAGTCACGCTGTCGTCGTTCATGGCCCAAACAGCTTGATGCAAGAGCCGCGCGCCTTCGATCTGGCGGCTCCTGATCTCACCTTCCAGCGCGCCCCTTAGGCTTACACCTTCCTTGTACTGCATGAGCATGTTGTAGAAGAACTCTGGCAGTGCTCCGGTAACCTCCAACTCGCGGTACATCTCGGGGCTCAACGGGCTGTTCTGGATGAGCACTTGGGTGAGGTGCCACGGATCCAGCGGTTCGGCACGGTGGATGGCTGCCTTAATAACCTCGTCACTCAAGGGGTGCTTGGCCAGCATGTAGTCCCGCAGATAGTGGCTGGGGTGCCAGGGCTGGTAGTTGATGGCCTCTTCCAAGCTCTGCGTGTAGCCATGGTCCACCGTACCCTTGTAGGTGGCCTCCGCGCTGCGGAGCTGCGCCATCTTGTCGCGATAGGCGGCCCCGAGTTGACCCAGTTGCTGAGGGCCGCTGCCGAATATGCCATCGAGCTCACCAGCGTCGCAATGGTCGGCTTTGTCAAATTGAACTGGTAGATTATACCGCTGCAGGTTGTACATCTCGCCTGTCTGGGTCAAGGACACGCCGTTTTCATCTTCCACGCATTCTGGCCGCATCTCCGGATCGCTCCCGCCTGTCCAGTCCCAATGGTGGTATTTCACGAAGGAATCGAAGGGGTGCCAAGGATGAACCCAAGGTTCGAATGTGCTGTTGCAGTTGGGCGTGGTGAGGTAGCGGTTGTTGGCATACAGCTGTGGTGAGGAGCCGCCTTGATTCTGTTTGATGTACCCATCGGCTCCGATCAACTGATCCGTAAGGTTGTCCTTATAGTCGCAGCACAGCATCTGCAGGCCCGGTTTGTCTAGGCCACCCGGCAGCAAGTGCCTTCCCTGCACAAAGCACCCAATGTTGAGGTCTGTAAAGCTGTTGTCGTAGATCTGGTTCTCTTCCATAGCCGGACCAACGAACCAGATCCCCACGCTGCCTACACTGGTGCCCTGATCAGTAAAGGTGTTTCGCTCTATAGTGTAGCCATTGCACTGGAAGAGGTGGATGCCGATGCTGGCCTGGTTGATGGGTGTGGGCGAGGCGAGCATCTTGAACTTGTTGTTGATGATCACGGCATCGCGCGTGCCCATGTCCACCACGCCCTTGAGGTTGTTATTGAAGGTCATGCCGTTCACCGTGTACATCATGCCAGCGGGCATCCACATGGCGAGCACGCCCACTTCGAGGTTCTCGAACTTGCTGTTGGCGAGCATGTTCCCGGTGCACCGGAAGGGGGCCTGCCGGGAAACGATCCCGCGTCCGCGCTGCGTAACCGCGAAGTTGCTGGGGATCTCGTTCACGAAATTGCAATTGGTGAAGCGCACGCCGCGGCAGTTCGCCACCTGAGCATGCCGGAACGGAGGAGGGCCGAGTGGCCAGGTGTTCGTGGTGCGGAATGAGGTGGTGGAAAAGCTGCTGAGGTTATCGAGCTCCACGGTACCGCCCTCGAAGCGGTGGTAATTCTCCACCCGAGCACCGCTGATGCAATTTCGATAGTGGCTGGAATTCGAGATGACCACCCCGCCATAGTACTGCGGGTCGATGGCGCCATTGGCCGACTCCCGCGCGCACCAGGTCCCCACAACGGCGTTCTCTATTACGCTGTTGTTGGTCATCCAGAAACGCCCTTGCGATAGGCCCAGTTGCGAGTTGTTGCTCGTGTTCCCCTCCACCCTCACGCCCGGCCATCGCGCACCCGGACAATTGATGCTGGTCATGGTGGTATTGTTCGTGGTGAGCCGGCCGCCTCGCCGAACGATGATCTTGGCATTGTCTGTGAATTTCAGCGTGAGGCTGTTGAGGTTGAGGACCGCGCCGTACTCCACGATCAGATCACAGTTGAACACCATGCTGGCGCTGCCGGGCTGGTAGGGATTGCTGGCTGGCGTCCAGGTCTGCTGCATGCCGGGCAGTTGGGTATGGCCGCCCACCGTAGCGCCGGGCACGGTTTGGAAATAGGTGCAGCAGGAGGCGATGCTGGCTGCGCTCAGGTGCCGATCATCCTGGATGGCCGTGTTCAAGAACATTGGCTGCAGGTTGCCGCTGGATTGGCCGGGCTGGTCTACGTGCAGAGGCGGCACTGCGCCGGTCAGCGCATTGGCCGTACTTGTCACGGTTCCAGGGTCATCGATTCCGCTGATGATGTCCACGCCGTTGCTCACGGGCACGTAAATGGCCTCACCTGTACCGCCAATGTCACGGTTCCGATAGAAGCGTGCGGTCGAATAATTGCTCACATTGGGCACACTAGCGGACAGGTTCGTGAATGCGCCGCTCGCGAAATCCAGGTAGCCGAACTCCGGGGCACTCGCCACGCAGTCGCTGGTCAAGTCTCCAACCACGTAAGCGCCTGCCGCGCCAGGTCGCAAGGCGCATCCAGCCAATCCGGTATTCCCGGGGCCGGGATTGCAGCCATCGGGTGCTGGCTCAAAGAGCGAGAAGCCCTGGATGGAATTCGGAACCAGCATGCCCGTGCTTGAATTGAAGCGCATGGTGATGAGGTTGTAGTGCCGATAGGTAGGGTCGCCCCAAACGGTGTAACCGTAGCCGCCGGTTTGAACCAGACGGATGTCGCCGTTCGCAGTGTAACGCGCGTCCGCATCGCGATAGAACTGCTTCGCCGTGAAGACATCGTTCGTATGGTATGTCGGCACGGAGCTCAGATCAGCCGGTGCGCCAACTCCGGCGGCCATTGGAGAGATTTGGTGGATGCCCGCGGAGCTGATCTTGTATACCAGCGTGCGGGTGGTGTAAACAGCGAACAGCCAGGACGGGGAGTTCGACGTTGGGCCTGCGACTACTCGTAGCATAGGCGATTGGCTCTTGCCCAGCGGGTTTGTCGCGAGTTTGCTCACCCTATCGCTGGTGGCCATCTGGTTCCCGCTCGCTATCCCGATATTCTCGAAGCTGCATTCAGTCGTGTTCACCCAATCCCCGAGTTGAGGATGCAGCGTGGCGATCTCCGTATCGAAGCTCAAAAGCCGTCCCCGCCTGGTGCAGGTGCCAGGCACGGCGTAATCCGAGTTCTCGGCGTTCATGTCCAGCACGGAAACTTGGATGTGGTACTCGGAACTTGAAACAGCCGCCACCTTGTGCGCAAGCAAGAAGTACACTCCGCACAGTCCAGGCACTGGAATACTCAGGAACTCCACGACGCCTGGTTCAAGGCATTGATCGCATTGCGGGTTGGCATAGGTGCCAGCCCGCGCATCCGCGATCAAATACCCATCCCCATCGTAGAGGTTACCGTCCACGGCGAAGAAGATGAGCTGCCCACTGCCGTTGGTCCGCACATGCTGTGAGTAGCGCGCGGCTTGGCCATTATAGCCGAGCGCGCCCCCAGGTGCTGGCAATCCCACTGCACCACCCGGTGTGCCGACCATGTTCGTCCAATTGCCGCTTCCACCTGTCGCTGCCGTGGAAGTGATCCACGCATCGGCCTGCCCTTTCGCCTCCATCCCGCTCCAGCCGCACCAAGCAGCCAGGCTTGCTGCATAAGCAGCCATTCGTATGGTCCTCGAAGTCCTCATGATCCAAAGGGTTTTGGTTCGCGGCTGAGTTGCCGCCATCAAACCTTTCGGACCAGCGGGCGCAATTCCATTGCAAACAGCGCAAGGATCTTGCGATCTGTTTGCGATCGGTGCAATTCCGTTGCAGAGCGCGCAATTCCATGGCGCTCCGTGCAAAAGACTTGCATGGGTGGCAACCACGACCGCTGTGTACATCATCACCGCCGATTCTCGTTAGGGGCAGCGCCCGATTCCGTCAGACTGCTATTTTGGCAATCGCTATCCATACCATAGAATACAGCAACATGCACTTTGGCGAGAAACTGAAAGAACTGCGGCAGCGCCTTAAGCTCAACCAAGGGGAAATGGCTGCCAAGCTCAGTTGCGATGTGAGCACATATTGCCGCTGGGAGCACAAGAAGGTGCCCGCAACGCACGTGATTGAACGCGTGAGCAAGGTGTTCGATGTGGATGCGTGGGCCTGGGTGAAACCGGATGAGCCGGAGACACCGAACGAACAGAACGTGGTACCGCGTGTGGTCCACATGAAACCACGTGAAGACTCTTCCTACAAGCAAAGCGACGATCCGGAGCGCTATCGACTGCTCAATCGCCTACTGGATCTATTCGACCGGTGGTTCGGTCGTGGCGGA
>JBATND010000325.1:0-2038 GCA_049290175.1 Flavobacteriales bacterium | reverse complement strand
ACCACCACCTACCGCAGCAGCACCACATGTCCGACCACCTCGCGCCGGTCCTGGTAGAGCAGGCGGTACCCGATCTTGTACACGTACACATCGTCGGGCGATTGGATGCCTGCATAACTGCCATCCCAGCCCGCGAGCGGATCGGTGGTGGCAAACACGATCTCGCCCCAGCGGTTGAAGATCTCTGCAGTGAAATCGGTGGGCAGGCAATCGCTCCGCCAGATCCAGATATCGTTCTCGGTGTCGCTGTTGGGCGTGAAGGCGTTGGGCACCCAGAACCTGCACGAATCGGAGCAATCAACGATGGGCACCATGCGCTCCACCACCACCGTGCCGCAAGTGAGTTGCACTTCGAGCGTCACATGTACAAGCTCTTCCGCCTCGAACAGCACCTCCGGATCCGTTACCGTGGTGGCCCCTGCCGCTCCACCGAAATCCCATACCGACGATACAACAACGGAATCGGCCAGCAGCCTGAAGCGCGCGGGTTCTTGCAAGCAGCGCGCATCCACCTCGAAATCGGCGGCGCAGAGGCAATCGATGTTCGTCACCGTTGCCATGGCCTCATCGGCGCAGCCCGTAGCATCCGTAACGCTGATGATGTACGCGCCGCTATCGGCAACGGCGGTGGGATCGGCAATGGCTAAGCCGTCGAGCGTGAAGCTGGCATTCAATCCCGCAACGGGGAATACCGTTGTGAAATCAACCGATTGCCAAGGGCAGAGCGTGAAGGACTGATCGTCGCCGAGCGAAGGGTTCTCGTTCACTGCGAGCGCGCACCAAGCAGTGTCGGTGCAGTTGAAGGCATTGCTCACCACCAGCTCGTAGCTGCCCGCATCGGCAACTTCGGTGGGGTCCACAACGGCGCTACCATTCAGCGACCAGATCGCCGTGAGGCCATTGGTGCTGTAGGTCGAAGTGAGGTCGAAGCTCGTGCCCTCGCAGATGGCTGCTGAAACATCGGCACCCAAGGCTGGCGATGGATTGAAGCTGACGGTGACCACGGCCGTTGCCGAGCAGTTGGCGGCGTTGGTGACGGTGAGCGTGTATGCGCCGCCGCTGGTAACGGTGCTCGCATTCGGCACAGCCGAGCCATTCGCGGTCCAACTCGTGGTATTCGCGCCGGTGGCGTAAAGCGTGGTCAGGTTTACGGTTGTGCCATCGCATGCGGTCACCTGCTGATCGGGGCCGAGCACCGGATTCGCTGACACGGTGACCACCACGCTCGCATCATCGGTGCATCCATTGGCGTCGGCAACCGTGAGGATGTAAGTGCCAGCTGCATTCACCGCAGCCGGGTCGGCCACCGCTGCACCACCCAGCGTCCAGATCGCAGTAAGGCCAGTCGTATTGTAGTAGCTGGTGAGATCAACCGATTCGCCTGCGCAGATGCCAGCGGCCGCATCGGCTCCTAAGACTGGCGATGCCCAATCTGTTACCACCGCCGTGGCGAAGTCGGCACAACCCAGCGCATCGGTTGCCATCAGATCGTAGCTGCCGCCCGTGGCAATCGCACTGGGATCGGCGACCGCGTTACCGTTCAGGGTCCAAGCGGTATTGAGGCCATTCGTTTCGAAGAGCGCGGTGAGATCGGCCGTTGTGCCGCTGCACAGCCCGATTGAGTGATCGGGGCCGAGATCGGGCAAGGGCTGCACACTCAACACGGCATCAGCGGCATCGGTGCAGCCATCGGGTGTGGTTACCGTGAGGGTATATGTGCCGGGCGCATCTACACTGGTGGGCGGAGCGATCATGGATCCATTCATGCTCCATTCGTATGGTAAGCCCTGCGCATCGAAGAGCGTGGTGAGGTCGGTGCTCGTGGATTCGCAAATGGTGACCGCCTGATCGGGGCCCAGCACGGGTGCAGCGGCATTGCTCAAGGTCACTTGCGCCACGTCGTTGCAGCCATTGTTCATGGCCGTGATCACGTAAACACCGGGCGTGCTCGCCGCCGTGGCCATAGCGTTCGTGATGGGTGCGCCATCATGAGTCCAATTGTGCGAAGTGGCGCCTGTGAGATTGAAGAGCGCAGTGA
>JBATND010000324.1:0-6147 GCA_049290175.1 Flavobacteriales bacterium | reverse complement strand
CATGATGCCCACGGAAGTGTTCAAGTTCATCAAGAGCACCCTGGAGGACCTGGTGGTGAAGAAGCACGGCACGCTGCTCTCCGTGAGCTTCATCATCGGTTTGTACCTGGCGAGCAACAGCATCGATGCCATCCTCGCCGGTTTCAGCGAGAGCAGCAACTTGGAGAAATGGCACAGCCCCTTGAAACAGAGGCTGCTGAGCTTCGGACTGCTGTTGGCGCTCACCTTGCTCATGGTGATTGCCATCCCGGTGATGACCTTCGGGGGTATCGCCATCCGCAAGGTGGATGAACTTGGCCTGCTCAACGACAAGGCCCTCGTGTGGGCGCTCTTCGCCTTGAAATGGGCCGTCTCCATCCTGGTAGTCATCGTGGCCGTTTCGCTCCTGTACAGTGCAGGCGACCCGCACGGGCGAAGGCTCCGGGTATTCACGCCGGGATCGCTCTTGGCGGTGTTCCTGGTCCTGCTCATCTCCCAGGCCCTGGCCTTCATGTTCAGCAACATCACCAATTACAACGCGCTGTACGGTTCCATCGGCGCCATCCTGGCCGTGCAGTTCTGGATCTACTTCAACATGATCGGCGTGCTGGTGGGCTATGAGCTGAACACGAGCATCGGCAGGGCCCGCCGGTTGCGCAGCAAGCGCCTGGAGCTGCGCGAAGCACCCGCTTCCTGAGCGAACGGATACCTTGGCCGGGCCTCGCGAACCCGACCATGCGCATACCCCTCTTCATCGCCTGTTGCACACTGCCATTGCTGGCCCTTGCGCAGCGCTTCGATGCCACACGCCCGCCCAACACCTTCCGCAACGCGGACAACCCGCACTACTGGAAGAACCGCCCGCCCTACGAAGGCTATTGGCAGCAGGATGTCCACTACATCATCGACGCGCACCTCGACGATGCCACCGATGCACTCACAGCCGAGCAAACGCTGCATTATTGGAACAACTCCCCGGATACGCTGCACCACGTCTTCTTCCATCTGTATCAGGAAGCCTACGTGCCCGGCTCCTACAACCTGGACCAAGAGCGCGAGAGTTGGCGGTCGAAGAGCGGCCCGTATGCCGGTACGCGCGTGACCAGCCTTCGGCAGAACGAAGCCGACCTGCGCACCGAGCAGGACAATACCATCCTGAAGGCTTGGCTGGCTGAGCCTTTGCCGCCCGGTGAGCGCGCCACCTTCCGCATCGCCTTCAGCACGCATTGGAGCATGACCGCCTACCGCCGCATGAAGCTCTTCAGCGCATGGGGCTGGAAGCATTACGACGGCGTGCATTGGTACCCGCGCATCGCGGTGTACGACCGCACCCACGGCTGGGACACCCAACAGCACCTCGGCAACGAGTTCTATGGCGACTTCGGCACCTTCGATGTCACGCTCGACCTGCCGCACCACTACATCCTCGACGCCACAGGCGTGCTGCAGAATCCGCAGGAATGCCTGCCGCCCGATCTGCGCGCGGCGCTCGACATCCGCAACTTCAAGGACAAGCCGTGGGGCGAAAAGCCGAGCACCGTGATCGAGCCTGCCGACGGCAAGCGCAGGCAATGGAAATTCCACAGTGAGAACACGCACGACTTCGCCTTCACGGCCGACCCCACCTACCGCATCGGTGAAGCCGAATGGAACGGCGTGAAATGCATCGCGCTGGCGCAGGAGCCGCACGCCAGCAAATGGCAGAACGCAGCGGACTATTGCGCGAAGACCATCCAAGCGCTGAGCGAATCCATCGGCATGTACGCCTACCCGAAGATGATCGTGGCCGATGCGCGCGACGGCATGGAATACCCCATGCTCACCCTCGACAGCGGCAACGACCCCAACTACCGAGGGCTCTTCGTGCACGAGATCGGCCACAACTGGTTCTATGGCATGGTGGGCAACAACGAGACCTACCGCGCCATGCTCGACGAGGGCTTCACGCAATTCCTCACCGCCTGGGGACTGGAGCTCATCGATGGCGATACAATCGTGAACGAACCGGCGCGCACGGCCTACGAGCAGCGCTACACCCTGCCCGAATTGGCGCGCGAGAGCGAGGTGTACTACGGCTATCAGCGCGATGCCGTGCGCAACCGCGTGCCGCCGATCAACACCCACAGCGACGAGTTCGGCTATTGGACTGCGCGCGGCTATGGCGGCTTCGGCCATGTGTACGGCAAGACCGCCGTGATGCTGTACAACCTGCAATACGTGCTCGGCGATTCGCTCTTCCAGAGCGCCATGCAGAACTACTTCGACCGCTGGCGCATGTGCCACCCCACCGTGCAGGACATGCGGCAGTCCTTCATCGACCACACGCGCGTTGACCTCAACTGGTTCTTCGACCAGTGGATCGAAACGGACAAGACCATCGACTACGCCGTGAAGCGCGTGAAGAACAAGCACCGTGATAAGGGCCAATCGATCCTGCTGCGCCGCAAGGGATCCATGCACATGCCCATCGACCTGCACATCACCGCAAAGGATGGCAGGACCTACGGCTACCACATCCCGAACACCTGGTTCGTGAAACGCACCGACGCCACCGTGCTGCCGCGCTGGATCGGCTTCGGCGACCTGCGCCGCGACTACCTCGTGCAAGTGGACATCCCCACGGGCATCGCCGAAGTGGTGATCGACAGCACCAATCGCCTTGCCGACCGCTACAAGCTGAACGACCGCATGTCGCTTCCGCTCGAAGTCGGCTTCGACCATCACATCGGCAACCTGCCCGACCGCCGCATCTACGAGGCCGCTGCGCGCCCAGACCTCTGGTGGAACGGCTACGATGGCGTGAAGGCGGGCTTCCACCTCAACGGCAACTACATGCGCTACAAGCATCGCTTGCACCTCAGCGCATGGATCAACACCGGACTCGCGCAGCACCTGCCTCCCTCAGCAACCGGTTACCTCGGCGACACCTTGAGCACGAGCACCGCGAACCGCTTCGATCGGCTCAGTGTGAACTTCCGCTATACCAATGGCACCGAGAAACTGCTCCTGGGTTCGAGCGTATTTGTGCACGCGCGCGCGCTCGACGGCCTCAATCGCCTCGGCGGCGGTTTCCGCTGGGAACTGCCCAATGGTCGCACCGAGGCGCAAGCCGAAGCACTCTACTTCTGGCGCCGCGACAGCACCGATCTGCTCTACCTGCTGCACCAGCAGCAATGGGAGCTCAATGCGCTCAACGCATCCGTGAACCTGAGCCTGCGCCACCGCTACAGCAAGGGCGGCACCAACGGCAACGTGCTGCTGGAGGCCCGCAACAGCGCACCGGGATCGGCCATGGGCTATGGCTGGCTGCGCCTCTCGGCGATCAACACCAACCGCAAGGGCCGCTTCGAGCTGCGCACGCGTTTCATCGCGCAATACGGCAGCAGCAGCACTCCGCGCGAGAGCGCCCTCTACCTCGCCGGTGCATCGCCCGAAGAGATGATGGAGAACAAGTACGTGCGCAGTGCGGGCCTCGTGCCCTACGATTGGACCGGCTACGGCAGCGGCACCACCCACTTCCAGCATGGCGGCGGCCTCGGTTTGCGTGGCTACGCCGGATACCTCGCGCCAGAGACCGATGCCGATGGCAATCAGGTGCTCACCTACATGGGCAACACCGGCGCAGCCGTGAACGGCGAACTCGACCTTGACGGACTTGTGCGCTTCAATCCGGGCAAATTGGGCCGCACGCTGCACCTCGATGCCTACCTCTTCGGCGATGCCGGCGTGATGGGCTACCGCCGCGTGGATGGCGCGGGCACCGCCGGGTCGCAGCCCGGTGCGGGCGTTCAAGAGCTTGCCTTGCCACGCGCCGATGCGGGCCTCGGCTTCGCGCTCACCATCAAGCGCTGGGGGCCGCTCACCGACCTCAAGCCGCTCACCATCCGCTTCGATATGCCGCTCTTCCTCTCCGCATTGCCAGCGAGCGAGACCGAGCATTTCGCGTTCCGGTACATCGTGGGGATCGGGCGCAGCTTCTAACGCTGATTGAAGCATGCGCCTGGTCGAATGATGGCGATGCGCTCGATTCTTTCATCCGCCGCTGGTGCATCAATCTGGGCGCGTTCTATTCAGTTGGGCACCGCACGCCAGGCGGCAAGGTCACTGCGGTGGCGCAATGAGTCTTGAGCGGATACCTAGCGTTCGGCTTGGCCGATGATCGCTACGCGGCGCATCCTCCTTGACCTCCCTGACCTCCTTCACATCCCTTACCTCCATTACCTCCCTCACCTTTCTCAAGCGCAGGTGATGCGCCACTGACATCGCACCGATCCCAGCACGACTCTACCTTCACCCCATGGACCTCGATAGCCTGCACCGAATCGGCCGCATCGGAAAGCCATGGGGCCATCAAGGCGAGCTCACGCTCCATCTCGACGACATCGACCTCGATGAGTTGGTGCATGCCGGTTCCTTCTTCGTGGACATTGAAGGGCAGAAGGTGCCCTTCGCATTCAGCCGCTTGTTTGAGAAGGGGAGCGAGACGCTCGTGAAGTTCGACGACTTCAACGACCCGCAGAGCGCGCAGATCATCGTGGGCCGCGATCTCTATGCGCCTCCGGGCCTATTGGCCGATGGCAGCGACGAGAGCTGGGACCCCGAGGAGTTCATCGACATGCTTGTGCGCGATGAGGAGCACGGCGAGCTGGGCATCGTTACGGCCATCGAAGGCACGGCGAAGAACCCGCTGCTCGTGGTGCTGAAGGGCGAACATGAGGTTCTGGTGCCCATCACCGACGAGATGATCCTGGGCGTTGATCCCGAAGAGAACAGCCTGCTGGTGCGCACACCGCCGGGACTGATTGAACTGAACAAGGGCTGAGGCGCTTAGCCCGTCTTCTTCTTTCTCCCGCGCTTCTTCACTGGTGGGGCTGGGATTGTGGTGCCGTCAGCTAGTGCCTCCAGCAATGCGGTGCTATCCATGCCGCTCTGCAAACCGTGCAGGAAATTCAGCAGCAATTCGGCGCCCTTCAGTTTGCTCTTCTTCAGTTCTGTTGCCACATCGTTCACCACTTTCATAGGCGTCTGCTTGCCCTTCAGCACGCCCTCGGTGATGCGCTTGTTCTTGCGCTTGCCGCTCTTGTACAGCTCCTCCACTTTGCCCGTGGCCTTGTTCAGCGCCTTCAGCAGCTTGGCCGGCTCGGGGATCTCCTTGGCGAACTTCACGGCGGTGCTCGCCTTGATGCGGTCGGTCTTGATCAGCTCTTGCACCTCAGGCGGCAGCGCCAGCACGCTCAGTAGCAAGGTGAAGCGCGGCTTGCCGAAGAACTCCTCCAGCGTCTTGGCCTCTTCCCCTGCCTCCAGCAGCTGCTTCACTTGGGTGGCCACATCCACTTCGTTCATCACGTCGTGGAAGTTGTTCTCGATGATCGGCAGCATCAGGCGCCCCTTCTCATCACCTTGGTAGATGCGCACCGGCACGCGGTCCACATCAACGTTGTTCAGCTGGGCCAGGGCCAGCAGCGCCTTGTCGGCTCTCAACGCAGCCAGCGCCGCCAAGCGCGTATAGCCAGCCTGCAAGTGGTAGCCATCGCTCTTCTTATCGGCAATTAGGGGCACCAGGATGCCATAAAGCGCGATGCTGCGCGCGTACTCCGCCACGCGGTCCTTGCTGGGTTTCACCGTGCGCGGGTTGGTGCCCAGCACGATCTCATCAACGGCCACCCACTCGATGCTCTCTTTCTTGCTCATGTGTTTGGGGCAGCAGCGAGTTCGGTCCATCGCGCCGCCATGGGGCGAAAGTGGGGGAGGGCGAGGACATAAACAAGCCCCGTGGGGGAGATTTCCACGTGCTCCCTATTAGCGGTGGTCATTCTTGAGTTGAGCGCTGGTGCGAGGCTTGGCGAGCACTTGCGCTCAACGGGCCGCAGCTAAACGCCGGCAGGTTTCCCGGGACCAGCCTCGAAGCTCCGATCATTCAAGTTTACCACTTCTCTTTCGATCGAAGCGCTGAGGGCCTGCTGGCGTTTAGGTGCTGTTAGCATTCGCTTTTTTTATCTTTTCCTACTATTTGGCAATGAGGTAAGCTTCATTGTTTCAGATCACTGCTGTCCGGTTAAGCCTTGGTCGAACATAGGATAAGCCCAATATGGACGCGGCATATCGAACGAAAATACGTGGGGCAGATTTGAATGGCAGGCACTCGCTGAGGTGGGTTTCCTTGAGGAC
>JBATND010000323.1:0-6603 GCA_049290175.1 Flavobacteriales bacterium | reverse complement strand
AGAAACACGCGGCCGTGCCCTCGCTGGGCGATTCTGCGGGGAACAACAACGAGCTCACGCAACTGCTGAAGGCCGTGGGTGGCCTCTGGCAGAGCGGCGTGCTCATCGACTGGAGCAAATTCTACGAGCGCGAAGAGCGTTGCCGTATCTCCATGCCGACCTACGCCTTCGAGCGCATCCGTCACTGGGTGGATCCGGTGAATGTGGTAAGGGAGGTGAAGGAGGTGAGGGAGGAGACGGAGGTGCGCGACGGCGCCGCTGATGCCAGCCTCTCACCAAAGGATGCGCTGATCGCACAGATCAAGCACTTGCTGGAAGAAAGCTCCGGACTTGAACTGGCCGAAGCGAGCAACGAGGAGACCTTCCTGGAGATGGGCCTCGACTCGCTGTTCCTCACGCAGGTGGCAACATCGTTGAGCAAGAAGTTCGGCGTGAAGATCTCGTTCCGTCAATTGAACGAGGAGCTGCCGAACCTTGACAAGCTGGCGGACCATATTCTGCCGCATTGGAATGCCGGGGTCACCGGCATGCCTGCCGGTGATGCGGTGAAAACCACCGGCAAGGATGCCGGTGGGACATTGAACGCACTGGAAGACGCACCGGAACTGAAAAAAGTCTTCGGTGCACAAGCGCGTATTAGCAAGGAGAAGGTGGACGACATGACGCCGCAGCAGCGCGCGTGGTTCGACGCCTTCGTGAAGCGCTACGTGGCGAAGACCGCGAAGAGCAAGGCCTTCACCCAAGAGAACCGCAAGCCGATGGCCGACCCGCGCGTGGTCACCGGTTTCAAGCCGCAGACGAAAGAGCTCATCTATCAGGTGGTGGTGGACAAGAGCAGCGGCTGCCATCTGTGGGACATCGACGGTAACGAGTACGTGGATATCCTCAGCGGCTTCGGCTCCTCGATGTTCGGCTACATGCCCGATTTCATCAAGGAAGCCTGCCACAAGCAGATCGACACCAGCGTGGAGATCGGTCCGATGCACCCGCTCGCTGCGGAAGTATCGAAGCTCTTGTGTGAACTCACCGGCGCTGAGCGTGCTGCCGTGTGCAACACCGGTTCCGAAGCGGTGCTCGGCGCCATGCGCATGGCGCGCACCGTCACCGGCCGCAGCTTGATCATCTCCTTCAGCGGCAGCTACCACGGCATCAACGATGAAGTGATCATCCGCGGCAGCAAGAGCAAGAAGAGTTATCCCGGCGCGCCTGGCATCATGCCTGAGAGCGTGCAGAACATGCTCGTGCTCGACTACGGCACGCCGGAAAGCCTCGAGATCATCAAGCAGCGTTGCCACGAAGCCGCGGCCGTGCTCGTTGAACCGGTGCAGAGCCGTCGCATGGAGTTCCGTCCAGTTGATTTCCTCCGCGAAGTGCGCCGCATCACGCAGGAGCATGGCACCGCGCTGATCTTCGATGAGGTGATCACCGGCTTCCGCACGCACCAGAACGGAACGCAGGGGCTCTTCGGCATCCAAGCCGACATCGGCACTTACGGTAAGGTGATCGGCGGTGGCATGCCCGTTGGCGCCATGATCGGCAAAAGCGAATGGATGGACGCACTCGACGGCGGTCATTGGCAATACGGCGACGACAGCGTGCCTCCTGCAGGCGTGACCTACTTCGCCGGCACCTTCGTGCGCCACCCGCTGACGATGGCCGCGATGAAGGCCTCATTGCTGTACATGAAGAACGAAGGGCCCACGTTGCAGGAGCGCCTCAACACCGTGACCGAGGACATGGTCGCTCGCGTGAACGGCCTCTTCGATCAGTACCAGCTCCCCTACCGCTGGGTGAATTTCGGAAGCGCCTTCAAGACGAAGTATGACGAGAGCGTGAACTACACCGAACTCTTCTTCATGCTGATGCGCTACCACGGCGTGCACGTGCTGGACTTCCCGCACTTCATCACCACGGCGCACACCGCGGCCGATATCGAGTTCATCATCGCCACTGTGGAGAAGACGTGCAAGGAGCTTCGCGAGAGCGGCTTCATGCCGGAGCGCACCTACCCCATCCCCACGGTGAACAACGTGCTGGGCGGGCATGTACGCAAGCTGAGTGAGCGCGTGATTAGCGCGATGGAAGCACCGGTTGCGGGTGCACGCTTGGGCCGAACGCCGAAAGGCGAGCCCGCGTGGTTCGTGCCAGACCCGAAGCGGGCAGGGAAGTACATGATGCTTGTGACGGAAGAAGCCTGAACAACCCAAGACCAAAACCCTCCGCCATGAACCCGATCAAAGTCATTGTAGTCGCGCTCTTCATCGTTACCTCTGCACTGCCTGCCAATGCTCAGGAACGCTATGAACACATGACCATTTTGTACTTCGCTACAACTGCCGAGATGTTCATCTCGACAGATACTGGTGGGTACAAAACGGAGGTAGGGGAAAAAACCGACAAGAAAGCCTCTTGGGATCTTTCGCCAGCCTTGGTCAAGTGCAAGCAGCTGTCAGAAGAGGGCTGGGAATTACTCCAAACTTCCATCCAACAGCCCAGCGCGTATTTCTTTCACTTGCGCCGCCCTTTGAAGTAGTGCTCACTAGACGATAGCATGGAAAAATTCATCCCCGAGACCAAGTTCCAGCCGGTGGATTTCGACCCCTTCGCGGGCCCGGCCATCGAGCGCGCCATTCCCACCACGGAAGCGCAACGCGAAGTGCTCACCGCATCGGAGATGGGCGTTGATGCAAGTTGCGCCTACAACGAGAGCGTATCGCTGGAGCTGAAGGGCGACCTCGATCGCAACGCATTGGAGCATGCGATGCTGGCCCTTATGAAACGCCACGAATCGCTGCGCGCCACGCTGAATGCGAGCGGCACGCGCATGCTGGTGACCGACGAGGTACGCTTCGAGCTGCCATTCACCGACCTCTCTTCCTTGAGCGAAGCGGAACGCACGAAGCAACTCGATGCCATCGCGCGCACCGACATGACCACCGTCTTCGACCTGCGCAACGGGCCGCTTTTCCGCGCGCAGTTGATCAAGGTCGCCAATGATGCGCACCTGCTTCGATTGTGCGGTCATCACGTGGTGTGCGACGGCTGGAGCCTCGGCATCATGATGGCCGAAATCAGCGCGCTGTACAACGCAGCGAAGGACGGCGGCGCGCCGAAACTCCCGGAAGCGAACAGCTTCAGTGAGTACAGCCTCGCCACCATCGACTTCGCGAAGAGCCCCGACCATGCGAGCGTTGAGCGCTATTGGCTCGACCTCTATAAGGGCCCCATCCCGCGTCTCGACTTGCCCAGCGACCGTACGCGGCCGAAGCAGAAGACCTACAAGGGCAATCGCCTCGACTTGCTGCTCTCTCAGGACCTCGTGCGCGGCCTGAAGGAAGTGGCCACGCGCAGCGGCGCCAGTTTCGTCACCACGCTCATGACCACCTTCGAGGTGCTGCTGCACAAGCTCACCGGCGACAGCGATATCGTGGTTGGCCTGCCCGCTGCCGGCCAGAGCGACCTCGGCATGAAGCATCTGGTGGGCCATTGCGTGAACTTGCTCGCATTGCGCAGCCGGATCGATGAGGAGCAGGCGTTTATCGAGCATTTGAAAGCGCGTCGTACCGGCGTGCTCGATGCCTTCGACAACCAGAAGTACACCTTCGGAACACTGCTGCGGAAGCTGAATGTTCCGCGTGAGCCGGGCCGCATCCCGCTCTGCCCCGTGGTGTTCAACATCGACATGAACATGGACGATGGGGTGGGCTTCGATGGCGTGCAACATCGCTTCATCAGCAACCCGCGCGCTTTTGAGAACTTCGAGCTGTTCCTGAACGCAACAGGCAACGAAGGACACCTGACGCTCGAGTGGAGCTACAACACCGACCTCTTCGAAGAGGCCACCGTGCGCAGCTGGATGGACCAGCTCGTGGCCTTGATCAAGCGCGTAAGCGCGGCTCCCTCGGCCACCATCGCCGACCTGATCAGCGATACGGCACTCGTGGGCGAGCAGCAGATGCCGAAGCCCGAGTGGCACGGCCGCGCGACTGCATATCCGAAGGTGGACATCGGCGGTCTCTTCGATGAAGTGGCCGCGAAGCACGCGGACCGCATTGCTGTGGAATTGCTCGATCAGAAGCTCAACTACCGCGAGTTGCAGCAGCGCGTGCATGCGTTGAGCAATGCACTCATCGGCCTAGGCGTGAAGCCCGGCGAGCCCGTGGGCCTGTGCATGGACCGCAGCTTCGACATGGTGGTGGCCATGCTTGCCACACTGCGCGCCGGCGGATGCTTCGTGCCCTTCGATCCCGCGTATCCCGCCGATCGTCTCGGCTTCATGTTCAGTGACACTGACGTGAAGGTGATGCTGACGCAGCGCCACCTCGCGAACGCATTGCCGAAGCACAACGCGAAGAACATCTTCTTGGATGAAGTGAAGGCAAGCGGCGATGCAACGATGCCGAAAATCTCACCCGATGCGCCCGCGTACATCATGTACACCAGCGGCAGCACGGGCTCGCCGAAAGGCGTGGTGGTACCGCATCGTGCCATCGTGCGCCTGGTGCGCGAGCAGAATTTCGTGGCCTTCGGTCCGGACCTCTGCTGGCTGCAGCTCTCGAACATCAGCTTCGATGCGAGCACCTTGGAGATCTGGGGCGCGTTGCTGAATGGTGGCAAACTTGTTCTTCAAGCACAGCAGAAACCCACGCTGCCTGAGATCTGCGACGCCATCGCGAAGCACAAGGTCACCAGCGTTTGGTTCACGGTGGGCCTCTTCAACATGCTGGTGGATGAACAGCTCGACCGCCTGCGTGGCCTGAAGCACATCCTCACCGGCGGCGATGTGCTGAGCGTACCGCACGTGAAGAAGGCACTGAAGGCGCTCGGCCCCAACGTGCTCATCAACGGCTACGGCCCTACGGAGAACACCACCTTCACCTGCTGCTTCCCCATCAACAGCGAAGCGAGCATCACCGACAGCGTGCCCATCGGCTTCCCGCTGAACAACACCACGGTGCACGTGCTGGATGAGCAGCGCAATCCTGTTCCTGTGGGCCGCAAGGGCGAGCTCTACACCGGCGGCGATGGTGTGGCCCTCGGCTATTGGAAACGCGATAATCTGAGCGCCGAGAAATTCATCGACGACCCGTTCAGCGGGAAGAGCGGCGCCAAGCTCTACCGCACAGGCGACATCGTGAAGTGGCAGGCGGATGGCAGCATCGCCTTCATCGGCCGCGCTGATGGACAGGTGAAGATCCGCGGCTTCCGCATCGAGCTGGGCGAGATCGAGAACGCGCTGAACGACCTGCCCGGCGTGAAGGACAAGGTGGTTATGGCGCGTCAGGATGGACCAGGCGAGAAGCAACTCGCTTGCTACGTGGTCCCATCGGAAGCGCATAAAGGCTCGCCCGATGACCTGCTCAACACCGTGCGTGAGCATTTGCGCGCGAAGCTGCCCACCTACATGGTGCCCGCCGGTTTCGTGGTGATGAATGAATTGCCGCTCACCGCGAACGGCAAGATCGATCGGCGTGCATTGCCATCGCCTACTGCGCAAACCAGCGCGCTGAAGGCCGAGCACGTTGCGCCTCGCAACAACATCGAGCGCACGCTGTCGGCGATATGGAGCAAAGTGCTCAACGCATCGGACATCGGCATCCACGACGACTTCTTTGACCTCGGCGGCCACTCGCTCATCGGCATCCAGTTGCTTGGCCAGGTGGAGCAGCAGTTCAACAAGACGCTGCCGCTGAAGTCGCTCTTCGAAGCACCGACCATCGCGCAATTCGCGGAGCTGCTCAAGGGCGAAGGCACCGTGCATGATTGGAAGAACCTCTCGCTCATCCAACCCGAAGGCGAAGGTCTTCCGCTCTTTTGCGTGCATGGCGATGAGGCCAGCCACTTCATCCCGAAGCACATCGGCAACACAAGGCCCTTCTTTGCCTTCTTCCACCAAGGCGAGGATGGCAAGCGCATCGAATACACCACTGTGGAATCGATCGCGGCTCACTTCATCCGTGAGATGAAACAGGCGAAGCCGCACGGCCCTTACCTGCTCACGGGCTTCTCGTTCGGTGGCGTGGTGGCCTTCGAGATGGCGCAGCAACTCGCGCAGGCCGGCGACGAAGTGCCGATGCTCTCCGTGATCGACACCTATGCGCCCGCATTGCATGCCAAGGCCATCGAAACCGACAAGCGCTTCTACACGCCACTGAAGAACATGATCTACCGCTGGATCGTGCAGCGCGCCCTGCGCAACGATGGCACAGTACCCACGCGCTTCCGCAACTTCCATATCATCGACACCTACGACCGGGCCGTGCTGGCTTACAAGCCGAAGCCGTGGAAAGGCTCGCTCACGGTGCTGAAGGCGAAGGATTCGTGGGGTCCGCAATCGATGGGCTGGGAGGGCTTGGCCCAAGGAGGTCTCCATGTGAAGGTGCTGCCCGGCGACCACTACAGCGTCATCAAGGAACCACATGTGAAGCAGCTCGCCCACGCTTTGGAGGATGAAGCTGGACAAGGTGCCACAAGCATGCAGATAGCGCGTCCATGACTCTCAGCATTCGCTGAGGGCCTGAGCATCGTCCACTTGCCACGTTTGGTCTAAACCGGGTCAGGACTCTGATGCACCCAGGTAGCTTGGCCGCGCCCATGCCGGGT
>JBATND010000322.1:0-1702 GCA_049290175.1 Flavobacteriales bacterium | reverse complement strand
GCTTGACCATCAGCCGCAGCTTGGCCTGCACGCTCTCGCGCGCCGACCAATCGACGGTCAGGTTCTTACGCAGGTTCTCGGCCAGTTCGTGGGCGATCTTCTTCAGAGTTTCGTCGGTCAGCTCGCGCACGGCCGATTCGTTGTTGGCCAGCGCGTCGTAGAAGCGCACCTCGTCTTCGGTCAAGCCGAGCTGCTCGCCGCGCGCCGCAGCCTCGCGGAACTTCTTGGCCATCTGCACCAGCTCTTCCATCACCTGCGCGGCTTCGATGGACCGGTTCTGGTAGCGCTGCACTACGTCGGTCAACATGTCCGAGAACTTCTTGTTCTGGACCACGTTGCCGGCGAAGCGTGACTTGATCTCGCCTTCGAGCAGCCTCTCCAGCAGTTCGACCGCCAGATTCCGCTCGGGCAGGTTGCGCACCTCGGCCAGGAACGCGTCGTCGAGGATGCCGATGTTCGGCTTCTCCAGGCCCACGGCGTCGAAGATGTCGACCACCTCTTCCGACACCACGGCCGAGCTGATGATCTGGCGGATCGCCAGTTCTCGTGCCTCGTCGGTCTTCTTCTGCTGGCTGAGCTCGCGCTTGGTCAAGATCACCTTCACGGCCTGGAAGAAGGCGACCTCCTCGCGCACCGCCTTGGCCTCGTCGAGCGTGCAACACAGCGTGAAGGCTTTGCTCATGGCCAGCGCCAGATCGGCAAAGCGCTTCTTGCCGTCCTTGATGCCCAAGATGAAGTTGGCGGCGCCGGCCAGCGTCTTGTGGCCGCCGGTCAGGAAGCCGCTGTAGTCGTAGCCGTGCAGCATGCCGCGCAGCGCGTCCAGCTTCTCGGCCAGCACGCTGTACGCCTCATGCGCATCCACCGTGGGTCGCCCGCGGCCCTTGCTCGCGGTGTATTCCTTCAGCGCCGACTTCAGCTCGTTGGCGATGCCGATGTAGTCCACCACCAGGCCGCCCTGCTTGTCCTTGAACACCCGGTTCACGCGGGCGATGGCCTGCATCAGGTTGTGGCCCTTCATCGGCTTGTCGATGTAGAGCGTATGCACGCACGGTGCATCGAAGCCGGTCAGCCACATGTCGCGCACGATCACCATGCACAGCGGGTCGCCCGGATTCTTGAAGCGCTTTTCCAGACGCTTCTTCACCTGCGCGCTGTAGATGTGCGGGCGCAGCAGCGCCTTGTCGCTGGCCGAGCCGGTCATCACGATCTTGATGGCGCCTTGCTCGGGGTCGGCGCTGTGCCAGTCAGGCCGCAGTTTGATGATCTCGTTGTAGAGGTGGACGCAGATGTCGCGGCTCATGCCCACCACCATGGCCTTGCCGGTCTGGGCCTTGTTGCGCTCTTCGAAGTGCGCCACCAGATCGGCCGCCACCTGGGCAACGCGGGGCTGCGCGCCCACCACTTTTTCCAGCGCCGCCCACTTGCTCTTCAGGCGCGCCTGCTGGCTTTCTTCCTCGTCTTCGGCCAGTTCGTCTACTTCGGCATCAATGGCGGGCAGCTCTTCCTGCTTCAGCCCCAGCTTGGCCAGCCGGCTCTCGTAGTAGATGGCCACCGTGGCGCCATCTTCCTTGGCCTGCTGCATGTCGTAGACGCTGATGTAGTCGCCGAACACCGCCCGTGTGTCGCGGTCCTCGCCCGACACCGGCGTGCCAGTGAAGGCTACGAAAGTCGCGTGGGGCAGCGCGTCGCGCAGGTGCTGGGC
>JBATND010000321.1:0-2710 GCA_049290175.1 Flavobacteriales bacterium | reverse complement strand
CGTGATGTTGCCTGTGGTGGCGGCTGCAACGAACGTGTGCGCCGCGCGGCCCACCGGAACGCACTGGTGCCAAGTAGATCCGTTCGGGGTCCTCCGACCGTGGCGCAGCTCACCCGTGGTGAGGTTGAAGACCAGTTGACGGCTCCCGATTGGAGTCGTCCGTGCGTCGAGCTCGGCCTGTGTGAGGGTGAGGATCGGAAGTGTGGCGTAACCCATGCGTGCGCGTGTTGGTTCCTCGAAGTAGGCGCAATGTTCCGGCTGCGCGGGCGCCTCGTTTACGAACGGATTGCGCGCCTTGCTGCCCTCTATGCGCGCGAAAGCCTACAGCCGCGCGGCATGCAACCGTTCGGAACCTTACGTTACGTGCGGGTCACGAGATGCGGCATTTGCGCATTATCCAGTCGTGCACCATTCGTCTCTGGCCCGCATCGTGCGCGGCCCAGAATGCGATCACCACGAACAGGTGGGCGTTGATGAAGCCAGCACCTGCGCCGCCTACATAGATCCTTCCATTCGTGTTCTCCGTGCTTGCGCCACTGGTGCCTGGCGGGGTGCCCGTTGCCGCTTGCTCGCCGTTGGTGTACAGCACCATCGTATCGGCTGCGTAGTTCACCACTGCTGTTCCGATCGTCATGCCTGTGCCAACAGCGATGGTTCCGTTGATCGTTGTCGGTGTATCCGCATTGGCACGTCGGGCAACGATGCGCAATCGGTCGGCGCTCGCGAGCGATGCACCTTGCTCCACGCGTGCAGTCGTATTGGCCCCTGTCGTGAATAGCAGGTAGCTCTCACGTGTTGTTGGCGCCACAGTATGCTTGGCGCACGCATAGATGGTCAGTCCGCTCCGATTCGCACTCACGTTGCTCGTGGCCAGCCTTGCAAGCGAATCGTTGATGCCATCGAATAGCGTGGCGGCCTGTCCGTTGTTAACGCCCGTCTGATAGATGGGGCGCTCGGCATTGCTCGCCGCAGCGATGTGATAGCCGTTGCCGCTCTGGTCGTTGACGAAGCCCACCGGATCGCCATTGCCCGGCGCGGCGCCAGTGCCTGCCGTCGATTGGGTCATCGTGGCGGCATCGGTGAAGTCGTAATAGCACGCAAGGCTGCCGAGTATGCTCGGCGCCGTGATGCGCGACTTGGCCGCAACGATCACCGTGCTCATGCTGTCGCGATGGTTACCCAGCCCGCCGCGCTGGTGGTTGTGCGGCGCACCTCAATCGTATCGCCATTGGCCAGTACCAGCGGGCTGCTGAATGCCGCGAACGCGCCGCCGTTCTTGCTGAAGGTGATGGTGCCGCTGCTGCCATCGTTGGCCGTCACGGTGTAGGTGTCCGCGAAGTCAGCGCGCACCGTCAGGAACACGCTGTTGCTGTACTGCTCGAAGTCGAAGGATACCTTGCGCGGTATCGCGGGCAGCGTGTCCGCGATCAATCGACCTTCTGTAGCGTAGATGCCGGTGCCCGTGCCGCCAACGAAGATCTGCCTACGCGGTGTCTCATCTGCGGCGCGCAGTGTGCCGCTCGAGAATTCCGTGTCGCTTGCAGCCGTCACCTGCGAGTCGTTGTTCTCATCCTTGAACTTCCGCACGCTCTGCGGCACACTCACGTTCGGGTCCGTGATGTCCTTCGCCGCAATAGGGGTGGTTCCGTTCGTCGCGAATACCCTGAAGCGCGGGATCGGCGGTGGCGCCGTGTTGGTTACCGTGAGCTCATCGTCGTCGATGCCATCCACATACACCAGCAGCACCTGCGTATCGCCATTCGCGTCGATGTACGGGATGCGGATCGGCGGCACTATCCACGGCTCTCCGGCATCCACTTCGGCAAGCGTGGCGCTGTCCGCCGCATTGCGGATCAGCACCGTTCCGCCTTCAGCACTTCCTCCAAGCGCGGCAATCAGCGCGGCCACAAACTCAGGCGCCACGCAGTTAGCAATGGTCTCTGCGCCGCTGTTGCTCAGCGACCAAACTGGCAGCGGTGATCCTTCGCCCTCCCAGGTGGTCACCAGATCGGGCGTAGCCACATCGTCGTAGCTGATCCAATAGATCACGCCATCGGTACACACCCAGTTACTGCCCCCCCAATACGCCTCTGCGTAGTTCTCAAGCGGCCCCCACGCATCGTTGAAGTAGTACAGCCTGCCATTGATGGTCCCGCTCTGTGGCACGGCATCGGTAACCGCGCCCACCGTGAGCTGCATGCCGCTGGTGCCGCTGCTGAAAGCCGATTCAATAAGCTCGCACAGCGTGGGACATTCGCCACTGCTTCCGCCAAGCGCCTCCAGAAGCACCGCCGCCTGCTCAGGGCTCAGGCAATCGGTCACCGCGCTGGCATCGCCGCCGCCCCCCAGTATGATCGCATCATCCAGCAGCTCGCACAGGTTAGGGCAGGTCGCTTGCGTGGGCTCGGGCACCTCGCCCTGGTAGAAGGGCACCGGAAGCCGGCTGGAAAGCACGAACTCGATGTCGTAGTCGTTGCGCTCGCTCTCCATCTGCTCGCCATCGCCGGTCTTGCGCCGCGTCACCCGCACCATCGCTGGTGTTTTCAGGCTGCCCATCAACAGCCTGTCGCCGTTCTTGTTCGTTATCACCACCAGCACGCGCTTGCCCTTCATCCCCCACAGGTAGGGCATCAGCGCCAAGCGGTCTCTGGCTATGGCGCCCGTTGCTCGGGCCTCGCTGTACTGGTCGCCGTCCATCAGCTTCCATAGC
>JBATND010000320.1:0-15115 GCA_049290175.1 Flavobacteriales bacterium | reverse complement strand
TAAGGGGCCGCCGATTACACCGATTGAATCGAGAAGAACGCTGGGGATGATGTAGGAAGAGGCCACCGATTGCACCGATTTCACCGAAGGCTCGGGGCCGAAAAGCGGTCGCTGCGCGGACGGGCGGCCGCGATATGTAGATTGGTGGCATGTCGAATCATCCGCATGACGCAGAGACCTATGCCATCATAGGTGCTGCGATAGAGGTGCATAAAGTGCTGGTTCCCGGCTTCCTTGAAAGCGTGTACCAGGAGGCGCTCGAGCTTGAATTCATCGAACGCGGGATTCCCTATCAACGCGAGACCCAGCTCCTCGTTCACTACAAGGACAAGCTCCTGAAAACCCGCTTCCGCTCCGACTTCGTTTGTCATGGGAACATCAGCGTCGAGCTGAAGGCGATATCAACCATGACCGGCGCCGACGATGCGCAGTTGATCAACTACCTGAAGGCCATTCGCTGCAAGCGCGGCTTGCTTCTGAACTTCGGTGCGTCAAGCCTCGAGATTCGGCGTCGCGTGCTGTAGTGGATCATCGGTGAAATCAGCCGGGTACAGCCCGCTTTCCAATCCCCCTTCGGTGTAATCGGTGCAATCGGTGGAAACCCCTACACCAGATTCAACCTCTTCGCCAGGTCATCCTTGTAGCTGCCGCCGATAGGAATCACCTTCTTGTCGTTCTCGAGGATGAGGTTGGGCTGTTCGATGGCGGTGATCTTGTCCACGCGAACGATGAAGCTGCGATGCACGCGCAGGAACTCGTTCTCGGGCAGCTTCGCTTCGATGTCCTTCATGGTGCTGTGTACGGTGTAGCGCGTATTCAGCAGGTTGATCACCACGTAATCCTTCAGCGCCTCCACGAAGTAGATGTCCTTGGTGTTGAGCTTCACCAGTCGGCTGTTGCTCTTCACGAAAAGGATGTCCTTGTTGCTGTCCTTGTTCTCGACGAGGGCATAAAGCATGTCGCGCTCCTTGAGCACCTCGGTCTCCTTCTTGTGCTTGTACAGGGCCATCTCGATCGACGTGTGGATGTCGATCTCCTTGAAGGGCTTGATGATGTATCCGTAGGGCTGCGTCACCTTTGCCTTGGCCAATGTGCTCTCGTCGGCGTAGGCCGTGAGGAAGATCACCGGGATGTTGGCCTCTTTGCGGATGGCCTCTGCCGCATCGATTCCGCTCATTTCTCCCTTGAGCATGATGTCCATGAGGATGATGTCGGGCACGTGCTCTTTGGCCAACGCCACGGCCTGTTCGCCGGTACTGGCGGCCCCCACGACATGATATCCCAGCTTCTTCAGGCTGTGCTGGATGTCCTTACTCACGATGCTCTCGTCTTCAACGACCAGTACGTTCGTCTGCGCCATGTGCTTTCGGGTTAACCCGTTCAAAAGTAAGTAAATAGCTCACCCCGCCTTCGCTGCTGCGCTCCATGCGGCCATCGAGCTGCGCAGTGAGCAACCCGATGAGCTCAAGGCCCAGGCCGCCATCACGCTCTTCGTCGAAGCCCTCGGGAAGCCCCGCCCCATCGTCCCTTGCCTCTACCCGAACCTGTTCTTTCTCCATGCGCAGCGCGATGGTGATCGTGCCCTTTCGGCCATCGGCGAAGGCGTGCTTGAGCGCATTGCTGATCACCTCGTTGAGGATGAGGCCGCAGGGCATGGCCTGATCGATGCTGAGGTGTACCGGGCGCAGGTCCAAGTCAAGCGCAACGCGGCCCGATGTGCTGTAGCTGAGCAGCAGGTTCCGCGCAAGGCCATCGATGTACTCCGAGAGGTCGATGCTGCTGAATTGCTTGTTCTGGTACAGGCTCTCGTGGATGAGTGCCATGCTGCGCACGCGGTCGCGGCTATGGTGCAGCATCTCGCGCACCTTGGGATCGATGCCATCGCGTTCACCCTGCAACTTGGTGATGCTGCTGATCACCTGCAGGTTGTTCTTCACGCGGTGATGGACCTCCTTCAGCAGCACTTCCTTTTCCGCCAGGCTCTGCTCCAGATCACGCTGTGCCTCTTTCCTATCCGTTATGCCATAGGCCAAGCACGAGATCTCGCTCACGGTGCCATCGACGACGATGGGGTTGAGGAAATTCTCCACCCATGCCGGATCCCCGCGCAAATCGGTGAGCTCCACCTCGAATTGCTGAGGGGCCCCGCGAAGCGCTGCGGCATAACGTGCAATCAGTTGCTTGGCCAGGCCCGGCTTCACGCGTGGGGCCATGCGTTCCACGAAGTCGTCGCCAAGGCCGAATTCGATGCCGTGTATCTGCGCGATGCTCTGCTGGAAGTGCCCATTGAATGAGGTGAGTCGGAAGTCGCGGTCCAGCGTCCAGATCATCATGTTCGCCGAGCTCTCGAAGATGGCTTTGAGGCGGGCCGCCTGCTCGCGCACGGTTTCTTCGGCGACCTTCTGCTCGGTGATCTCGTGTCCGATGCCGAAGACCTCCTCCACTTTGCCCTCTTGTCCGAATACCGGACTGATGAAGACTTCGTTGCAGACGCGCCTTCCATCCTTGTCTATGCGGTCGGTCTCGAAACGGAGCGTGCGCCCGCCGAAGGCCTCGGCATACTTGGCAGCCCAGAATGCGTGGTATTCGGCACTGGCGAATTCCTTGCGCGGCAGGTCGCGATCGGTGTTCACTTCTGGCTTCACGCCATACAGCCGCTCGATCATGTCGGCGTAGCCCTTGTTGAATGAGGTGAGGCGCAAGCCGGAATCAACAGACCAGAACATGTGCTCGCTGCTCTCGAAAAGCGCGCGCATCTTGGCCTGATGGCCTTCGACGGCTTGGCGGGCTGCGCGTTCGTGCGTGACGTTCCGGAAGATGCTGCGGGTAGCTACAGGACGGCCCTCCTGCTTGCGCAAGTTGCTCGTGCCCTCCACCGAGATGCAACTGCCATCCTTAGCCAAGAACACCGTGCTGATGATGCCGACATCCTCGCCGGAGATCACGCGTGAGAACAAGTCATTGCAAACCCGACGGTGGTCGGGATGTATGATGTCCCACATGTTGAGCTGGAGCAGGTCATCTTCCGAGTATCCCAACACGGCGCGCCACGCATTGTTCACGTACTCGAAGCGGCCATCGTTCCGCACGCTCTGAATAAGGTCGGTAGCGTTCTCGAACAGGTCGCGATAGCGCTCTTCACTCGCTCGGAGCGCCTCCTGGTCCTGTTTCATGCGCGTGATGTCTCGCGAAACACCCATGGCACCGATCAGCTCGCCCTTTTCATCGAAGAGCCTCGAGGCGGCGAGGAAAGAGATGAACGGTCGGCCGAACTTGTCCATGTTGCGCACCTCGCCCGTGTACGCGCCGTATTTGTCCAGCTCCTGCTGCACGCGCATGTATTCGGAGGGGTCGGCGTAAAGCATGCGCGTGTCCCTGCCGATCACCTCCTCTGCTTCATATCCGAACCGGATGCTGGCCGCGGGATTGTATTCCGTTACACGCCCCTCCTTGTCGGCGGCCATGATCATATCCAATGAGCTATCGATCAGGCTGCGCGCGAACCGCCGTGAATGTCGCAGCTCTTCTTGGGTTCGCCGATGCATCTCGATCTCCTCTCGTAGAACGGCATTCACCTCCTGCGCGATCTGCAATTGCACACGCTCGCGAATCACACGTTCGCGCGAGGCCTGATCATGGATGGTGATCTGGATCGCGGGTTCACCATCAAGCGTGGTTGAGCCAGCAACCATGAGGAGTTCCTGTGCCTCACTGCGCTTCAATCGAACGACAAGTTCCGTTTCGGTGCCCGAATAGGCTCGCGTCAATGCCTCATCCACATTGGTCCGGTCTTCCGGATGAAAAGACACCGAGGGCGCCCTTCCATTCGGGTCTGCACCAAGGATCCTGGTTGCCGCCGGATTGGCGTAGCGAACAAGGCCGTCGCGAACAAGCAATACCCCATCATGCATGCGCTCAACCAGGTTCCGATAACTGGTTGCCGCTTTGCGCTGCGCTTCCTGCGCCTGCTTGATGGGCGTGATATCCATGAGCATGCCGAGCACGGTCGTCTCGCCACTCGCAGCATGGTCGAGGTACACGTTCTCCAGCACATGCACTTCACTGCCTGATTTATGGTGCAAGCGGATCTCGAAGTTCACGAGCCTCCCCGTCCTTTTCAGCTCATCGATATAGCGAGTCCGGTCCTCAGCCGTGAAGTACAGCGCGCTGGCGTTGTGCGCCATCAGATCATCCTTGTCGTCATAACCGAGCACATGCGCCATGGCATCATTGCACTCAACGAACCGTCCTTCTAGGGTGGTGCGGAAAATGCCGGCCAGGTTTCCATTGAGCAAGTCGTCGTACCGGCGTTGGAGCTCCTCGAACTCTTCCGGCCTGCTCTTCTGCTTCCCAACGCGCTTGCCCATGCCCTTCCACTTCACGGATTGAACGCGCCCGGCTCATAGGGCGGGGGCACACGCTCTCCATCGATCCTGATCTCGGCTCCATCACGATAACGAACCACGGTGATGACGTTCCCAGCCTCATCGTAATGCACGAACTCGCCTTGGGCCAAACCACCCGAATACTTGCCCTCCATGCGCAAGCGGCCATTCGGCCAGAACCACTTGTGCTTGCCATCGGGCTCTCCGTTCTGGAATGCGCCGGTGAAATAGCGCTTGCCGTCGCCATAGGTGTAGTTCCAAAGGCCGTCCTTCAAGCCATCCCTATAGGTGCCCTCTTCTTTGTGATCACCCACTTCATAGAACCACTTGCCCTCGCGACGTCCATCGATGTACTCTCCTTGCGTAATCACTTGGCCATCTTCCGCATACTCAACCGAGGAGCCATCTTCTTTGCCTCGCCGGTAACTCTCCTGACGGTGCATCTTTCCGCTTTCGTAGTACCAGGTCCATTGGCCCTGTGGCAGTCCTGCAGCGTACTTCCCGCGCTGCTCCACTTTCCCGCTTCGATGGTAGAACGACCACTCTCCCTCCTTCTTGCCGTCTGAATAACTGCCTTCGGCGCGTTTCTCACCAGAACTGAAATACTCCACCCACGGCCCTTGCAGCATGCCGACATTGTTCACCATTCCCTCGCTCACGAGCTGGTCGCCTTGAAAAATCTTGGCGCCTGTGATATCTCCTTTCAAGTCGAATTCCTTGAAGAGCCCTTCGCGCTTGCCGGATTTGGAATAGCTGCCCAGTGAGGACACCTTCCCATTCGGATGGAATGTGCGCTTGATCTCTACCGTGAGTTTCTCTGCAGCCCCGGTGTCAACCACGCCGCCATCGTATTTAATCAACTCCTTCAGATTGCCCAGTGCATCGTATTCCTTGAAGATGCCGTGTCGTTTATCATCCAGGAACCCACCCTCCCATTTCACTTTCCCGTTCGAATGGAACTCCTTCCATGGCCCCTGCTTCAGTCCGCGCTTATCAATATGGTTGATTTCTTCCCGCCTTCGAAGCAAACCCGCACCATAATGCAGTATCGCGATCACACGGCCGTCCTCCGCGAACTCCTGACCCTTGCCCTCTTCACGACCAGAACGGTACGGCACCTCCTTGTGCTTATTCCCCGAAGCATGGTAGTACACGGCCATGCCCTCCCGCAAATCGCTGTCATAAGGCATCTCGCTCATCACCATCCCTAGCGTGTCGAATTGCCTGGTCAAGCCTTGTTTCTGATCATTCCTGTACGAAATCTCCGTCTCTAGGCGGCCCTTCGCATCATAGAAACGCCAGATGCTATCAAGCTTGCCCTGAATGCGACCACCTTCCGAACGAATCACACCATCCTCCCGGTAATTGCGCCACCAGCCATCGGGCTTGCCATCCATCAGCCCTCCTTCGCTGCTTATTTGCCCATTCGGGTGGTAGTAGCGTGCCAAGCTATCCTGACCGTGCGCTCCAGTCATCATGCTCAAGAGGAATAGCAGGACTATGAAGGCATTGTATTTCATCTAATCTTTAAGAATTGATGATGATGTAGTATAGCCCGTTAGATCGGTTGAGAAATCAGGTGCCGATGATTAGCTCAATCGGGTTATCAAAAGTAATTCACCACTCTTCAAGATCGACTTCCCAGTTGAGAGAGGTGCGAAGCACTGATAATCAGGCTAAGGTGCTTGTGCGATCAACGATCGAGGTAGTTGTGGATTGGAACCATTGTGGACAATGCGACTTTGGAAGTGAAGGCATGCGAAGTGGATTCCTTGTTGAGAAGGCGAAAGGTTATGAACGCCATCGACGGTTTGAAGAGCTGGCAGGACTTGATATTGTGGATATCTGGAGGATCTGAGAGATTACCAACAATGGAACAGCGATATGAACAGGGGTGTTGTTCATTCAATGATAGGCCATTCGTCAACGGGTATATTCGCCGCATGGAAAGGGCCATTGCCGTAGGCAGCGACCATGCCGGCTTCGAGTTGAAGAAGCAGGTTGTTGAACGTTTGACTCAACTCGGTTGGGTGTGCCAGGATTTCGGAACGCATAGTCGAGAGAGCATGGATTATCCGGACATCGCGCATCCGGTTGCCGATGCGGTTGCGCTGGGCCAGGCCAGATTCGGTGTGCTCATCTGCGGCAGCGGTGTTGGCGTGAGCATCGCCGCGAACAGACACCCAAAAGTGCGGTGCGCCTTGGCATGGATACCGGGAGTGGCAAAGCTCGGTCGTAACCATAACGATGCGAACATCTTGGCTCTTCCGGCACGGTTCGTTACCGCAGACCAAGCCATGGTCATACTTGACGCGTTCCTGCAATCGGACTTCGAAGCGGGTCGGCATCAGCGCCGTGTAGAGAAGATTGAGGCATATTGAGAGTATCAATGAGCATTAGAACCAGCATTCTGGTTGCGTTTCTCCTCTTCGCGAAGAACGTTGCCGCGCAAGAGGATACCGTTGCGGGCAAGTACGCTCAGTTGATCGACCAAGCCGATCTCAGGAGGCATTTGGAAGTGCTAGCGAGTGATAGTTTCATGGGTCGGGATACCGGCAAAGAGGGTCAGAAGTTGGCTGCCGCCTATCTCAAAGAATGTTTCATTGGTCTCGGGGTGCCGCCGCTTAATAGGACTGGCGTGGAGCTGGGTTACTTCCAGCCTTATGAGTTGATCGAGTCCAGAAAGGGGACTATTTCGGTGCGCACCGCGAAAGAGCGATTGACTTGGCCAGAAGACGTGTTGTATTTCGCTGAAGAACTGGAGGGGAACGCGGAGGTTAATAGCCTAATGCCGCTAAGAGATGAGCGTGCAGTTGATGCGGGTGATTATTCGCGCACCGCAGCGGTTATTGATGCGCGGAGCCTTGATACAGGCACAAGCAGTTTCAGACCAGTGCAACAGCTACTCGAGGGAGCCAAAGCGGAGGGGTTCAAAGTCGCTTTCGTTGTTGTGAAGGAAGAGTTGAAGGAGCGGCTCACTGGTTTCGTTCATGTTGGAGGGACCAGCATGCGGCTACCAGTGGCCGAAGAACAGGCACAACCCGCCGCTAAGGGCATCCAGCCACTCTACATCACAGAGAAGACACTCGTGCAAATGGTCGGACGTGCGGGCGCCAAGGGCCTACTCAAGCCCAAGAAGGCCAAGGTCACGAAAACGGGCATTACAGTTGTGCGGGAGACACAGGACACGCGGATTCAGGCAGAGAATGTGCTCGCTTTCATCGAGGGGACGGACAAGCGAGATGAGATCATCGTGATTACCGCACATTATGATCATATCGGCGTTGAAGATGGCGTGGTTTACAACGGAGCTGATGATGATGGTAGCGGAACAGTCGCGCTCATTGAGATTGCTGAGGCGTTCATGCGTGCAAGCGAGCAGGGCTATGGGCCAAGAAGGAGTATTTTGATCATGCCGGTAAGTGGTGAGGAAAAAGGACTATTGGGCTCGCGCTACTACAGCGACAATCCGGTTTTCCCCTTGGAACAGACCGTTGCGAATCTGAACATTGATATGATTGGGCGCGTCGATTCGGCCCATTTGACCGCAGCGCCATACGTGTACATCATTGGCAGCGACCGACTGAGCTCAGATTTGCATGCGGTGAATGTGGAAGCGAATGCCCGGCACGCGGGTATCGTCCTTGACTACACATTCAACGCGGAAGATGACCCGAATCGGTTCTACTACCGAAGCGACCACTACAACTTCGCACGGAAGGGCGTTCCCAGCATCTTCTACTTCAGCGGGGTCCACGAGGACTACCACCAACCAGGGGATGATGTGGAGAAGATTCGCTTCGACTTGTTGGAGTCAAGGGCCAAGCTGGTGTTTCACACAGCATGGATACTTGCGAACAGGGGCGACCGAATACAGGTGGACAAGCCGGTGCGCTGAATAAGGGCATCCCACCCCGTGTTTAGCGTTCGGAAACGAGTTCGTTGAGGTATTCGTCCAGGGCCTGTTTGTAATCCTCGTAATGCTGGCCGGTTCCCGGACCATAGAACCCTGTTCGGATGCGATGAACGCGGCCATCGCGGCCAATGAAGATGCAGGTGGGATAGCTGATCAGCTGCTGTAGAAAGGGAAGTTTGCGTGTGGCTTCTTCTTTGGAAGCCAACCCACCATAGAGAATCGGGTAGGGAACATTCAAGGAGTTCTTGAAACGGCGAAGGCCAGCCATGGAGCGATCCCGGTCGGCGTGTTTCTCGAAGGCAACGGCGATGATGCGCAAGCCGGATGGAGCATACTTCGTATGCATCTCGCGCAGGAGCGTGGTCTCGTCCAAGCAGTTCGGGCACCAGCTCCCCATGATGTGGACTAGCACGGGCTTTCCTTGATATTCCGGGTCAAGGGGCGATCGCTCAACCCCTTCTGTATCGGGAAAGCGGAAATCGACGCGGTCATACCCCTCCCGCATGAAAGAGAGCGAGTCGGGGTCTCTGAGGTGGTATGAGTCGTTCCGAACCGAAACCCAGGGTTCCTGCCAATGCGTCCCGCTCCAGAAATGACCAATCAAGGAGTCGCGGCGTAGCAACGCCTTGAAGAGAAACGCATGCGACCCATCAAAGCACGAGAGGAAGAGAGAGTCATTATAGGCGGAGCCGGCCAAGTAGCGATAGTCTCCTGTTTCGGTCATGAAGGTTCCGACCACAGAGCCATTCGTATTCGCATGGAATTCGGCGACGGAGTTATAGGCATGAGGGGTTTCTGGGTTGAACCAGGTGCGCCATTTGCCAGCGAACCGTTCAGCAGCTTCTGGAGATTGCTGAGGAAAGCGGGGCGATAGACCTGCGCGAGCAATGAAGGGGATGCGATAATCATCGCCCTTGAGATAGTTCGCCCAAACGCCTTGGATAAGGCTGTCGGAGGACATAATTCCGATGAATTCCGAATCGAAGAAGGGCATCTTGATTCTTACAGAGTCCCTCGAAACGACGACATCCTGGGCGAGAATGCTCTCCGCTCCATTGCGAAAGGAGATGTTCGTTCGACCCGTTGAATCGTTCCTGATATCCCAATTGAAGGGGAGTTTGGTCTCGCCCAGATCGAGCTCAACGACCCAAGGCCCCTCGATTGGCGAGGGCTTGTTCTTCCCACATGCGCAGAGTGCGGCGACAAGCAACAGGAAGAAACACGAGCGAGGCAGCATGTATTGGGGCGTTTGCCAAGTGCGGCAATGTGCGAAGAACGCCTCAAATGTCGAACTTGATGCCTTGTGCCAGCGGAAGCGTTGATCCGTAGTTGATTGTGTTCGTTTGGCGGCGCATGTAGGCTTTCCAAGCATCACTGCCGCTTTCACGTCCTCCGCCCGTCTCTTTCTCACCGCCGAACGCGCCGCCTATTTCTGCTCCACTGGTGCCAATGTTCACGTTGGCAATGCCGCAATCGCTGCCCTCGGCGCTCAAGAAGCGCTCAGCCTCCCGCATGTCCAAGGTCATGATAGAACTGCTCAGGCCTTGCTTGACGTTGTTCTGGATGGCAATGGCATTGCGAACATCTCCTGTGTATCGGAGCAGATAGAGGATGGGGGCGAAGGTCTCCTCTTGCACAATGGCCATTTCGGGCGTGGCCTCTACAATGGCGGGCCTTACATAACACCCGCTCTCGTATCCGGGCCCGGTGATCACGCCGCCCTCAACAACTGCGGTTGCGCCCTGCTCCTTCGCGGCTTCCAGGGCTGCGAGATAAATCTGCACGGCGGTGTGGTCGATTAGTGGTCCGACGTGATTGTGTTCATTCAGCGGGTCTCCAACGCGGAGTTGGCCGTATGCGCTCACGAGCTTCTGCTTGAAGGTGTCGTAGATGGTGTCGTGGATGATGAGGCGGCGCGTGCTCGTGCAGCGCTGTCCGGCGGTTCCTACGGCTCCGAACACACTTCCGATCAACGACATATCAAGATCGGCCTTGTCGCTGATAATGATGGCGTTATTGCCGCCAAGCTCCAAAAGCGAGCGGCCGAGGCGTTGTCCGACGGCTGCTCCAACCGCTTTGCCCATTCGGGTACTGCCAGTAGCGCTCACCAAGGGGATGCGTGAATCGTTGCTCATCCACTCTCCCACATCCCGGTATCCATTCAACAAGCAACTCACTCCTTCGGGAACCCCGTTGCGGGAGAATACCTCAGCAGTGATTTTCTGGCAAGCAATGCTGCAAAGGGGGGCTTTCTCGCTGGGTTTCCAAATGGTAACGTCTCCGCATACCCAAGCAAGAGCAGTATTCCAGCTCCATACCGCAACCGGAAAGTTGAATGCTGTGATAACCGCTACCAAGCCATAGGGGTGCCACTGCTCGTACATGCGGTGTTCTGGGCGCTCGCTGTGCATGGTTAGGCCATGTAGCTGACGACTCATGCCAACAGCGAAATCACAGATATCAATCATCTCTTGCACTTCGCCCAAGCCCTCTTGGTAGCTCTTGCCCATCTCATAGCTCACGAGCTTTCCGAGCTCCTGCTTGTGCTTACGCAACTCGTCTCCGATTTGGCGTACCACTTCGCCGCGCTTAGGAGCTGGCCATGTGCGCCATGCGGAAAAGGCGGTTTGGGCGGTTCGGATGACCAGGTCGTATTCGGTTTCATTGGCGCCGCGGACCGATCCAATCAAGGATGAGTCAACCGGGCTGTGGCTGCTAATCGGCCGTCCACTTCCTTGCAGCCAAGAGGATCCCGTAGAGACACCGCTGTTGTCCTGTTCGATGCGCAGTGCTTTAAGTGTATCCTCAATGCGAGACTCGGATACAGTTGAGGTCGTCATGTTCTTTTTGATTGGCCGCGAATTTACCCCTGCGGATTGGCGGCTAGCATCGCGCGCCACCTACATTTTGGTACAACAACCCGATACCAGCGATAAAAGCCTGATATACAAAGTATTACGTATAACACTCTGTGGTTGGTCGCGGCTGAATTCGGCACTACTTATATCGACCGGGTGAATCCCAAGCTGTATGATTGGTGATGGGATTGCTGGCACCGTTAGGCTGGGTTGGTGTCAAGCCTAGCGATGAATAAGGTGCTCGAGGTTGGTCGGAGTTTGAGTGCGGCAAGGAGGTTTGAGTAGGTACCCCGGATGGCAGCCAGTGGCCACGCAAACCAGGGAGCGCGCCCTTTGTATTTCTCGCTCAGCAGAGAGATGAAGTATGCGTCGAGCCACATGTTTCGTGTCTCCTCGAGCTTGAAACCATGGTTCTCAAGCAGGCGAGAAATGTCTTGGTTGCGGAAATGCCAGAAGTGTCGAGGAACGTCCCAGGCAGCCCAAAAGGGGCCATAATAGTCGCAATCCCACGATGAGCGGTTGGGAACTGCGATGAAGACTCGCCCCTCAGGAGAGAGCAGCGACTTTACGCGGGCCAAGTATTCACCAAGGTTATCGAGATGTTCTAGCACGTGCCAGAGCGTTATAGCAGAGAAGGAGGAGGTGTTTGTTGGTAGTTCATCGAGGCGTTTTGATATGTTGGGTCCGCACAGTCTAAGGGCTTCGTTCCGGGCAGCCTCGCCGGGCTCTACTCCGGAAACCGAGAACCCCTGCGCTTGGGCATATTGCAGGAAGGATCCCGTGCCACAGCCTATATCTAAGAGGGGGGTCGCTGAGGAGAATCTGCGGACGATGGACAACTTGGCTCCAAGTGCGCATTGGCGCAGGATACGGTAGATACTGGCGGTTATACCCTTGTTGTTTGTACTGTGAGACAGATAGCCATCGGAATGGTAATAGCGCCCGACTTCAGATTGCGAAGGCCTTGGGTTCGTGAAGCGGAAGCCGCATTGGGAGCAGTCAACCAGGGTGAAGCTCTCTTCTGTGAAGAAGAAGTCGGCTACGGTTAATGCTGGCGTGGCTGAAGCAGAGTTGCAGACCGGGCAGGTGGTGACCTTTTCCAAAAGAGCGTTGTTCCACGTGGAACGGTTTAGAGTTAACGGCCCAGATAAACCATAAGCACACTGAGGTCAGAGGGAGAAACCCCGCTAATTCGAGACGCTTGGCCAAGGGTGGTTGGCTTGATTTGCTGCAGTTTCTGACGAGCCTCGAAGGACAATGAAGTCAACCGGGAATATTCCATATCGGCCTCTAAAGGAACCTCATCTAGCCGGCTAAGCTTGGCCGCCATTTCTCGCTCCTTGCCGAGGTAGCCTTCGTACTTGGTGTCAATTTCTAGCTGTTCGATTACCTCAGTTCGGAGGTTGCCGAAAGAGTTCTCGAGTTGAGCAAGTCCAAGAGAGAGGTCGCGAATATCTTGATAACCAAGCTGAGGACGCAGAAGTAAATCGAAGAGCTTGACCTTCTGTTTTACGGGACTTGTTCCACGTGGAACAAGCACTGCATTGGCCTTGTCGGCCTCGGCGCTATCTCGTCTAAGCCAACCACCGAGCTGTTCGACATAGTGCTGTTTCCTCTCTACCCGACGAAGCCTTTCATCAGAAGCCAGGCCTAGGGCGTGTGAGCGTGGAGTGAGCCGGATATCAGCGTTGTCTTGTCGCAGGAGAATTCGGAATTCCGCCCTACTGGTGAACATGCGATATGGCTCTTCGGTACCCTTCGTAATCAAGTCGTCTATAAGTACCCCGATATAAGCTTCGTCTCGTTTCAGCACGAAGGGTGCCATATCCTTCAGCTTTAGATGCGCATTGATGCCAGCCACCAAGCCTTGACACGCCGCCTCTTCGTACCCGGTTGTTCCGTTGATCTGCCCAGCGAAGTACAAGCCGGAGACGCCCTTCGTTTCAAGAGTATGAGAGAGCTGGGTGGGCGGGAAGTAGTCGTACTCCACAGCGTATCCGGGCCTGAAGAACCTTGCACGGGAGAAACCAGGCACTTGTCGTAAAGCTGCTACTTGAACGTCTTCGGGCAGACTTGTGCTGAACCCATTGATGTAGGTCTCCACGGTATCCCACCCCTCCGGCTCAACGAATATCTGATGCCGCTCCTTGTCGGCGAACCGGTCAATCTTATCCTCGATGCTTGGGCAGTACCTAGGACCCACCCCTTGGATTCGGCCATTGAACATCGGGCTGCGATCAAACCCAGTTCGTAGAATCTCGTGAACCCTAGGACTGGTGTGGGCTATCCAGCAACTTAGCTGATTCGCAAGCGGAGAGGTGGATTCCGAAAAGCTGAATTTGCCTGGCAAGACGTCTCCTGGCTGCTCCTCGAGTTGGCTGTAGTCGATGCTGCGACCGTCAATGCGCGGTGGGGTGCCGGTTTTCATCCGGCCGGCCTCGAATCCAAGCTCAACAAGCTGCTCGGTAATTCCATGGCTCGCTCCCTCGCCTGCCCGCCCGCCGCCGAATTGCTTTTCGCCGATGTGCATCACACCATTCATGAAGGTGCCACTCGTGAGCACTACCGCGCGTGCATGAATCTTGTTGCCAAGCCCTGTTTCCACCCCAATGATACTTGGGACAGGCCCGACATCGTGCAGTAATCGAACAACGGTGTCTTGCACCAGATGCACATTCTCTAAGTCTTCGAGGGTCTTTCTCCAGCCCCAAGCGAATCGCGTGCGGTCATTTTGAGTGCGGGGGCTCCACATGGCTGGACCTTTGCTTCGGTTGAGCATGCGAAATTGAACCGCGCTCTGATCGCTGATAATTCCGCTATAGCCACCGAGTGCATCTATCTCTCTGATAATCTGACCCTTAGCCACTCCTCCCATGGCGGGGTTGCAGCTCATTTGGCCAATTGCCGCCATGTTCATGGTGACCATGAGTACACGAGAGCCGAGGTTAGCCGCCGCCGCTGCTGCCTCGCAGCCTGCGTGGCCGCCCCCAACAATAATGATGTCGTATGAGCGCTCCATTTCGTCGATTCGCCTCTGCGGGCAGGCTGTCTAACTGCAAAGTAACGGGGAGAGTCCAGCAATCGACGGATTCGCGGGCAACTAATCCGGAAAGCAGGAACGTCTTAAGAGACGCGACCTGAACAAAAAGTCAGAACTTCACAGCCCCAACCAACGAACCATGAAGAAGATCATCACCCTGATGGCCATGGCAGCATTTGCCATCGGAGCACAAGCACAACAGAAAACCGAGGGAGGCTCTGCGGTGGCCGCCTATTCGTCTGATCAAGTGCAGGCCCTTAGTGCGAGCCTGAAAGAGTCTTATGGCCTCCTGAGCCGTGAAGTGGCTCATTTGAATAGGGAGATTGGTTCGGATGCGACCAAGGCTACCGTTGAGCAGAGCGCCATGAAGGCGCGAATGGAGAAAACGCTCGGCCAATTGGAAAGCATGTTGGGCACGGTGAATGACCCGGGTGCGTCAACGCAATGGGCCGACGTCAAGACCAAGGCAGAAATGGTGCAGGGCGCCGCTGCTGCAATTCTCGAGGAGCGCAAGTCGAAGCGCTGATGCGAGGAAACTAGAACTTCAACAAGAAAGCGTCCTCCAGCGCAGACATGGCTCTGCGTTCGGAGGGCGCTTTATCGTTGTGTCCCAACAGGTGCAACAAGCCATGCACCATTACCCGGCGCAGCTCATGCTGTTGCGACACGCCGAAGCTTCTTGCATTCTCGCGAATCCGATCTAGACTCAGCAGCATTTCGCCGTTCACGCCTGATCCGGTTCCAAGATCGAAGGTGATGATGTCCGTATAGTCGTTATGCTTCAGGTAGCGCCGATTGTAATCGAGCAACGCCTTATCGGATAGGAGTACGTATGAGAGGCGCTCGATACGCTTGCCATGAGCTCTAGCAACGAGCTCGAGCCACCTGCGGAGCCGTTCTCTTTCCTTGTAAATGC
>JBATND010000319.1:0-2724 GCA_049290175.1 Flavobacteriales bacterium | reverse complement strand
GTCCAGCCCGTTAGCACACCCACATGACCAAGATCTCCATCCGCTTCTTCGACGACCGCGAGGTGCGCGCCGTGTGGGACGAGGAGCAGGCCAAGTGGTGGTTCTCGGTGGTGGATATCGTCGGCGTGCTCAATGAAGAGGACGACCACACCAAGGCGGGCAACTACTGGCGCTGGCTCAAACGCAAGCTCCTGAAGGAGGAAGTCCAGTTCGTGAGTGGCACTCACAGACTGAAATTGACCGCTGCTGACCGGAAGAAGTACCTGACCGACACGCTGGACAGCGATGGCATCGTCGCCTTGGCCAAGCACTTCCCGAACAACAAAGCAACACGGTTCCTCGATTGGTTCCTCTACAGCGAGAACAGCCTCGACGGACAAAGCAAGAAGAAGGCATACGCACTCTTTGAAGGCGGACTCATCCACAGCATGGAGGTGGGCACCGCCAAGGGCCTGCGGCAGATCCACGCCTACCTCTTTGGTGGCCTCTACCCTTTCGCCGGTCAGATCCGGCAGAAGAACATCTCCAAGGGCGGCTTCCAGTTCGCGACGTCGCACTTCCTCGGGGCCACCCTGCAGCAGATCGATGCGATGCCCGAGGACAGCTTCGACCAGATCGTGGCCAAGTACGTGGAGATGAATGTGGCCCACCCCTTCATGGAAGGCAACGGCCGAAGCACACGCATCTGGCTGGACCTGATCCTGAAGAAGCGCTTGAAGCGATGTGTGGACTGGAGCCGGATCGGCAAGAAGGATTACATGAACGCGATAGTGCAAAGCGCGGTGGATGACCGCCTGCTGAAGAAGCTGTTGAAGAACGCCCTCACCGACGAGATCGACAGCCGGGAGATGTACATGAAAGGCATCGACCACTCTTACTACTACGAGGAGGAGTGAGTGGAAGCTCTCAGGTTTCGCACGTTCACTAGCGCCATGGCCAAGGCCAACGACGATATGCGTGCCAGAGCTCAAGTAGATTTCCACTTCACAACATCAGCATCATACAATTCCTCTCTGCGCCCGCCTCGAATTGCCTGCCGCAACTTCATCCATCCACACGCACTACACACGCAGCAGCCACCTGCCTGCGTTGCTTCAGCATGAAAGCCCTGCTCCTGCTCACCATCCTCTGCTTGCTGTGCTCCTGCGCCAGCAGCCATACCGTGCGCAAGTGCGATGGCCGCCGCGGCGAACGCGTGCCCATGGGCGTGCTGTGATCCGCAGCCGCTCACTCGCTCTCCTTCATCCAGCGCAAGGCATCCAATACCGCCTGATGCAGGATGTTGCCATGATCATGGCGCGGCATCACTTCCAGCTGGACCTTGATGCGCGCATTCCGCCGCAGCAGGCGGGCGAGGCTCTTCGCTCCCTTCACCATCTCCTTCCCTTCCTTCCCTACACCGACCCACACCTGCTTGGGCGTTGTTGACGGATCCTTCAAGAATGCGGGTTCGCGCTTCAGCACAGAACCATGGTCCCACCACAGGCTCGGACTCACCACGATGTACCGCGTGAAGAGCGCTGGCCGTTCCACAAGAACCTCCGCAGCGAGCAGTGCCCCGAGGGATTGCCCAATGAGCAAACGATCCGTGCTCGTGCGATAACAGGAGTCGATGAACGGAAGAAGCTCATCGCCTAGGAAACGGATGAAGTTCGCCGAGCCGCCCGTTGTGGGGAATTGCTCCTTGTCCTTGGGGATGGATGTGGGATGCGTGAAGTCGCGCTTGCGGTCGGTGTTGGCAATGCCCACGACGATGCTCGGTTGCAGCCAATTGATCCACGGCATGCTGGCGAAATCGACGAGGCCCGCGAGGTGCAGGAAATCCTCATCGAGCCCGCCATCGAGGACATACACCACCGGGAAGCGTGCCGAGCTATCGGGCGCGTAGTTCAGCGGCAAGCGGATGTTGAGGACGCGTTCCTCACTGAGCACTGCGGAATGCAGCGTGCGGGTCTCCCCAACCACGAGCGGCGCCGCTGCTTGTGCATGAGCGCCCTGCACCGCGCAAAGGACCGCCAGCCCAAGCAGCCACCGTTTCCATGCCGTCATTGCATCCGTTTCAACTGACTGCCGTAGGCCGCAGTGGTGATCACGGCGAGCAGCGGCCCCATGATCCCGAGCATGCTCCAAGGAAGAACGATGTGCGGCGCGAAGATGCCGAGCAGCTGCGCCGCTGCGTAGAGGTAGAAGCCGCTCTTACGCCCGCGCCAAATGCCCACCGCGCCAATGAGCCGGAGCAGCGTCCGGACGAAGAGGATGACCATCAGGAGCGCGCCGCTCGCATGCAGGATGGGAACGATCGCATCGATCTGCTCTGCATCACCCTCGGGCATGAGCGCGCGCGCTTGGTCGAACATGCCGCTCACTTCTTCCAAAGGCATCTGCTGCAAGGCGAGCATGCCGAAGATGCCAAGACCATAGGCCAGCAGGAATAGCCCTGTATTGATGAAGCTGAAGATGCCGAGTCCGAAGATCAAACCGGGGCGTTCGGTGGAGCCTTGCTCATCGGGAAGGAAGTGCGATGCCATTGAAGCGGATTTGCCGGGCAAGTTATCCGCCTGTTGGTTGGTGGTTGCGTTTCGGTTCGCTGGGGGAAAGTCATCGGCGTCGAAGTGAAGACATCTTCCACCTTTTTGGCGGCAAAAAGGTGGAGCCAAAAAGCCGCCACGGCTAAGTCGCAGCCCAACTCGCACAGGCACGCGCACGGGCTCCCCGAGTTGGGCG